>JASHPE010000135.1 GCA_030038235.1 Terriglobia bacterium
GGACGATAACCAGCCCGTATTCAGTTAGATCCTGGCCCTCTCCTTTGCTCCCACGCGCGGTTTAGGGCCGGTTATTAGTCGGCGATCCGGTAAGCTGCATGCAGAGGGCCGAATGATCAACCGATCAAACCGGTTCACCGTTAATTGGCAGACCACATCCGCCAATTTCTGGCATCGCTTCCCGCCGCGCAGTAACATGTTGGGGTGGCTGGAACCGAGAGGGCACCTTTCCCGCACAATCCCGACGCTGAGTACACGCCCGAGGCTGAGTACACGCGGCGTCTCGACGCATTGCGAGCGCAGCAGGCGGGCTACGAGCGGCGGCACCGCCGCTTGGGCGCAATCAACCTGGCAGTCGTGGGCGCCGCCCTTGCAGTCGTGATCGGCGCTCTTGCCTTCCGCGCGTTTTCCATCCTGTGGGTATTGGTTCCGGGAGCGGTCGTGGTGGCGCTCGGGGCCGTCCATGCCAACGTTTTTCGATCCCTGCGCAACTGCGGGCGGATTATCGCCTTCTACGAGCGTGGCCTCGCGCGCCTGACAGGTCAGTGGATCGGTCGGGGCGAGCAAGGGATGCGGTTCCTCGATCCCGCGCACCCTTATGCGCGCGATCTCGACATCTTCGGGCAAGGGTCGCTCTTCGAGCTGCTCTCCACAGCGCGCACTCCTATGGGCGAGCAGACGTTGGCGAGTTGGCTGCTCCAGGCGGCGCCGCCTGACGAGGTCCATGCGCGCCAGGCTGCGGTGGTCGATCTGCGCGGCCGGCTGAGTCTTCGCGAGGATCTGGCGGTGCTCGGCGAAGACGTCCGGCATGTGATCGAGCCGGACGCTTTGGCAGCGTGGGGCGAAGCCGCGCCCGCATTGAAGTCCGCGCCGTGGGTGCGGATCGCGCTCGTACTGCTGGCGCTCGTCTGGCTGGCGAGCGTGGTTGAGTTGTTCGCTCGCGGGCGTTGGGACTTTGTGCTGGCCGCCAGCGTGGTGAACCTCTGCGTCCAGTACAGATTCCGCGACGGAATGCGCCGGGTGGCGCCGGTGGTGGGCCTTCGCGCCGCTGCGGACGAAGCGGTTGACCGCCCGCCGACACCATCCGTAGAGCGGGTGGCGCCGGAGTTGAGATTGCTGGCCACAGTGCTGGGACGTCTCGAGGCCGAGACCTTCGCAGCCCCGAAGCTGATTGATCTTCAGACGGCGCTACGCACCGAAGGCGTGACGCCGTCGCGGGCCGTCAAGCGATTGAGCCGTGTGGTGGATAATCTGGAGTCGCGGCGCAATCCGTTTCTGGCGTTTCTCGACCCGTTCATCTTCTGGACGCTGCAGTGCGCCTTCAGCGTGGAATCGTGGCGAGGCCGGTTTGGCGGTGCATTGCGAGCGTGGCTCGAAGCGGTCGGTGAAATCGAGGCTCTGTCGTCGCTGGCCAATTACGCCTACGAGCATCGAGCGGACGTTTTCCCGGAATTCATCGCGGAGGCGCCCTGGTTCGAGGCTGAAGGCTTCGCGCATCCCCTGATTCCGGAGAGCCGCGCCGTACGGAACGATCTACGCCTGGGGACCGACTTGCGGCTGCTGGTCATCAGTGGTCCGAACATGGCAGGGAAGAGCACGCTGATTCGCGCCGTCGGGGCCAACACGGTGCTGGCGCAATGCGGCTCGCCGGTGCGCGCGCGCCGCTTCAGGATATCCCCGCTCGCGGTGGCGGCATCCATTTGTGTGCTGGACTCGTTGCAGGGTGGCATCTCGCGCTTCTATGCCGAGATCACG
This sequence comes from Terriglobia bacterium, assembly GCA_030038235.1. Classification (GTDB taxonomy): domain Bacteria; phylum Acidobacteriota; class Terriglobia; order UBA7540; family UBA7540; genus Gp13-AA77. The sequence goes on from JASHPE010000135.1 coordinate 1,756, forward strand.
CGCTTGAAGCAGATCGTCGACATGACGTCCGGCGCGCGGCCGGTGCTCTTTCTGCTTGACGAGCTGTTGAACGGCACGAATTCGCACGATCGGCGCGTGGGCGCTGAGGCGCTGGTGCGAAGCCTCGTCGCCCAGGGCGCCATCGGCCTCGTGACCACGCACGACCTGGCGCTGGCTCGATTGGCCGACGATCCCGCGTTGCGGGCCGCCAACTTTCATTTCGCGGACTACCTCAAAGATGGTGAGCTGCGGTTCGACTTCCGGCTGAGCCCGGGCGTGGTGGAGACCACCAACGCGTTGAAGCTGATGCGGTCTATCGGGCTGGAGGTCTAGGATCGCCGGTGAGGACATGGGGCTACAATGATCGATCCGGACCGTAAATCGCCGGTGAGGACGGCGGCGCCTCGCCGGTGAGGACACCGGCGCTACAGCGATCAATCCAAAGCGAGGAAACCTTTTGGCGCTTCTGCGCGTAATTGAGGACTGGAGGTGAGCTTGGAACTCCGAATCGAGAACCTGTCGAAGACGTATCCCAACGGGGTGAAGGCGCTGGACAGCGTCTCGCTTGACATCCCGCTCGGCATGTACGGCCTGCTCGGGCCGAACGGCGCCGGCAAGACCACCCTGATGCGCACGCTGGCGACGCTGCAAGAGCCCGACGCCGGCAGCGTCCGCCTGGGTGAGATCGACGTGTTGCGCCAGAAGGACGAGGTGCGGCGGCGCCTGGGCTATCTGCCGCAGGATTTCGGGGTGTATCCCCGGATCTCGGCGCAGGACATGCTCGCGCATATCGCGCTGCTCAAAGGCATCACGAACTCGCGCGAGCGCAAGGAAGTGGTGGAGGCCATGCTTCGGCGCTGCAACCTGTGGGACGTCCGCAAGAAGGCGCTGACCAGCTTCTCGGGCGGCATGCGGCAACGCTTCGGCATCGCGCAGGCGTTGATCGGGAATCCTCACCTGCTGATCGTCGACGAGCCCACGGCCGGGCTCGATCCCGGCGAGCGCAACCGCTTCTACAATCTGCTGGCGGAAATCGGCGAGCAGGTGATCGTGATTCTCTCCACGCACATCGTGGAAGACGTGCTCGATCTTTGCAGCCGCATGGCCATCATCCATCTGGGCAAGGTTTTGTTCGAGGGCAGCCCGGACGATGCCATCACGCCGCTGAAGGGTCGCGTGTGGCAGCGGTCGATCGCGAAGTCAGAGCTTCCTGCTTACGAAGAGAGCTACCAGGTGATCTCCAGCCGTCTGGTGGGCGGGCGGCCCTTCCTGCACGTGCTTAGCGCCCGGCCTCTGAACGGCGGCTTCACGCCGAGCTCTCCCGACCTCGAAGACGTGTTCTTCGCAAAAATCCGAGGATGGAACTGAGGATCGCCCATGCTTTGGCAAATCGCCTGGTTTGAGATTCGCTACTGGCTGCGATCGTGGATGCTGTGGATCTTCACGCTCATCGTCAGCGCTATGTTCATGGGCGCAGTCAGCTCCGACAACATCACCATCGGCGGGTCAATCGGCAACACCTACCGCAACGCGCCGTTCGTGATCGAGAACTATTACGCCCTGGTCGGCCTGTTTACGCTGCTCATGGCCACGGCGTTTGTGAACTCGGCCGCGGCGCGCGATTTCAGCCACAACACCTACCAGATCATCTTCTCGACGCCCATCAAGCGGGGCGATTTTCTTTTCGGACGATTCCTCGGGGCCACGCTGGTTTCGGTGATCCCGATGATGGGCGTATCGATTGGCACAGTGGTGGCCAAGCACATGCCCTGGATCGACGCCGAACGCTTCGGCCCGGTCTACTGGGGCGCGCACCTGAAGGGTCTGCTGGTGTTCGCGCTGCCCAACGCATTTTTCATCGCCGCGGTGCTGTTTGTGATCGCCGTACTGGCGCGCAACGATATCGTGTCATTCGTAGCGGCGCTGATGCTGATGACGGGCTACATCGTTTCCGACGCGCTGACCCAGAACATCGAGCATGAGAAGATTGCGGCGCTGCTCGATCCCTTCGCCATCCGAACGTACACCCTTTACACCAAATACTGGACCGTCGCTGAGAAGAATTCGATATCCGCAGGTCTGAGCGGCCTATTGCTCTGGAATCGGCTGATCTGGCTGGGCGTGGGGATCGCGTTCCTGGTCTTCGTCTATTACCGGTTCAGCTTCTCCGAGCGGCGCTCCAAAGTCCGGCGGCTTCACGACGAAGCGATTCCCGCTCCGGCCGTCGCGGCGCCCGCGCCGGCGGTCGCTTTCACTTTGCACGACGCTCCCTGGACGAAGTTCGCCGCCTCAGTTCGGATTCACTGCCTCGGCATCCTGAAGAACGTGGTCTTCATCATCATCCTGATCGCGGCGTTGCTGAACTGTATCCCCAGCATCGCCCTGAGCGCGCGCGAGGGCTACGGCAATCACACGCTGCCGGTCACGTATTGGATTCTCGACCTCATCGCCAGCACTCTCTACATGTTCCTGATCGTCATCATCACCTACTTCGCGGGCGTGCTGGTGTGGAA
>JASHPE010000136.1 GCA_030038235.1 Terriglobia bacterium
GGTGCGGGCGCGCAACTATGCCGGGCGCGCCGCCCGTGAGTTGGAGGGTTTTCCCGAGTCGCCTTACCGAGACGCGCTGCGGTCGCTGGCGGATTTCATCATCGACCGCCAGTACTAGTGACCTGCTTGTGGTGCAGGCATCCTGCCTGCGTTAGTAGGGCAGCAAGACGGCGGCGCAAGTGAGAAAGTCGCAGGCAGTATGCCTGCGCCACAAGCAGGACAAGCACCGGCTCCCGTTTTGCAACTGGTGGGTGTGTAATCCGTCCTTCTTCCGTCGCCAAACTCAAAAGGGGGGCGCATGCGCCGGGAAATCGAGATCAAGCTGCCGGTTCACGATGCCCGCGCGCTGCGCCGCCGGCTGAACGAGTTGGGATTCCGGCGGGCCTCAAAGCGGCATCTCGAGCGCAACCTGCTTTTTGACTTTGCAGATCGGCCCTTGAGAAGGAAAGGCAGCCTGCTGCGGCTGAGGTCCGAGCCCGGCCGTACTCTTCTGACCTTCAAAGGACCGCGGATCGGCTCGGGGCGCTTTAAGGAGCGCGTCGAGATCGAGGCTCGCCTGCGCGACCCTGCGGCGGTGACGGGCATTCTGGAGCATCTCGGAATGGGCGTTGCCTTTCGATACGAAAAGTACCGCACGCTGTACCGGCGCAACAGCGATCCCCTGCATGCTGAAGTGGCTTTCGACGAAACTCCGATCGGCGTTTATCTGGAGATCGAAGGTCCGAAACGCTGGATCGATAAAGTAGCGCGTGAACTCGGCTACGCGCCCCGGGAGTACATCACCGCCAGCTATGGGCGCCTGTACCTGGGTTGGTGCAAGGCTCATCGGCAAGAGGCCGGCGACATGGTCTTCCGTACCAACCTGGTACGCGGTCGCACAGGTAAATCCGGCGACGGCAACGAAGGCCTCACCAAGCCGTCGGCGGCGGCGCGCGCTTGACAGCGGCATCATGAAGCGTTATGGTTCCCAAGTCAGCTTCAAACGATCTTTGACATTCCCCGTTCCGAGGTGCCCCCGGCGCGACGCCGGGAGAAAAAGGGAAGGCCGTGCAAATCGGCCGCGGTCCCGCCACTGTGATCGGCGAGCCGCGCCCCTCGAGGTTCTTGACGCCCGATTCCCATCGAGCGTCGAGGCCAGCCACTGTGCCCGAGCGGCATGGGAAGGCTAAGGGCGTTGGCGATGACCCGAGAGCCAGGAAGCCTGCCCGGAACGATCGAACCTCACTCTTCGACGGAAAGAGTCCCAGGGAATCTCACCGCCTCCGGGATTTCTTCGGAGGCTTTTTAATCCCTTGACTCTCTTCGTCTCACGTCCCGCCGATGGAGCGGGAGAAGGGAGTTGAGTCGTGCTTTTCCTCGCCAGACCTCATCTCAAGTCCGTGCGTTTTGTAGGCTTCGCGTTCGGTCTTTTTGCAGTAGTCAGTATCTCCGCCGCTTCAGCCGATGCTTCGTCGGTTTATGGCGCGGTCCTCGATCCCCAGGGACAAACCGTGGGCGGGGCTCGAGTCACGCTACTTTCTCCTTTGGGCGACGTGGTCGTGCGTACGACGGGGCCCGAGGGCACGTATCGCTTCGACGGTCTCGACCGCGGCGACTACAAGCTGACTGCGCAGGCGCGGGGGTTCTCGGACACAGACCTTGACGTGGCCGTCGAAACCGGCCGCGACCAGGCGCTCGACCTTCACCTCAAGCTGAGCGCCGTTGCCGATCACGTGCTGGTATCGGCCGCGCTGGGAGGAGCGCTCGCGCCGGAGGTGGGATCGTCGGTGAGCGTGCTGACCGCCCAGGATATGGAAGATCGCGGCGATCAGAGCATCTTTGACGCCATGCGAGCGGTCCCGGGCGTAAGCGTGGCGGAGACGGGGCCGCGCGGCGGCGTCACCAGTCTTTTTGTGCGTGGCGGCGAGTCCGACTATAACCTGGTGCAGATCGACGGCATTCCGCTCAACGAATTCGGCGGCGCCTTTGACTTCGCCCCTCTCACCACCGACGGCGTGGACCGTGTGGAAGTGACGCGCAGTCCGGAGAGCGCGCTCTACGGCACCGACGCGGTTTCGAGTGTAGTTGACATCGTCACTCGCTCGGGCGACGGTCCCCCGCAGGTTTCTCTTCTCGAGGAAGTCGGCAGCTTCGCCACTTGGAGAATCGGAGTAGGCGCCAGCGGCCTGACGCACGGTGTGGGCTGGGCTGTGGATGCGAGCCGCCTTGATTCGGGCGGCCCGGTTCCCAACAGTTCCTACCAGGATCAGAGCGCGATTGTAAGCCTGAGCTACCCCTCATCCGGCCGCAGACAATTCACCTTTAATTTCTTCGGTAACGCCAACAATGCGGGCGCGCCAGGACCTTACGGGTCCGATCCGGATGACCTGTTTACTGGAATCGACTACACCTCGCGCGACAAGCAGAACCTGTTTGGCTACGCCTTCAGCTACACGGAGCAGTTTTCGCCTCGATTCCGCCAGGTGACCACGGTGAACGCCTCGACCAACGACTATTACTTCATCTCGTCGTCCGGCAATTCGTATTCGAATAACCTTCAAGGTAGGTTTGATACGCGCAGCGAGATCCTGGTTTCCAACAGCGATTTCCTGGCGGCGGGGTTTGAGTACCAGCGGGAGCAGATTGAGGACACGTACATCGCCAATGCCGAAAACACCCCGTTCGTTCTGCCGCGCACGACTTTCGCCTATTTTGTTGAAAACCGCTGGACACCGGCCAGACGGTGGTCGGTGACCGCCGGCGTACGTGCGGACGACATCCGCACGTCGGCACTGCCCGCGAATGAGCCGGATGGACGTCCGCCGATTCCTGCCAACGCACTTCTGGTGGTCGATCCGCACGTGTCGCTCGCCTGGCTAGCGCACGACGCCGCGTCGGGATCCGGTTTTGGAGCCACACGCCTGCACTCGAGCTTTGGCACAGGGATCAGGGAGCCGAACGGCTACGAACTGGCCTTCACGAATAATCCACAACTGAAACCGGAGCGCAGCCTCTGCTTTGACCTGGGTATTGACCAGCACCTGGCGGGCGATCACGCCGTGCTCAGCGCCACGTACTTTTATACGCGCCTCAAGGATGAGATTGAAGTGCTGGGCGGGTCGCTCACTAACCTGAGCACATTTATGACGGCGAACCTCGGCAACGCCCGCGCGCAGGGAGTGGAGCTATCGGCCCGCGTGCGGCCGACGTCATCAGTGCGGCTCGAGACGGGTTACACGTTCATGCCGACTGAGATTCTCGCCCTGGACGGATCGAACCAGGCTTTGGCACCCTTCCAGGTCGGCCAGCCACTCCTCCGGCGCCCCCGCAATTACGGTTATTACACCGTCGCGTGGACGCATCGGAGGCTTACCCTTGACAACGATGCGTACTGGCGGGGCCAAATTTTGGATCTGGAGCCGAATTATGGCACGTACGCCTGCGAACTCGGCCTGCCCTGCCTCTTCGAGAACAAGGGGTACGTGCGCCTGGACGGAGGATTCTCTTATCGCGTACACAAAGGGCTGGAGGTATACGGGCAGATTTACAACTTATTGGATCGGCATTATGAGGAAGTGCTGGGCTATCCCGCCTTGCCTTTGAACTTCATGGCGGGCATCCGCTTCAATCTCGCGAGGGAGTGACGCCTCCGCGCGAGCCGGCACGCCCGGGAAGAGCTCACAGGCTCATCAAATACTCCGAGGCCGTGAGATGGCCAAAGCGCACGCGCTTGATGCGTTCGCCGAGCACGTTCGCGAAGTATTCCAGCACGGTGGTCATCTTGAGCAACAGCTTCCGTTCGCCCAAGCCGAAGAGATGCCACAGGGCCAGCAGTCCCGACAGCGTGCGGAAGTAGATTGCGAGCCAGCGCTCGTCGCCCGAAAGCCGGCGGCGTTGGTTGGCCGCATTTCGCAGCAGGTAGATGAGAGCCAGGTAGTCGCACTTCAACTGGACCCGGAAGCGGGCATAGTCCACCGGCGCCTCATACTCCTCAAGAGCCCGGCGAATAAACGGGAACTCAAGGCGATTGGCGTCGACGATCGGATCGGGCAGGGGATCCTCAAAAGGCTTGCGAAGAATCTTCTCGCATGCCGCCTGGAGATAAAACAGCAGCAAAGCCGTCGAGATTATCAGAATCGGTACCGAGAGCATCGTAGACCTCGCAAATCGAACTCAAAACCTCAGGCCGCCACCCGCAAGCGTCCCACGGCGCTACGGGGTTGCCGCGCCACTGCATAAACCCAGATCGCCAGCATAGCCGCATTACAGACCGGCAACAGATAAGCGAGAAGATGCCGGGCGTCCGAGTTGCTCGTAATCAGATAAAGCGCAGTATTGGCAGCCGGACCGGCATACTGGATACCCAGACCGCAGACCAGCAGATGCAGGAGGTGGTCTCGGCTTTTAAACCATTCCAACATCAAATACAGAGCCGTAGTCAGCACCACGCAGGTGAAATAAAGATCCTGGCTGAAGCCATACATGAAACGCGTGGCCAGCAGGTTGTTATGGTACTGGCGCAGGAAAGTTGCGGACGAGATGCCCAATTCCAGGACGAACACAATAACGAGTGCGGGCCTCACCAGCTTCCAGATTTCGTGATGTTGCAAACAGGCGCGCCGGAAAAACGCGCAGATGAGGGCAAAGGAGGCGAGCACCAGGACCAAGTCGGTGACCCAATACAGGTCGTAATATGCGTTAGACCGCACGCCGTAGAGGAAAAGGCTGAGCGGGCGCACCCCAGCGTCCACTGCAAGAAGGGTGCCCACGAAGACGCACAGTGACCGAAGGCTGTGCAGGTACCCGCGACTGAGCAGGATGATCAGCAGGACGAGTTCGAGAGCATAGCCTCCCCATTGGAGGCCGAAAGCCAGCCCTTCAGGCATACGCAATCCAATTACACCCCCACGCCGCAAACTGACGCGTGTTCAGTCCGGCATCAAGGAGGGTTATGCCTTCCAGGCTCTTTTCGGCTAAGTCAAAGAGACCGAAGGCGGTGGTAATGGTACCGGCGAGCTTCCAATCGCTACTAGCGTGGGTGGAGGCAACGGTACCGGCGAGCTTCCAATCGCTACCAGCGTGGGTGGTGGCAACGGCACCGGCGAACTGCCAATCGCTACCAGCGTGGGTGGTGGCAACGGCACCGGCGAACTGCCAATCGCAACCTGTGTAGGCGGCGGTAGCGGCACCGGCGAACTTCCGATGGAGATCAGCGTGGGTGTTGGTAATGCCGTGGCCAAGGGCATGGGTGAACTGCCCATGGCAGGGACGATTAACAGTGATAGTGGCGCGCGAACGTGCTTGACCTTCGCAGCGTACACCGCGACCGGCCGATCCGGAAGCGGCGCAAATCCTATCGTGCTTGCAGGCGAAGACCACTGGGTAGAAGCCTCAGCAGCCGCGGACACGCGGCGCATAGAAAGACTCGCCAGCACTACTACTGCGGCAAGCAATCCAGAAATGACGTATCTTCTCATTAGACTCCCCTCCTGATTCGTTGGCTGCCAAAGGGCAGCCCTGGAGCAGAGCCTAACGGAAGTTTAACCCGGAGTCAACATCCGCACTCCGGGACAACTCAGGTTCTCATCCTGGGTTCTGGTTTGTCAAGTCAAAGCGTTGTTAGTACCTAGTCTTATACCCCAGAAACCCTCCCCCCGAACCTGCGAACAAGACCTACGCTGCGGTGACTTCCAGCCATGTCGTTCTCGCGTTCGGGCTTCCCGATTGACGCTTCTTTCCCCCGTCAGCCGGTCCCGCAGGCGTGGCCCTTGGACCTTAAGCTCGCCCCGGCACGAAGTATATCGGCATTCTGCAGGATTTGCATTAGTTTTTTTGGCCGTGTCAAGTTTTTTGCGGGTTGACCCGCCACGCCCAGTCGGCATCATAATGGGGAGAATAAGCCTTACGGGGAGATCATTTATGGCCGTCAAAAGAGCACACTGGGCTTTCGCTCTGATTCTCGCTTTCGCGTTGGCGAGTGCCGGGGGTTGCCAGACGCCTGGTGACCAACAGCAGCAGGGGCAGCAGCAACAACCCGCCGCGTCGCAGGACAACGGGCCTGCCGCGCAGCCGGGCGAAACCGTTCTGATTCCAAAAAAAAAGGCCGATCAGCCTGCTCCGGAGCCGGAGAAGAAGCCCGAGAGAATTAATCCCAAGGACGTCTTCACGATTGCCACAACCACGAATCTGGTGAACGTGGATGTGCTGGTCACCGACAAGGACGGCAGCCCCATCTCGACACTCACGAAGCAGAATTTCAAGGTGCTCGACGACGGGGTTCAGCAGACCGTGAGCAACTTCGGCACGGCCGCCGCACCGATTACGGTCTGCCTCCTCATCGAGTTTTCAAGCCGTTCATGGGCCCACCTGTATCTTGCTCTCCAGGATGCTTACCAATTCTTGGGTTTCATTCAGCCGCAGGATTGGGTGGCGGTCGTGGAGTACGACATGAAACCGCACATCCTTACCGATTTCACGCAGGACCGCGGAACCGTGCGTGCCGCACTCGACACCTTGAGGATTCCCGGATTTGAGGAGGCCAACTTCTTTGACGCTCTCAGTTACACCATCGACCGCATGAAGGATATTCCCGGGCGCAAGGCGATCATCCCGATCGTGGGTGGCCAGGGAAATACCATGCTTGGCCTGCAGGGAATCGACACTTTCAGCAAGATCACCTATGGCGACATGCTCAAGATCGCCAAGGCCTCGGACACGCCCATCTACCCGATCACCACGCTGGAATACATAGACGTCCGTAATCCCCGCGGCGGCGGCATGAACACCGTCCAAGGCGAGACCGAACTCAAGTATATTGCCCAATACTCGGGCGGGCAGGCTTACTTTCCGCGTTTTGAGGCCGAGATTCCTTCGGAATACCAGCAGATCGCACAGCAGCTCCGGACTCAGTACAGCCTCGGTTTCATTCCCAGCAACCCGGAGAAGGACGGCAAATACCACAAACTGAGAGTCGAACTGGTGGACTCCGACGGCTCGCCGCTGAAGATCGTGAATGAAAAGGGTAAGGCTGTCAAGTACCGGCTCAGCGCACGCGACGGGTATTACGCCCCGAAGTCTTAGAATGTGGGCGCGACGATCTCCTGTTGAGTGCAGCTGCCGGAACGCAGTGCGCTTGTGCCGTAAGCGCCCTTCTGGCCAGTACTTTGAGCTGCCCACAATAACGGATGCTGGACAAGGGGCAGAAGAATCAGCTATTCAATGATGCGGACCTGCCGGTGAGCGAAAGTGGCGGAATTGGCAGACGCGCCAGACTTAGGATGGGTATTTCCGTTGTCTGCACACTCCCGCACTGAAATGCACCATGATGAAAAACTCCAGTATTCATGCGGTTCTGGTGCAGTTCAATGAATGCACCATCATGAATGATCCTGCACTCAAATGCAGAACGAACTGACACTAAAACTGACACCAGACTTTGCGCTGCAAAGCTCTTTTAGTGCGTGGTCGGCCTCGCATATGGGGTGTCGTAGCCGCAAGACGTACACGAAATCGTGTAATCGCTCATCAGAGCAATCACCGGTCAGCCACGAAATCAGCGAAACGAGTTCTGGCTTCTCGATTGCTCGCTCAAGCGCCGGAAGCATCAGGAGCGGTCAGCCGCAAGGCTGGCCCGACAACCGAGCATCGAGAGATGCCACGGTGCCTTGAGCGGCAAAACACGCTGCTCGATGCGCGGGATTAAGAATCCCGAAAGTCGCCGGAACCGACGAGCCACCCTGATGTCTTGGGTGGCTTTTTGTTTCTCACTCCCGATGCCTCCGAACAGGAGGAATCACATGAGACGTGATCCGAGAGCACCAGCCGCTTTAATTTCCCAGACCGTCAAGCCCGATCTTCGGGTTGAAAATCACCTTTCCCTGTTCCTGCTTTGGCCGCTAACCGACCGGGCGGGTGTCTGGATCGAAGAGAACGTCAGTGAGGATCGTCTATGGTTCGGCACTGCCTTGGTTGTTGAGCCGAGATATGTCACCACATTAATCGAGGGCATGACTTTAGACGGGCTGATTCTAACCGGGGGGTCACGGCAATGAAGAACGCAGATAAAGGACTGGCTGAGGCCATTGTCCGGGTGCTGGCCCAACAGCAAGACAACCCCGTCAGTTCAGGTCGTGATGCAAATGCCGAACCCGGACAAGCAGAGAGCATGTCCATCAGTGAAGAGAAAGAATCCGTACAGCGGGCGATGAAAATCCTCATTCAGACGCTTGAAATCCTTGGCAACGCCATCGCTAGCAAGGACAAAGAGAAGGCTTTTGAAGCCGTGACCATTTTCCTCATGCAATTCGTGGGCACGTTCGGACCTGAGCGCATATTCTTTAACAGGATTTTCCCCGTTCTTGAGGAACTGAAGGACCACATACTCGACGGTCAGTTTGAGGAGTCGGAGCGTATTGTCCTGACTCTGAGATCGGCCCTTCAGGAAGTGAACTCTGAACTGGAGGAATCGACTGACCCAGCGAACCGGGTTACCCACGTTGAGGATAAAATCCAGTGACACAGATTACCTTTGCAACGCGCCAACCCGAGGCCGTTCTGACGCTCCCCGCTGAGCATTATCGACTGGAGGAGATAAATCTTCCGGCCCCGCTGGTAGCATCGCTCACAGGACAAACAGTGGCCGTCCAAATCCTGCCGGAAGAGCAAGCGGGCACCCGCCGGGTCGATCCGAGCGAATCTCCGGCGTGGATCAATCCTGAGACAGGTGAATACTGGAATGATTACCAGCCCATACGAATCCTGTTTACGGACTCGGAGGGAGGAGTCTGGCGCTTTCCCCGGCGATGGCTGCACAGCACGGGGCCGGGGATACCGCCTCCAGATGAGTTCATTCAGGAAGCGACGTGGAGGGAGATGACAAGTTTGCCGACTGAATGGGATTTGGATGAAATCAATATTCCGTGGATTGAAACCGTACACACCAGAGGGAGGGGCGGAGTCGTCGT
>JASHPE010000137.1 GCA_030038235.1 Terriglobia bacterium
CAGAAGAAGAAACCCTGGAAATACTGGTAACCCCGGGCGACGGCTCGATCGAATTCCTCGCGTTGTTCCACCTTCTCCGCCAGCAGTTTGACCCCTCGAGGGCGCAGTTGGCGCGGAATCTCGGCCTTCTGGCGCTCGCTGGCCAGGGAAAAGTCAACCTTGACGATGTCGGCGAGGCTGAGCAGGGGGTTGTGGACGTCGAGGGAAACGAAGTCGTCGAGAGCCAGTTGATACCCCAGCTTCTTAAGACGCCGGCAAGCGGCCACCACTTCCTCGTCCGGCTCGACGGTTTCGAGCACTTCAATCGTCAGGCGTTCGGCGGGGAAGAGGGTCGCCAGGTCCTTCGTCAGGGCTTGGCGCGTGAAGTTGATGAATGCGGTTCGGCCGCCGAGCAACTGGTCGAGACCCAGAGAAAGGACGGAATCGATAACGCGGCTGGTGGCCTGGTCGCCGTCTGGAAAGGCGAAGAAATTGTCGATGCTGGATCGAAACAGCAACTCGTAGGCGAAGACGCGCAGGTGCGAGTCGAAGATCGGCTGGCGGGCCGCGACGGGCTTGGCCTCCACAAGCTCGACCGGAGGCGTGAGAAGCATGCTGAGTCCACTCTCCAACAGAGTTTCATCGGCGGGCGGCGCCCCGGACTTGAGTTGGATCTTGGGGTAGTGGTTCAAGTTGCTGTAGCGCCGGTGTCCCCCCAGCGCTCTCGATCTGAAAAATCGCCGGTGAGCACACCGGCGCTACAGGGCGGAATAACATTAATAAAAAAAATTGATAAATAGCCCCGCGACGCCATTAAGCAACTCGAAATCAATTAACTAGAGGATTCTAGCCTAGCGCTACCGCATTCCCTCCGACGCCTTCCGGCGGAACCCGACGCCCTCCCGGCGCGTCCAATACAGTGTGAGCGTAAATCGCCGGATGATTGCAAAAATCCTCCGGCCGTGACGGTGTCAACATTGCGACCGCGTACCGCATCGAGTCCGCGGTTTCAATGCTGGGGCCGCGCGTTCACGTTTCAATTTCATAGCCGAAAGGAAACGACATGCAACGTGTAGTGTCGAAGTCTATCTTGAAGTCTGTCCTCGCATCGATCTTTGCGATGGCATTTGTGGTCAGCGTGGCCTCCGCGAAATTCCCGAGCTTAGGCCGCGACTCTGAAAAGTCGGCGACCGTCGACATCCCGTCGAGCACGCAGGTGCCGAACGGTCCGACGCTTGCGCCCGGCACTTACAAGGTGAAGGTGCTGAGCGAATCGGGCACGCCCCAGGTGGGGTTCTACCAGAACAACAAGCTGGTGGGACAGGCTGCCGTCTCGCTGGTTGATCGGGGAGCCAAGAGCGGCCAGACCGATGCGCGCTTTGACGACGCCAGTGGCAACCACGTGCTGACTCAAATCGACGTCAGCGGCTGGACGAAGACCATCCAGTTCGGACAAGGGAGCGGCAACAACGGCTCCGGCACGTCCGGGCAGTAAGTGACTGAAACTGCCGGTGAGGACACCGGCACCACAACGCCGGTGAGGACACCGGCGCTACAGCAGTTCCTGTTGCCTGATGGGCGGCCACTCGGCCGCCCTTTTTTTACTCGTCTTGGAGCGCCCTGACGGGTTCGACCTTGGTGGCGCGATACGCCGGGACGATGCAGGCCACAACGGCCACCGCTGCCAGCAATCCGGAGACTGCGGCGAACGTGGCGGGATCGGTGGTTTTCACCCCGAACACCAGATTCGCTATCACGCGGCTGAGCGCGAGAGATCCGACCCATCCGATCGCGACGCCAACGAGCGTCGGCTTCAAGCCATCGCCAATCACGAGGCGCAGGACGTCCGCGGTCTGAGCACCAAGCGCCATGCGCACGCCGATTTCGCGTACACGCCGGCGCACGGCGTAGGCCAGCACGCTATAGATTCCGACCGCCGCCAGCAGCAGAGCGAGTGAAGCGAAAGCGGCGAGCAGCAGCATGTTCAGCCGGCGCTGCGCCACCGATTCTGCGAAGAGATCGCCCATCGTCCGAACGTCGAGCACGGGGGCGGAGGGGTCAACACTGTGGATGGCCGCAGTAATCTCCGAGGTGGCGTTCGACGGATTTGATGCGGTGCGCACCACGAGCGCCATCGGGAACGATCTCCATTCACCAAACCCAGGCGCAGGCGCAGACATCTGGGCCACGGGCAGGTACAAGGTCGCTGCCGGATCAACCTGGTCGAGGCCGAACAGCTTGATGTCGCCGACGATGCCCACGATTTCGCACGGGCCGAGCGGTGAGAAAGTCCGGGTGAAGTGCTTGCCGATGGGATCCCCGTCCGGCCAGAATCGGCGAGCCATGGCCTGGCTGATCAGGGCCACCGGGTGGGAGTCCGAATTATCCGCGGCCGTGAATGTGCGTCCACGAAGGAGCGGGATGCGCATCGTGCGAAAGTAATTCGGGTCAACGCTGCGGACCGCGACCTCCGGCTGGTCGGCCATGGCGACCACAGGCCGGCCTTCGATCTGGATCGGCTGCGTCGAGCCGCCCTCGGTGGGCAAATCGTCGGTGACGCCGGCCGATTCAACGCCTGGCAGCGCTGCGATCGCGCTGCGCACACGCTCGAAGAATTCGCTCTGCTGCGCAGGCACGGGAAACTTCCTGGGCGGAACGGAGACGCTCATGGTGAGCACGTTGTGCGGATCGAGCCCGGGATCGACGCCGCGCAGCTTCCAAAGACTGCGAATCATCAGGCCGGCGCCGATCAGCAGTACCAGCGAAAGCGCCACCTCGGAGACGACCAGGACGTTCAAGTGGCCGCCGGAGCCGGTATCGGTGCGGCCCAGGCCCTGCTTCAGCACGTCGTTCAGGTTGGTTTGCGTGAATCGCCGCGCAGGCAGGAATCCTGCCAGTACTCCGGCGAGGACGGAGATGACCAGCGTGAAGACCAGTACCCAGGCATCAAGCTTGATTTCGATCGCTTTCGGCAATTGATCCGTGAAATACGCGGCTATGAAGCGGACCATCGGGCTTGCCAGCAACAAACCCAGGACGCCGCCGGCGAGCGACAGCATCACCGTTTCGGCCAGCACCTGCTGCACGATTCGTCCGCGGCTCGCGCCCAGAGCGACACGAATCGCCATTTCCTTGCGGCGCATCATCGTTCGCGCCAGGACGAGATTCGAAGTGTTCGCGCAGGCGATTAGCAGCACGAACGCCACGGCGCCGAGCAGAACAAACAGGGCCGGCTTGATATCGCCGACCATTTGATCGCGCATCGGGACAACGATCGCGCCCCAGCCGTTGTCGTCGGCGGGATACTGCTGCGCAAGGCGCTTCGAGATCGTGTTCATCTCCGCCTGAGCCGCCGGCACGGTCACCCCGGGTCGCAGCCGCGCCACTACCAGGTAGTGGTGCTCGCCACGGACCGCGCGCTCCTTGTCAGTCCACGCGAGCGGCGTCCAGATCAGCGCCCAATCCGGACGATTGAACCTCGGACCCATGACGCCGACCACGGTATAAGCCTCGCCATTGAGGTTGATCTTCTGGCCGACGGTGCTCGAACTTCCGCCGAAATGGCTCTTCCAGAACCGATAGCTCAGCACGGCCACCTTGCCGTGCCCGGCCTCGTCTTCACCGGGAAGAAACGTGCGGCCCAGAATCGGATTCACGCCAAAGACGGAGAAGAAGCTCGACTCCACTGCGCCGGCTTGGATCGATTCCGGATTGTCGCCGCCCGTGACGTCGTAGCTGGCGAAAGTATAGATCGCGGTCTTTCCGAAGACGTGGTTCTCGCGCGCCCAGTCGATGTAGTTGGCCGCCGAGACGGAGAACTCCGTCATGCCGGGGAAGCTTTTGGCCGGCGGCACATGCCAGATCTGTACGAGGCGCGACGGATCCCGGTAGGGCAGCGGCTGGAGCAGGGCGGCATTGACGACACTAAAGATGGCGGTATTCGCGCCGATGCCGAGCGCCAGCACCACGATCGCCGCCAGGGCGAATCCTGGGCTCTTGACGAGCACCCGCAAGCCATGCCTCACATCCTGCCCGATGGATTTCATGCTACCTCCTGTCCCGGGTGCTTAGCGCCGCCCAACTATGTTCGGCAATTCCCCGCGGAAACAAGCCACGATTCCGGCAAGCATTCCGCCAAAGCACCGTTACTGGATGTAACAGTAAGTGGACGGTTTATGGGAAACGCGGCCTTGCCGGCTACGATTGCGACTGTCCGCTCTTGGATTCCGCTGTCCACGGGAGAACAGGATGGGATGGATTGTCATGGTCTCGATTGCACCGTCAGGCCGATTCGGTCTATCGTCTTCCGAATACCTGCATCCTGCATGAACCAGTTCCACACATTGCCCGTGACGAGATTCTCCGCGCTGAGGAGCGTGATGCCGAGATCGATGCCGATGACGTCGCGGTCCACCCAACCGGTATTGGGATTGAACGCATCCGCGAAGCCGTAATGGCCATAAATCCGGCCGCCATAAACCCGCTTCGTTTCGCGAAGGGCGGCAAGGGACTGGCGTGGCGTGAACATCAACGACCCCGCCGGGGCGGAGGGCACAACCGTGCCGTCCACATTCGGATCGTCAGGCGGGCCGCCCCAGGCGAGGTATCCCTTCGGGCTGTCGGAAGACGTAATGCCCCAGATGCTCTCGGAATAGCCGGGGAATCTTGAATGAAGGTTGATACAGTACGCCCGCTGGGCCAGCGTCGCGGTCACAGAATTCTGAAACCAGTCGACATGCGGCGCCCGCGATTCACGCCGGTGACGGAAGTCGATCCACGCGTGCGCGTATTGATGAATGTACAAGGGACGGTCGCCATAAATGTAATGGTAATTCTCATAGGTGATCGGGCGCCTGCTCCAGGCGTACCACGACTCCGCTGGTATGGGATGGTTCGGCGAGGCGATCGCAAGCAAATAGAGAATCATCAGCTCGCGGTAGCAGCTCCATCGCAGGGGTATAAAGCCCGATTCCGGATGCCAGCCCATGTCAAGCAGGTAACGGTCCCCGTTTAGCATCCACTGGAAGTCAACGCGCTGGTAAATGGTATCAGCGAGCGATGCGATCTCGCGGTCGTTCGAGAAGTACTGGCGAGCGGTAAGAATGCCGGCTAGCAGCAGGGCCGTATCGATGGAGGAGATCTCGCATTTCCATACGCGTTCACCCGTGTGGGCGTCCATGAAATGGTAAAACCAGCCGTGTTCGGAAGGCGCGCGGTTGGCGAAAAACCGCAGCGCCGTGAGGACGCGTCTTCGGGCCTCGGCGCGCGGAATCCAGCCGTGTTCGGCGCCGATCGAGAACGCCGTCAAGCCGAAACCCGTTGCGGCGATGCTTGCTGCATCGTGATTGTATCCGGTCTCAACTCCGCCCCTAGTGTGAGCGCGGTCGCGCACCAGACCGGTGCCTGGATCGGATTGTTCAATGAAAAAGAGAAATGCACGATGGCGCAAGTCGTCGAGAAACGCCCTGTCTTCCGAAGTGAGAGACGCGCCCGTGGGAGGCTGGCGCAAACTGGCCGTCTGCGCGCGCGCCGGCGTGGCCAGGATAACCAGCGCGAGCGCGAAAAAGGCTTTCGTCCCGCTAGTTACTGGTAAGCAAAACGACGCTTTCGATGCTCCGGCCCGAAAACGCATGTTTTTGATTCTACACGACATTCCCGTTCCCGCGTGGGGCGCGTTTCTGATATTTCCAGTTTCTCGAATTAAGCTCATGTCGCTGATTCCAAACGACATTCCCGTTTTCGACTTTTTGTAAACATCGTTCGCCATGTAGCCCGGTTTTACTGATTCTAAAGGAGATTCCCGCGTTGGTCCTAGCCGACCAGTTCCGGGAATGTTGTTGATTCTAAACAGAAATGCATTTGGGGTGGTGGGTGTCTGAGTTTCTCTGTTTTTGCGCATTTTTCCGATTGTAGGTTGAGCTGTGTCGGCTAGATATACCGTTAAGGACCGCAGCTTCAGGCGGTTGTGAAATTCGAAAAATTCGGGTTTGGCGAACACGGGGGCGCCCCTTACGGTGCATTTTCCAAAAATCACGCCATCTTTCTGACTCCACAAGACATTCCAGGTTTGGAGGGACGCTTGGGTTGCGTTTTCGGAGTGATTTTCGCGATGTAGGTCGACGTGCAGAGGCTAGGACAGGCTCCGTTCGCCGCGAGGTTCCGGGCGGTGCAAGCTGAACCTTTGGGCACAGACATCATTAGCCCCCAGGCCCCGGCCGGCAGTGCCGATTGGCCGGTACTCCGAGATGGGCGACGGGCGGTCGAAAGCGGCGAAGAACCATGGCACGCTGCTCGATTTCTCAAGGGACGGTAACAACCTAGCACATCGCGGCGCGTTTGTCAAGTATTTGTTGAGCCCTGACTTGTAGGCTACATTACCGGGAGATTCCCGGCTGCACCGCCGAGATGAGACGCGTGACGCCTTTTGGGGAGTGATTTCGCCAGCCAGCCTTAATCCTGTCATTTCGGCCGAAGGGAGGAATCTCGCAGGTCCTTTCTTTGGCAGGGCGAGATTCCTCGCTTCGCTCGGAATGACAAGGATCGAGGGTTTCTTTCAACATTTTGCCAGACCGGCCCGCAGAACCCATGCCGCCGCATTGCCGGGCCCGAGTGATGTCTCGGGAGGCTTCCCGCCCGGGAAGCGCTGCCTGATCCATCACCGGGTCCCGCTGTTTACGGCAAAGTTTCTGCAGACCATTTGTTCCAGTTTCGCTCGTTTCAGAAAATGAACCTGAATCCGAACTGGATCTGGCGCTCAGCAGTTGCCGTGCTACCCGTATACCCAAAACCCGACGAGCCGACTGTGGCGCCGGGCGCTCCAAACGTCGCAAAGTTAAAGATGTTAAAGAATTCGGCGCGGAACTGCAGCATCATGGACTCCGTGATTCGCGTGTCCTTGATGACCGAAAAATCCAGGTTCGGCCAGCCGGGAGCCGTGAAGGTGTCCCGTCCGAGGGTTCCCGGTCCGGACATCACCTGTTGGTTGTTCACCGGACTGGTAACCAGAGGCAGACCGAAATACCCGGTGCCCATGCCGTTGTTATTTCCGATCACGGCATTGGAAAAGAACTGCGGTCCGCTGCCCTCCGTCGGACTAAGGGTTGCCCTTTGCAGGAAGAATGGCCGGTCATTGCCACCTTCGCCGTACTGCAGGGTTCCGTAATAGGTAGAAACCGAGAAGGGGTATCCGGTCTGGGCCTGGAAAATGCCCAATATCTCCCAGCCGTTCGTAAGCCGTCTGGGAAGGCCTGATAGACGGTCCAGGGGCAAGTCGTATTCGAAGTTGGCAACGAACCGCTGGACCACGTTGTACGCCGCAGGCGAATACTCGCACTTGATGCAGTTCGGGTTCTGGGGATTCGTCGCCCCGGTGTTCCACACCGAGTCGGCATCCGTCATATCTTTGGCCCACGTGTAATTGGCCTGGAATTGCAGCCCGTGCGAACGGGAAATCTTGCGCGCCTACAGTTGCAAAGCATTATAAGAGGAGTAGCCGCTGTTGTAGAAGATCTGGAGTTCGCCGAGACCGGGACTGATGTTGCTGTAAGGCGTGTACTGGGATTCGGCGCCACTATACCCATTGGGATAAGCCGAGTTGTAGAGGCTGACCCCGTTGTTCGCAACGTAAGAAGCTGAAGCCGCGATGCCTCCCGCGAACTCGTGTTCCAGGGTAAAGTTGCCGTTAATGGTGTAACCGTTTCTCATGCGGTCCGAAGGGTCGTCGACATAAAGGGGCCCCAGGATCGCCGCGTACGGGGCATAGTTCACCGGAGTGTTGGGCGGGATTGTTTTGGTATTTCCATTGGCGGCTATCGGCTGCCCGGTGATACTCGTTAGCACGGGAAGTGCAACGGAGCTCGGCGTGAGGGAATAGGGCGCGTTGAGCTCATAGTTTTCGCTGGCGAGGGGAAAGTTCACCAGAGCCTGGTCGGGATAAACCGAGGGAATCATGTTGGTGAATATCCCGAAGCCCCCGCGCAGGACCGTGTTGCTTCCCAGGTCAAGCGCCAGGCCGACACGGGGGCCAAAATCGCCGGCGACACGGTCGGGCTGCCAGAGCGGCTGAGGGTTCACCACAAAGCGTCCGTAGTTAGGGCCAAAGTCGACCGGGCCCGCCAACCGGTCGTCCACTTCCCATGGAACGGAAGTGTATTCGTAGCGCAAGCCGAGGTTGAGGGTCAGTCTGCGATTGACTTTGATATCGTCCTGCGCAAACGCGGCCATGGTCCACCGGCGCAGACCCCACCACACGCCGCCCCCTCCCGCTCCCGCCGGTCCATAACCTGGCACCGTTGTGGCGCGCTCATATTCATAGTCGCTGCCCTCCATCAGGCTGATCAGGCCGCTGGGGCTCGGCGAGCCCGCTGCCAGGGATGCGCCTCCATTGGTGGAGGGAATGGCAACGGGAAGGGGAGTGCCTGAAGTGAAATCGTAAGAGCCGCTGGGACCCGTTCCGGTGACTCCGGTGCCATTATCCCATTCCCGCCGGTACTCCCCGCCGAAGGTGAAGGAATGGCGACCTGTGGTCCACTGGATGCTTTCCAGAGGATCGAAGACCGTGGTCGCATACTTGGTCTCAAATGTGTCGGGGCCCCAGCACTGGAAGCTGCCGTCGCCCGAGCAGGTTTGAGTCGTGGTGTACTCGGCGGGCGTTTCCGGCACGCCTTCGATACCCCGGTTTAGCGTAAACGTAAAATTGTTTACCAGGGTGGGCGAGAAGACGTGCGTTTCACTCAGCGAGGAATTCCGCGCGTCGCCGATGTTGCTGGCGGAGAAATTGGAGCCCGCCAGCTCGGCAGCCCAGGAATCGGTATCCCTAAGGACTTGATTGTCATAAGAAGCGCGGACGAAAATTGTGTCCTTAGCGGAGAAGTTATGGTCCAGCCGCGCCGAAAACTGATCGTCGTTGGTCGGCTGGGAAAACTCGTAGTTGAAGGTATTGGCGCCGAAAATGCCGCTGGGCAGATTCGGCATTGGGTAGCGGCTGAGGACCTCAGCCGCCACTGGATTCAAGGGTACTTGCAACTGGTCCACGCAAGGCGTGACGCCCACGGGGCAGGCCGGGGGAGTAATGCTCACGATGCCGCTCCTCTCCGCAGCGGTAGGAACGACGACGTTGTTCGGCTCTCCCAACCGCTGCCGCAAGCCCGCGTATTGCACAAAGAAGAACGTCTTATCTTTCTTGATAGGCCCGCCAAACGTCCCGCCGAATTCATTCCTCTTGAACGGCGGTACCGCCGTGCCTGCGATTTGCTGTCCGGTAACAGCGTTCGTCTGATTGACTGCAAAGAAGTTGCGCGCGTCAAAGACGCTGTTGCGAACGAACTCAAACAAACTGCCATGGAATTGGTTCGTACCGGATTTGCTCACGATCTGCGTGATGGTGCCCGCGCCCTGCCCATACGCGGCGGAGTAGTTGTTTTGCTGGACCTTGAACTCCGCTATGGCATCGAGATTGAAATTCGTGAACTGAAGCGTGCCCATCTCGGCGTCGCTCACGTCGGCGCCGTCCAGGGTTCCCACGGACGTCTCGCCCCGATTGCCGTTGCCGACCAACTCGCTGCCTGGGCCACCGCTACCGGGCATCCAGCCCATATAGCCCGTGCTCGGCACGATGCCGGGCTGCATCGTCAAAAGCCCGTCAATGTTCCTGCCATTCAGTGGAAGGTTCTCCACCTGCTCACTGGAGACCACATTGGCGAGAGTCGCATTGGTCGTGTTGATCAGCGGTGGGGCCGCACTCACCTCAACCGTGGACTGGACAGTTCCCACCGACAACGTGAAGTCGACCTCCCTCTCCTGGCTCACGTCGAGAGTGATCTCGGTCGCCTGCGCCTGCTTGAAGCCCTTGGCGTCCGCAGTCAACGTGTAGGTGCCCACGGGCAGTCGGGGAAGGGTGTATTTTCCGGCGGTCGTCGAGATTGTTGTCTCGGGGACACCGGTGGCGACATTTGTGGCGGTGATTAAGGCGCTGGGCACCACCGCACCGGTGGGGTCTGTAACCGTACCGGTGATCTCTCCTACCGCTTGGGCGTGGAGAATGTTTGGTACGAAGAAAGCGAGCAGTAAAGCGAACAGAGCGAGAAATGAGAACCGCAGCTTCATGGTTACCCCTCCTGGCGTGTATTCCCGAACCCGACCGACGAACAGGACGCAAGTCTGAGAGACCAAGAACTGCAACGGCTCTGATTCGGAAGTCGCTCTTCGGCGTTCCGACGCCCTGAGTATACACCGAATTGTCTCCAACGGCCTCCTCAGTTGCAGCATCCACGAGGAAATTCGGATCCGAAGGGGGGTGCCTGAAACATCGAAAAAGTGGTCGGGACGAAGCTAGAATATGGTTTGGAATCAGCGATTTGCCCGTAAGAGAGTCTCTCCTTTTGGACCAATCTGCGGCTCCGATTCTCTATGCCGCGGAACGTCTTTACACCGAGGGCCGTCAAAAGAGAAGTAACATTAAATGGCGAGTGAGGGGCACATGAGATCGAATTCGGGACGGCTTTCTTCTCGATTTTTTTCATCTTTCTCATTGGCGGGCGGCTGGTGCTGCGCGCTTGCGGTGTTCCTGCTCGCTTCCGCTCCGGCGCGCAGCCAGAGTTCGCACGTACCGTCGCTCCAGGACCTGAACGGCTCGATCGTAGGGCTGGCCGACAAGGTCTCGCCGTCGGTCGTACAGATCCAAGTAGCGGGCTTCGGCGCCGCCGAAGAGAGTAACGACAGTAACAGCGAAACGAGTCTCGTGCTCAGCCGACAGCGAGTGGTGGGGTCGGGCGTAATTGTGGACGGGGCCGGCTACATCATGACCAACGCGCACGTGGTGAGCGGGGCGCAGCGCATCCGGGTGGCGCTGCTGCCGCCTGCGTCCGGCTTGCAGGTGCTGCATCCGAGCGAGCTTCATCACACCCGGATTCTCGACGGCAGCGTGGTCGGCGTCGACAAGGACACCGACCTTGCGCTCATCAAGGTGAACACCACCGGCCTGCCCGCGCTCGGCTTCGCGGAGTATCGCGACGTGCGGCAGGGCGAGATAGTGTTCGCCTTCGGCAGTCCGGAAGGGCTGAGCAACTCCATGACTTTCGGAGTTGTCAGCTCGGTGGCGCGCCAGCCCGATCCTGACAGCGCCATGGTCTACATCCAGACCGACGCGCCCATCAATCCCGGAAACAGCGGCGGTCCGCTGGTAGATGTTCAGGGCAACGTGGTCGGGCTGAATACGTTCATCGTGACTTCGTCGGGCGGCAATCAGGGCCTCGGGTTCGCCATTCCCAGCAACGAAATCCGCTTCATTTATGGCCAGCTTCGCAAGTACGGTCACGTGCACCGCGCCGTTATCGGCGTGACCGCCCAGACGATCACGCCCACGATCGCCCAGGGATTGAAGCTGCCGCAGGACTGGGGGCTGGTGATCTCCGACGTGATTCCCGACGGCCCTGCCGCGAAAGCGGGCGTCAAGATCAATGACATTGTTGTCGGAATTGACGGCAGGGAAGTCGGCAGCCTGCCGGTCTTCGAGCACACGCTTCAGCTTCACGTTGACGGCGACGTGATTCACCTGCAGGTGCTGCGCGGCGGGCAAAAGGTGGAGCTCGAAGTTCCGGTCGTGGTCGTTCATCACAGCTACGACCAATTGACGGACCTTACCGACGTTGAGAAGAACCTGGTTCCGGCGCTCGGGATCG
Organism: Terriglobia bacterium; assembly: GCA_030038235.1. Taxonomy (GTDB): domain Bacteria; phylum Acidobacteriota; class Terriglobia; order UBA7540; family UBA7540; genus Gp13-AA77. Next base: position 11,658 of record JASHPE010000137.1, read on the forward strand.
TCGGCATCGATATCACGCCGAAGGTGGCTGACATGGTGGGCTCCCTGCGCATCGACTCGGGGGTCATTGTGGTGGCCAAGGCGGCGGAGCCCTCCGGCTTCGAAACGCCGCTCCAGACCGGCGACGTCGTCCACGGCGTCAACGGCAAGCCCGTGGCGAGCGTCGACGATTTGCGCACCGCGCTGAAGGATCTAGGTGCGGATACGCCGGTGGTTTTGCAGGTGGAACGCGACCAGCATCTGCTGTACGTGACTCAGGACTAGGATTGCAATCGCAGAAGAGAATATGAGGAGGGCGCGCTCTAAGCGCCAACCGGAGGAGATGCTGCCGGAGTACGACTTCTCCCGCGGGCTGCGCGGAAAGTATGCGGGCAGGTTCACCCCGGACACCATTATGGTGGTTCTTGACCCCGATGTAGGTGAGGTGTTTCCTGATTCGGAGTCTGCCAACAAAGCTCTGAGGGCTGTTGGCGAAATCGTTCGCGACCGCGCCCGGAAGAAAGCTAATCCGTCGCGGGATTGAAGGATGGCGGGGACGTGGTCGCGGGGCGCATCGTTCAAAGTCGCGGCATGAGTCCGCCCGACTCCCGGCCTCACCCGGGCCTCACCTCACCTCAGGCTTTTCTTCCACTGCGATTCGTGATAAGTAGACCTGTCCCCCCAGCCGCGTGATCCGATCGAGCGAGCTAGGAAATGCGGACCGCTGCAAGGTCTCGGGCGCAATCGAGCATAGCCCGAGCCCTGAGGTTCCGCAGCCCGACAAAGCCACCGTTGACCTACGCACTGCCTGCCGGCATACGCACGGCGCCACCACAGGCAAATCCGCGATCTCGGGGGGACAGGAGGTGTCATGAGAATAAGATACTCACTTTCGAGCGCGCTCGGAACCTTGCTCGCTTTGATCTTATGTGGACCCGTTGCTGCTTTGCGGGCTCAGGAACCCGCCCCGGCGGCCGAGCCGGCGAATCAGGACGTCTTCAAGAACCTGAGCTTCCGCAACCTTGGACCCGCCGCTGCCGGAGGCCGGGTCAGCGCCGTGGTGGGCGTGCCGGACAATCCCGCGCTCTATTACGCAGGCGGCGCCGCCGGCGGAGTGTTCAAAAGCGTCGACGGCGGATTGAGCTGGAAAGCGATCTTCGAGCACGAGAGCACGGCCTCGATCGGCGATATCGCGCTCGCGCCTTCAAATCCCAATCTGGTTTGGGTAGGGACGGGCGAAGCCAATGTGCGCAACGATGTGATTGACGGAGCGGGCGTTTACCTGTCGGCTGACGCCGGGCAGACCTGGAAATTCATGGGTCTCGGCACGGTGGGCCAGATTTCCGGCGTGGTCGTCGACCCGCTGGATTCCAATATCGTCTTCGTCGCCGCTCTAGGTCACACCTGGGCGCCCGATGCCGATCGTGGCGTCTACCGCACCACCGATGGCGGCAAGACCTGGAAGAAGGTCCTCTATGTTGACGACTCGACCGGCGCCTCGGACCTTGTGATGGAGCCCGGAAATCCCAAGGTGCTTTACGCTGGCATGTGGCACTTTCGGCGCTATCCCTGGACAATGGAGGATGGCGGCGACGCGAGCGGACTGTACCGGTCGACCGACGGCGGCGACACCTGGAAGAAGCTCACCGAAGGCCTTCCGCAAGAGCCCTGGGGCCGCATCGCAGTGGCCGCGGCGCCTACAAACCCGAGCCACGTCTATGCTCTGATCGCGGCCAAGCGCGGCATGCTGTGGCAATCGATGGATCGCGGCGACCACTGGACCCAGGTGAGCGACAATCACGCGCTCGACGTGCGGCCGTTCTACTTTTCACACGTTTTCGTGTCGCCTGAGGATGAGAACAAGCTGTACTTTCTCTCCTATCAGATCATGGAATCCACCGACGGCGGAAGAACGGCGCACAATACCGGCCGCGGGGTGCATCCCGATCATCATGCCCTCTGGATCGACTCCAAGAACCCGAAGCGCATGCTGGAAGGAAATGATGGCGGCGTCTACCTGACGATGGACGGCGCCCGGACCTGGGAGTTTCTTGACTCTCTGCCGATCGAGCAGTTCTATATGGTCGCGGCCGACTCCGCGGTTCCCTACACGCTTTGCGGCGGCTTGCAGGACAACAGCGCCTGGTGCGGTCCCTCCAGCAACCTGGGACGCCGAGGCGGCGTCGCCAACGCCGACTGGTACGAGGTGGCCGGCGGCGACGGGGAGTACGCGGTGCCGGCGCCAAGCGACCCCAATATCGTCTACGCCGACTCGCAGAACGGGTCGGTGCGGCGCCTGGATAAGAGCACTCACATCGCGCATTTCGTGCGCCCTTACCTGGAAGGGGTCGAGGAGATGAAGCCCTCCGATCTCAAGTACCGCTTCAACTGGACGAGCCCGATCGCGGTCTCCGCAACCGATCCCAACCAGGTCTACATCGGCGGCAACGTGCTGTTCAAATCGACCGACGGCGGGCGCAATTGGACTCCGATCAGCGGCGATTTGACCCGCAACGATCGCAGCAAGCAGGATATTGCAGGCGAACCGATCCAGCACGATATCAGCGGCGCCGAAACCTACGGCACCATCATTTGCTTCACCCTGGCGCCCACCGATGAAAACGTGATCTGGGTGGGCACGGACGATGGTCTGGTCCAGGTGACGCGCGACGGCGGTAAGAACTGGACCAACGTGACGTCGCACATCTCCGGCGCCCCGCAGTGGGCGCGCGTCTATCAGATCGGCGTCTCGCCCTTCGACGCCGGCACCGCTTATGTCGCTTATGACGCGCACGAGCTGGGCGACCGGCAAGCGTACGTTTACAAGACCGCGGACTACGGCAAGTCCTGGCAGAGGATCTCCGCCGGGCTTCCGGAGTCGCCGGTGGAAGTAGTGCGCGAGGACCCGAATCAGCGCGGAACTCTCTTCCTCGGCAACGAGATGGGCGTTTTCTACTCCACCAACGCGGGCGAGCACTGGAAGCAACTCAAGGCGAACTTGCCGACGATGCCCGTCTACGACCTCAAGTTCATCAAGAACGGGCACGACCTGGTTGTGGCCACGCATGGGCGCGGCCTCTGGGTGCTCGACGACATCCGGCCGGTGGAAGAATTGACCCCTGACATCGAGGCGAGCGATTTCCATCTTTTCACGCCGGCGCCGGGAACGCTGTTCCATCACTGGCAGAGCGGGACGGCCGGCAGTTACACCGCTCCCAACGCACCTGAAGGCGTGGTGATCGACTATCTGCTGAAGTCGAAGATCGAGGTCTCACCGGAGCAGAGGCGAGAGCACGAGACTCCCGTGAAGATCGTGATTACCGACGACCGCGGCCAGACGGTGAACACGGTTTATGGCCCATCGCTCGCCGGAATCAATCGCTTCGTCTGGAGTATGCATTACGACGCCGCGCGGCGCATCCAGGGCGAGACTCCGCCGGAGGAGGAGGCGCAGGCGGGCGCCGAGGAGCCGCCCGGAGGGGGATTTGGCAGGGGCCAGGGTCCCTGGGTGCTGGCGGGTAATTACCATGTGGAGGTCACGGTGAAAGGCCAGACAGGGAAGGCCGACATCACGGTGGGCCCCGATCCCAATCTGCGCATCGATCCTGCGGACTTCCGCGCTCAAACCGAGGCGGCGCTCGAGATGCGCAGCGAGGTAGACGCTCTCAACGAAATGATCAACCGCATCGACGTCATGGACCACGAACTCACCGCGTTCCAGAATACCGTTCAGTCCGACAAGGACCTGCAGGACAAATACCGCGCTTTGATCGGTCAGGGACGTAGTCTCGATGGCAAGCTAAAGGCGTTGAAAGCCAAGGTCTACAGTCCGACGCTTCAGCGCACCGCCGGAGAGGACGACATTCACGAGCTGTCCGATTTCCAGGCGCAACTGACGGGCCTGGCCGGAGGACTGGGGTTCGCCTACGCCGAGCCGCCCACGGCCTTGCAGAAGGCGCGCATGACCGAGTTCTCCGGGAAGCTTCAGGGCTACATCGCTGACTTCAACAGCCTGATCGGGGGTGATGTAGCCGCTTATAACAAAGCCGCCGAGGCAGCGTCCGCGCCCACGGTGTTTGCCGGCGAGCCCTTGGCCGTGAAGCCGCCGCCAGCTCTCTAACCGGGCGGGCTGGTGCAGGATTGAGGTGAGGTAGGGATGCCTTCTCCTATGTCACTAAACTTCGAGAGAGATCGCGCGTTCTTGGTTGGAAATCTTCGATCGAGCCGGTGACCGTACGTCCTCCTCGGGCAAGCTTCGTAACCTCACCGACGATGAGGATATTGGGGCCGGATGTGTGTTGGAGTTCTGCCAGATTTCCGACGGTCGCCCGGCGTACGCGACTCGACTCCGCAGACGTCGCCGAGATCATGAGACACGGCGTCTCGCCTGGGATCCCGGCGCTAAGTAACCGCGCCTGCAGCGGCCTGTAATCGGGACCTGGCATGTAGACGACAACCGTCTGCCCTGCTGTGTCTTCGAGAGCGACGCGGTCCGGAACAGCTTGGCCCGAAGCCTGGTGCCCAGTCAGGAAGACAATGCTTGAGGCGATTTCCCGCTGGGTGAGCGAAATTCCTGCGATTGCGGCGGCCGCCGAAGCTGCCGTCAAGCCCGGAACAATCTCGAACGCGACGTCCCCCTCACGCAACGCCTGGATTTCCTCGCCGGAACGCCCGAAGATCGAAGGATCGCCGCCTTTCAGTCGCACCACGGCCAGTCCCTGGCGTGCGCCAGCGACCATTCGCGCATTGATTTCCGCTTGCCTGACGCGCTTCTTACCGCACCGCTTGCCGACATTCACGATCTCGGCGTCGGGCGGCGCCAAATCGAGAATCGACTGTGGCACAAGGTCATCGTGAAGCACCAGGTCAGCGCGCCGAAGGATGCGCAGAGCCCTGACGGTCAGCAGCTCCGGGTCGCCTGGCCCCGCACCTACGAGATAGACTCTTCCGAACATGATCGGTCCTTTGCGGGCGCGCTCCAGACGTAGGGGTCGCCCCTACGAGTCGCGCGCGAATGCCTCGAAGCTCGCTCTGCTCGCAATCTCGTGCAGCACACGGCGGCGCTCCTCGGCATCCATGGGTTGCCGGAAGAGGTGCGCGCGGACTTTCCCCAAGTCTTCAATCCAGGCTTTATAGAGTGGACCGAACTCGCGCTCGAGTTCTTTCCTCACTCGCTGCGCCAGCGCCGGACTGCGGCCGTCCGTGGAAATGGCGATCTGGAACGCGCCGCGACGGACCACGGCGGGATAATAGAAGTCGCAGCGCGCAGGATCGTCCACAACGTTGCAGAGCACGCCACGGCGTCGCGATTCCCGGAAAACTTGCTCGTTCAAGTCGCGCAAGGAGGTTGCGGCCACGGCCAGAAACACACCGTCGAGATCGGAAGGCTCGAACTCCCGGGCGCACCACCTGAGTTTGCCGTCCATTGCCCAGGCCTCGACGGTGCCGGTCGCTCGCGGCGCCACGAGGGTGATGCTCGCACCCGTTGGAATCAGGCCCTCGATCTTCGATTGCCCGGTCTGGCCAGCTCCCACCACCAGGCACTGGCGTCCCGCGAGTTTCAAGAACGCCGGAAACAACACCGGAGCTTCACGCGGATTCATGGGCGGCCTCCGTGGCGGGTGGTCCCATCGCTGCAACGCGAGTATGCAGTCCGCACTCCGTCTTGCTGAATCCTGCCCAGCGTCCCGCGCGCAGATCCTCGCCGGCCGTGACCGGACGCGTGCAGTGCGTGCAGCCGATGCTCGGATAGCTTTGGTCGTGAAGCGCATTGTAGGGAACATCGTGGGTGCGGATGTATTCCCAGACCTGCCGGTGCGTCCAATCCGCCAGAGGATTCAGCTTGACGAGTCCGAATCTCGAGTCCCATTCGATTTTGGCGACATGAGCGCGAGCTGCCGTCTGATCGCGGCGAATCGCCACCACCCAGGCGGCGAGCTCATTAAGCTTCTGCTTCAACGGTTCGACCTTACGAAGCAGGCAGCAGCGGTCCGGATCGCGCGCCCAGAGAGCTTCCCCATGTACCTGAGCCTGCTCGGCCGGCGTCAGTTTCGGCCGCAACCGCTCTACCCGAATGCCGTAGCGCTGCTCAACCTTCTCAATCAGAGCGTAGGTTTCCGGAAAAAAGAATCCGGTGTCGAGGGTAATAACACGTAGGCCGCCCTTGGTTCTGGCGGCAAGATCGATCAGCACCATGCCTTCGGCGCCGAATCCCGACGCAACTGCGATGTCGCGGCCGAAGCGCTCGAATCCCCAGCGCAGCACCTGTTCGGCGCTCCAGCTTTCGGCTTCGTCGCGAGGCAGAAGATTGTCAGCCAGACGTCTTTCAAAGCAAGGCATGATGTTCACCCTTCAATCCCGTGCGGAACCGGGCCCGGAGACGGATCGCGCGCCGCCAGCGGGACCTCGCGGCCGGCCAGAAGCGTGCGCAACTCGTCGTCGTTGTGCCTCGAAAAGAATTGCCGCAGATTTTCGCCCGATTCCCTGGTCGTCAGGTATGCGGTGAGGAGGCGCTCCAGCGCCTCGGGAACCTCACGAGCCGCGCAACGGTAGCCGATCGAGCGCGCGAAGCTCTGATGCAACCCCACGGAGCCGCCCACGCTGAAGTAATAGGCGTCCACGAGCTCGCCATTCGACTTGATCTTCTTACCCTCCAGCCCGACATCCGCAATCCAGTGCTGCCCGCAACTGTTCGGGCATCCGGTGACGTGCAGCTTCAGATGCTGGTCGAATCCGGGCATGCGGTCCTCCATCTCTTCTACCAGCCAGCGCGCGAAGCCTTTGGTCTCGGTGATGGCCAGCTTGCAGAATTCGGTGCCGGTGCAGGCCATCGTTCCCCGCCAAAACGGCGACCCGCGAGGCTGCAGGTCCGCGGCGTTCAATTCCATCGCCAGGAGCTCCGCACAATCGGCCTTGACGTTCGGAATCACGAGATTCTGCATAGTGGTGGTGCGGACTTCGCCCTTGCCGTACCGGTCCGCGAGGTCCGCCGCTGCGCGGACCTGGCGCGCCGTCAGGCGTCCGCGCAACACGGCTGCGCCCACGTAGCAAAGTCCGGGTTGCCTCTGCTTGTGGATGCCAACGTGATCGCGATAAACGTCCCGCGGTGGAACCTCGCTCGCCTCCGGGTCCAGTTTGAAACCGATGCGTCGCTCGAGTTCCGCCAGGAACGTCTCCGCCGTCCAGTTGTGGCGCATGAACAGGAACTTGAGCCGGGCGCGCGAGCGATTCTCGCGCAGGCAGTCCGCGTCCCGGAAGATCTCGGCTACACCGCGAACGACAGGCAGCACCTGATCCACGCGCACGAAGGCGTTCAAGCGCACGGCAAAATGCGGTTCGGCCGAAAGACCGCCTCCCACTCGAACGCTGAATCCGATTTCTTCGCGCCCATTTGTCATGCGCGTCAGTGCCGTGAGCCCCAGATCGTTAATCTCCGGATAGGAGCACCAGACGCGGCAGCCGGTGATGCCGATCTTGAATTTGCGAGGCAGATTGTAGAACTCGGGATTGCCCAGCAGCACTTGGTTGGCTTCCAATGCAAGCTGCGAAGCGTTGCAGACTTCGTCGGCGTCGAGGCCCGCGAGCGGGCACCCCGTGATGTTCCGCGTGTCGTCGCCGCAGGAACCCATGGTGGTGAGTCCGGCGCTCCACAGAGTGTCGAGGGCTTCAGGCAGAGATTCGATCGCGAGCCAATGGAGCTGCACGTTCTGCCGCACCGTAATGTCGGCCACCCCACGCGCGTGCCGCTCGGCTACTTGTGCGATAGCCCGAAGCTGATGCGAACCGAGCAATCCGTTCGGGATGCGAATCCGCGCCATGAAGTAAGGCACGCACTTTCCTTCGCCGCCCGCACCTCCGAGCGCGCCCGCTCCGTCGCCCTGGGTGTAGACTCCCCACCAGCGAAAATACGACGAAAGCCACTCGGGGGGGATCGATGCCCGGCCATTGCGGGCAAAGGCGCGTATCTCGTCAAACGCTTCCCAAGGATT
>JASHPE010000138.1 GCA_030038235.1 Terriglobia bacterium
TAGATCCCGGGGTTGCGTCCGGTCGCTAGCGGGATCCAGTCGTAAAGCAGCGCGCCGCGCGTGCGCAGCGCGGCGGCAATGATGCCCGCCGCGCGAGGCTGCCACGTCCCGGTCAGGCTGAGCCGCCCGGGAGACGGCAGCCCGAGATCGGTCCGGATCGGCGTTCCACTGACATCAAAGGAAACCACGCCTCCAGCACGATCGATGGTGATGCGGCCGTCAAGTCCCGTAATGGCGAAGGGTTTCTTGGTCGCTTCCTCTTTGAAATTCAAACGCGCGTCCTGCACCTCAATCGAAAGCGTGGGCGGCTTGCGTCCGGTGTGCGCCGGGGCGGCAGCCGATACGACACGTTCCACGTTCCAGTGGCCGGGCTGAGTGCGAACGATGTTGATGGTGGCGCCTTGGAGGCGAAGCCTGCCCAGTTCGAGACGGCCGCGCAGCAGGCTCCAAAGAACCAGATCGCAGTCGATGTGGTCGACCGTGGCGAAGGGTTCCGAGCCAAACGCCGGATCTTCGTGGATCGTTACGTTGTCGATGGAGAATCCGGGGTGAGGCAACAGCTTCGGCGAAATCGATCCCAGGTGAACGGATCGACCCAAGGCCTGCTGCAGGCGCACTTCCAGGCGCCGGCGAAATCGATCGGCGTGGAGCAGCGAGGGCAGAAGCCAGGCGGCCAGCAGCACCAGGAGAGCCCAGAATACGAAGCGGCGGTAGCGATGGTTCTTCATCAGCGCACGATGTGGAACGTTCGGCGCCAGCGCGTCTTGGAAAAAAAGTGAAGCAGCAGATCGGCAGTCTGACTCAGGCGGTCGCCGAGCGACGTTTCCGTGTACTCCTCCTCGGGAGTCTCAAAAGACCAGTAGATCAGCAGCGGCTGGCCCGAGGCCAGCGGACGCGGCACGAAGCCCCAGAACCGGCTGTCCCAACTGTGCTCGCGATTGTCTCCCATCACGAAGTAATCGCCGGCCGGCACCACCAACTCGCCGTTCTGGACGTGGTTCTCCAGGTCCTGGCTCCATTCGGGTGTCGACCCGCGCAGATACTCGCCGGGCGGGGGAGGGAAGTCGTCTCCGGGCATGACGTCGCCCGGATAATCGTGGTGCACGTAGGGCTCACTGAGGGGCTGGCCGTTCACAAAGACTTGCCGGTGCACGATGTGGATGCGGTCTCCCGGCACGCCGATGATCCGTTTCACCAGGTGCTCGCCCGGCTCCTGAGCTTCGGCATCGGTCCCGGGGAATTTGAAAACCAGGATCTGTTGCCGCTGCGGATTGCGATAGGGCCCGAGATGCCGCAGGCCGCCGAACTGCCAGGCAAAGGCGATGCGATTCACCAGCAGATGGTCGCCGACGAGCAGCGTGTTCTCCATGGAACCGCTCGGAATCTTGAAAGCCTGCACCACGAACGTGGTGCCGAACAGCGCCAGAATGACCGTGACCACCAGCGACTCGAAGGTGTCGCGCAAGCCCGATTTCTTCGCTTCCTCAGGCATCTCGCCCTTTCCGTAGAGTTTCCAGGAGTGCGCGCGCGGCCTGTTGCTCCGCGGTTTTCTTGCTGTTGCCGCTGCCGCGCGCCATCCCGTGCACACCGGCGGCGGCTTCCACCATGAAGATCTTGCGATGCTCCGGACCGGCCTCGCTGACCACGCGGTAAGCCGCGGGAGTCAGATGGTGCGCCTGCAAATACTCTTGCAACGCCGACTTGTAGTCGATGCTGAACAGATCCGGCGCGATTGCCTCGAGGTCCGCGGGAAGGATGAACCGTTGCACGAAACGTCGTGCCTTTTGCAGCCCGCCGTCCCGATAGATGGCAGCCACCAGCGCTTCAAGCGCGTTCGCCATCAGGCTGAGCTTGGCGCGTCCTCCGGTCTTTTCTTCACCCCTTCCGAGCCGCAAATAACGCCCCAGATCGAGCTGCAAGGCCACACGGCCCAGGTGCTCAGCGGCGACCAGGCGCGCTCTGCCCCTCGAGAGCTTGCCTTCCGGGTAGTCGGGGAAAGCGTCCGCCAGCCGGACACTGACCAGGAAATTGAGCACCGCGTCGCCCAGGAACTCCAACTGCTCGTTGTCGCGCAACGGAACCGAGACTTCGCGCGCGTACGACGAGTGCGTCAATGCCTCAAGGAGCCACTGAGTGTTCCGGAACTCGTACCCGATCTGTGCCTGCAGGATTTCCGGCGATACCTTAGCCATTCGGTGGCGGCAGGAACCCCCGTCAAGGCGGCCCCGTTTCCGGGCGGCCCTCAAAGTCGGGCCGCTGAAGATCGCTCAGGGCTTGGTGGCAGGAGCTGGAGCCTGAGCCTTTGCTTTCTTCAATTTCTGAACTTCGTTGTCGGCCATGGTCTGCAACTGGCCCTGACTGAGCTTCGAGCATTGCGTGAACGCGTCGATGGCGTCGTCGGGTTTGTTTTCCATTGCGTAAACTTCGCCCAGCCGGAAGTAATCCTCGGGACTCGGCTTCGGATTGGTGACCGCGGTCTTATACTCTTGCTCGGCCTTGGCCAACTCGTCTTTATCGGTTCCCGTAAGGCTCATGGTAGCCCGCTGCAGATGAACCATCCCAAGCGACGCATGCGCCTGGCTGGTGATTGAGGCCTTGATCTGACTCACCTCGTCCGGCGTCCTATTGGGTACATTCAGAGTCGCGACCTGCGTGAGCGCCTTGGTGGCGTCCTCTTCGGCCTCCTGCAGTTTCTTTTCCTTGTCGGCATCGCTGCCCGCCATCTCCTGAGGCTGCGGCAGCAGCTCGGAAACCAGAAGAAGACTGCGGAGGTTGTTGGCGTTTGCGGCGAGACTCTTCTCCCCATATTCCACGGCCTTGGCCACGTTGCCCTGGCTCTGATAGGCGTAAGCGCCGAAGAAGTACGCGTCGCTCAGCAATACGCTATTGGGATACTTCTTGGCGAAATCGTCGACCATCTGCGCTTGGCGGGTGGGATCGAGTTCGTGCTGGATCCCGTTGAAGGCGTTCCGCTCATCCTGCGTCGGAGCGGGGGCAGCCTGGCCTTGCTGGGCCTGCTGACCGGGTTGGGCTGCCGGCTTGGCCTGGCCCGTCGCCGGAGCCTGCTGCGCGGCTTGACCCTGATTCAGATCCTGCGAATGTGCTGCCGGCGCCTGGGTCAGGGCAGCAACGAGCACCGCAAAGACCGTCATCATGATCACGTTTCGTTTCATACGTCCTCCTGCGCGCGTGGCTCGAACGCCAACGGTTCGAGCCTATCCAATTTGGCACGCGTGTGTCAATTCGTTGAATTATCGAGCATTGTCCTGTCCGTCCCGCTCTTGTGGTGCAGGCATCCTGCCCGCATTGGAACTGGAGGACGCGCTTCGCGCTCGGTGAACGCAGGCAGGATTCCTGCACCACAAGCAGGACCCTACTTACCGGGCTGAGGTGTGGACCCGAAGGGGTGCGCGAGCCCGCTTTGCACCGCGCGAAACGCATCGGGAAACGCGGTCGCCGTCACGGCGGCAGCCTGATACTGCGCGAGCGCCTGCTTGCGCATGCTTTCCAGGTCGTAGAGCCTGCCGAGATAGATGTGCGACCAGGTTGCAATGCGCAGGCTGCGCGCCACCTGCAGCGTCTGTTTGAAGTAGTCCTCGGCCGTATCCGGTTTGCGGGTGTTGCTGGCGACAACTGCCATTCCGAACAGCGCCCGCTCATTGCGCGCGTCGGCTGCCAGCACGTCGGCAAACACCGCCTTGGCCTCGGCGTACTTGCCGGCGTAAATCAGATTGTCGCCCTGATCGAGTTGCGCTTCCTGCGGACCCACGGGCGCCGCGGCATGCCCGGGAGGCGCAGGCAACGATCCGGCAGCCGCGAATTTGATGTTGGCCAGCCGTTGGCGCTCGGTCTTGAGCGTGATGCCCAGAATCATCTGCCGGTAAAACACGCCCATGGCTGAAGCCTGCGCTTCATAGCCGCTGAGCACACCGTAGAAGTATGGCACCAGAATCAGACCCTGGCGGGTCAGCGTGTCGATGGCTTCCTGAGGACGGGCCGGCTTGTCCATCCGCAATTCGATGGCGCGGATCAGGCATTCCGTGGTCAGCAGCGAGAAGTCCTCCTTGAAGTCCGCGGCGAGAGCCGGAGCCGGCCGCGCCAGTGCCGCCAACGGCTCCTTCTGATGCAGTTCGAAAGCGTATTTCACCGCCAGGGGATCGAGCAGGAAATGCAGGTATTGGTGCCGGATTTCCTTGATGGGCGGCTCCGCGAAACGCGTCAGCACCACGTAATAATTCTCGCCATAGATGCGCGCCTGCACCTGCTCGGCTGCGCCCAGCGGGCAGAGGTCGATGTTGTAGGTCCGCCCCAGGTAAGCGCCGCTCGGAAATCGCAGGTAAGCGTCTGTGATCGCCAGGGTGTGACGGACAGGTTCGCTTAATTCGGCGACGCGACGATCGTACTCCGGCTGTAGCCGGGTCCAAAGTTGCTGGAGATCCGCTTGGCGATAGAACTGGGCGAGCAGCGGAACAATATCCTTCAGGGCTGCCGCGTCGGGCGGCAAGTCACTGTCGGCAACCGTAAGCTTGAAGTCAGGCGGCGGACCGAGAAAAAGGGCGAGGGAAACGTATTGTCCGAAATTGGCGGCCGGATCGCCGACATTCTGTTGCTGGTAAAACTTTGCGATCGCAGGCAGCACCGCGGGATTCCGCCGCAGGCACCAGTCGCGCGCCTGAAGGCGCGGACCGGACGGGGACTCTGTCCCCAGCCCGGCGTCGTAGCCCGCCGCGTTGATGGCGGCGAAGACGTCAAACAGCGGTTCGCTCGGCACCAGGTTCACACTGCCGCCGCCAGTCTGCGCCAGCGCCGGGACGCCGCCAACAAGGAACATCAACGCCATTCCGAGCAGGGAAGTACTGAGGGTGTGTGCACGCCCGCCATGATCCGGAAGCGTGCGAGCGTGAACCGAAGTCAAACGCTGGACCTTTCAGCGGGATAAGCGGCAGATGAGCTGGGCGAGTCCGCGTGAGCCGGCGACACCGACTCCCGGCCGCGCACCGTGATGCTGCGCAGCGACAGGACGACCTCGCCGTCCGTGGGCTCGCCGAGACGGGTGGCGGGGCGGAAGACGCTGAAATACATCACCCGATCGAGCTCCGGCTTGAGATCGGGCGACGGCGTGCCCGACAGTACCTTGTACTCGGTGGCTTGACCGTCGGCATTCACATGCGTGACCAGCACCACGCCGTCGGTTCCGGTGTTGAAATCGAGAGGCGCAAGCGACTCGACGCGGGCGGGCGTGGTGATAGTGGAAGCGTCCACCCTGGCCGGAGGCACAATCAGGCACTCGAGCGTAACGCCCAGGCAGATCAGGCCGGCCAGAACCGCGCCCGTCGCCGGCAGCAGCAGCGGACGGAACACGTTTTCAAACCGCAGGCGCAGGATGTCCCAAACCCTGGAATTGCGGGCCTGCGAAAGCGCCACATCCAGGCGCAGGTCGGTCAGAAGCGAGGGCTTCGGCCGCACCAGCGACCGGAGGTCCGCGCTCACCAACTGATAGCGCTCGTATTCGGCCGCGCAGGCCACGCAATGGTGCAGATGATAGCGAATCGAAAGCACCGCCGGCCGCGAGCAGACGCCGTCAGCGTAATCGGAAAACTTTTCCCGGATTTGAACGCAAGATTCGAACATGGCAAAAAGCTATCAACAGCCCAAAATGATCTCCAGCTTTCTGCGCAGCAGATCCCGTCCGCGCATCAGCCGCGATTTCACCGTGCCCTCCGGAAGGCCGAGCAGGTGGGCTATCTCGTCGTAAGGCAGTTCTTCCATTTCGCGCAAAACCAGCACCGCGCGATAATCGCGCGGAAGCGCGTTCAGCGCCTTCTTGACCAACTGCTGGCGCTCCGACTGTTCGAGCGTTTCGTAAGGACCGCTCGCCGCAGTCGCCCCGGCCAGGTCCGCCGCGGGCTCAACCGGCTCATCATCGATCGAGAACGGCTCGTGAAAATGCCGCCGGAACCAGCCCCGCCGGAAGTTCAGGGCCTCACGGACCGCGATTCGATACAGCCACGTCTTCAGCGTGCTCTGACCGTGGAATTGTCCGATGCCGCGGAAGACCTTCACGAAAATGTTCTGCAACACATCGGCGGCGTCGGATTCGCTGACCAGGATGTTCGCCACCAGGCTGTAAATCGGGTTCCGGTAGCGCTCCAGGACGTAAGCGAAAGCCTCGTCCGAGCCGGCCTGAAGCTCTGCAACGAGTTGCGCCTCCTCGGCGGCTTGAAGGCTGACTTGCTCAATCGCGGTTTCCAACGCTCCTGTTGCTTCCATCCTGCCCCAACGATAACAGTCGCGCCCCGGCTCGCGCAAGCGCGCCGCGAGCCTGCGTCTGGTCCTGACATCAGCTTAGACACCGATTCTGAACCTCGAGTTTCCTTACTTCAGCCCGACAGCGTCCCCATGGCCGCTGAGGAGTTCTGCTGAAATGCGCCAGGGCGTGACGATTGACAGTCACCCGTTGACTGCCGGATTTTTCGACCCTCGCGAGCCCGCCCAGAGGCGACCGTCCGGGGGCGGGACCAGTCCCAGCTTCAAAGCGGAGGGAGAATTGCCAGGGAAGTGACTGATTCCGTAGTAGATTCCAGCTCCGTTCGGATGCACGTTTCATTTCAAAACCGCGCCTCGGCCTTCTGGGGACGCACTCGGCTGGGTCGCCAGCCTGCCCGCCGCTCTGTAATTGGACCCGAGAAAGAGTGGACCACTCCTCTTTTTCGAAAAAAAGGCCTCTTTTTGGCTATAAGCGCCTGAAATAAAAAGAGATAACCACAATGGGTTTGGAGCGGTCCATTTCGGGCTATCTCTCTGAAATCGAAGGAGTTGACTCAATGGGTTTGGTTGGCTTTGGAGAGGCTGACGGCACCCCTCGATTTCAGAAGGCAGAAAGCTCGCGCGCTGACGATTAGTCGTCAGTCGGAGATCGGTGGGTGGTGGTAAAGAGCGGCGCAGGAGCATGTCGCGCCTCGATTTCTCAAGGACAAACAACAGATTAGCACGCGGCGGCGTGTTTGTCAAGCGTTTTTCTAAGCCCTGAGTTGTAGGCTACATTGTCAGGATCAGGCGCCCCGGAAGTGCGGGGCAAGGCAGGAGGTGCACGGCGTGACTGCGAGTGCTGGCATGCTGACTTGAGACGCAGGGGCCGGCGCTACGAATTAGGGCACTAGCGCCTCGCGATTGCTCTTGACACGCCGCATGCGGGTTCCTATGATCGGGCTATCGCTAGAAAGGAGGTGATCCATGGTCATTGAAAGTAGCTTAAGCGAGGGTGCTGAGGCATAGGCGCTCTCCGGCGCTCGTTTGGGAGCTCCTCTTTAGCGAAGGGGAGCGTGGTTTAGAGGCGCTCGGATGCGCCTGTTTCTCGTCAAGGCGAGAGAGCCAATTCCCATCAGCACCCGTTGGCCCCTGGAGTTCGCGCGCAGCGCGGGCCCAGGGGCTTTCCATTTTTTGGCCCCACCGGACCCATCGATCCTCCTCTCCCTCTCGATTACCGCCCCGACGCCCGCCCGCCTTTTTGTCCCTTGTCCCGCTCTTGATGTTGTAACCTGAGAATCATGTTCCTTGGGCACTACGGCGTCGGCCTGGCGGCGAAGAAGGTGGCGCCGAAGACCTCCCTCGGCACGCTATGGTTCGCGGCCCTCTTCCTGGACCTGATCTGGCCCATCTTTCTGCTCGCAGGCATCGAGCGCGTGGAGATCGACCCAGGGAACACCCTCGTCACGCCCTTCGATTTTGTCAGCTACCCGTTTTCTCACAGCCTGCTTGCTGCCTTCGGCTGGAGCTTCCTGCTGGCCGGGGTCTACTGGTTGATCCGGCGCGACGCGAGCGGCACCGCGATCATCGGCCTGCTGGTGATCAGCCACTGGGTGCTCGATGCGCTGGTGCATCGTCCCGATCTGCCTCTCTATCCGGGATCGAGCCGCATGGCGGGCCTTGGGCTTTGGAACTCCTGGCGCGACACGCTGCTGCTCGAAGGCGTAATCTTCGCCTGGGGCGTGGCCGTGTACCGTAGCGCCACTCGGCCTCGCGACGCCGTGGGCAAGTATGCCTTTCGCACTCTGATGTTCTTCCTGGTGCTGGTTTATATCGGCAGCCTGGTGGGTCCGCCGCCGCCCAGCAGCCAGTACGTGGCGATCATGGCGCTAGGCCAGTGGCTGATGGTGCTCTGGGCCTACTGGGTTGACCGGCATCGCGAGGCTGTCCACTAGGCGAGATGCTGTAGCGCCGGTGTCCTCACCGGCGATTTTTCAGTTTTGGCGCGCCGGTGCCCTCACCGGCGATTTTTCAGTTCTGGCGCGCCGGTGTCCTCACCGGCGATCTTTCAGTTCTGGCACGCCGGTGGGGACACCGGCGATTCTTAGTTTTGGGCACGCCGGTGGGGACACCGGCGCTACAGCTATGGTTTGGGTTCGCGGAGTCATCTTCACGGTGCTGGTTCCTGGCCTGGTCTTCTGGTGGGTTCCTCAACAATTGCGGGAGGGGCATCCGGCGGCAGGCGGATGGTGGCGTCTGGGTTGGATTCTGCTCGCCGCGGCCGTTCTTGGCTACCTTCAGTGTTTGCTAAATTTTCTTCTGGCGGGAGGTACGCCCGCGATCTTTTTCACGAAGCCCATCCGGTTCCTCCTCGGCGAGGAACCGGGCAAAGTGGTCAAGAGCGGACTCTACCGCTATTCGCGGAATCCGATGTATGTTTCTGTGCTCTCGGCCATCGTAGCTCAGGCCATCATCTATAAATCGCTTCCCATCGCGAGCTACGCCGCCCTGGCGATCATCTTCTTCCATCTCGTCGTGGTCTTCCTCGAGGAGCCACATCTGGCGCGAGTGCGAGGCGCTGATTACCTGGATTATCGCCGGCGCGTTCCCCGGTGGTTCGGCCGTCCGCGCTCGTGATTTGTCTGCCCCTTTAGAGTGCGGCAGCACGCTGCCGCTTTTCTGCACGCGAGCTTGCTGGCGGCACTTCATCGCCACTTCCCGGCCAGCAAGCTGGCCTGATCAAAGCGGCAGCACGCTGCCGCACTCTAAAACGGAGATCAGGCGAGAGAGCGAAAGGCCTCCTGAATCACACCGCGAGCGGCAGTCGAGAGCCGATAACGGTCAAGGTCGCGCTCGCTGACCCAGCGTGCGTCGGTGACGTCAGTCCACGGGTGCGGCTGATCCCTGGTGCTTTGGCCGCGTCTGCGGCGCAGTTCACACAGAAAGTCGACGATTACGTAGTGGTATCGCACTTTGCCGTGCCTGGCCCGGGGTCCCTTGGCGCGCACGACGCGCTCGAAGACCCCCAGCATACCCACAGGTTTGACAAGCAGCCCCGTCTCTTCCTGAATTTCGCGTTCGACGGCCTCTTTGAGGGTCTCTCCAACCTCCAGCAACCCTCCCGGTATCGACCACTCGCCCTTGAGCGGCTCCTGACCGCGGCGCACCAGCAACACGCTTCCGCGGTCGATCACAATGCCACCCACGGCGACGCGCGGCGATGTGGGGAACTCCCGCTGTTCGGTGGGCTTGGTTCGGGATTTGCGGACGCTTGCCATGACTCGACGATCTGCCTCTACTGATCCGCTGTCCGCGCGATCACTTCGTAGAGCATCTTCAGTCCCCGCTGCACCTGCTCTACCGGGATGCGCTCATTGGCGGCGTGCTCGGTCGCCTCCACTTCCGGCGTGAGCTCGACGGGCAGGAATCCGTAACAAACAATGCCGAGCGGCCGGTACATTTGGTTTTCGGTGTACCCGCTGTCCAACTCCGGAGTGATTAGCGCTTGCGGGCTGTACTCATGAACTACCTGCTCGATGACGCGGTAGAGCGCCGTGTCCGTCGGTGAGGCGTTGGGTGGCCGGAACGTCGTGATCGGATCGACACGGATATGGTCGTCGTCGACCACCGCTTCGAGCTCGCGCATAAACTCCCGCGGCTCGTCGCCTGGCAGCAGTCGAACGTCGAGATTGGCGGTGGCCGTGTCCGGAATCACGTTGGTCTGAGGACTGCCCTGCAGTCCCGTGAGCGAGACCGTATCGCGGATGCGGTAATTGAGATTTGGGTCCGCGCTGATGACCCTGAGCACCGACGGATCCTTGATGGACCGGCGAATGTCCCGATACTCCGCCGCGAGCGGCTGTGGTTCGCGCGCCGCGATCTGGTGGAAGTACTCTTCGACCGAGGGCAGCAGATGCACCGGCGTCTCCCAGTTGACCACGCGATTGAGCGCGCGCACCAGGCGATTGGGCGCAGAGTCGCTGATCGGGATGCTGCCGTGGCCCCCAGGCCCGGTGGCCGTGAGGCGAAGCCAGAACGGCGCCTTCTCCGCCACGTCGATGCCGTAAACGAGCCCGCGATCGGGCGTGATCAGATTCGAGCCGCCCTCGGTGATGAGATATTCGGCGCCGCGGATGAGCTCCGGATGATGGTCGATCAGCCACTGGCTTCCCGTGTCGCTCACTTCCTCGTCGGCAGTCGCCAGGAAAATCAGATCGCGTCTCAGGGGCGGATGTTCGCGGGACGCAATGAGCAGCATCATGGCGTTGAGCAGTCCCTGGTCCTTCATGTCCTCTGCGCCGCGGCCGTAGATCTCGCCGTCCACAATCGCGCCGGAGAAAGGCGGCTCCTTCCAGTTTTCGGGCTGGGCGCGGACCACGTCCATGTGACTGAGCAGCACGATGGGACGCAGGCTGCCGTCGCCTTTCAGCACGGCGTAGAAATCTGCCCGCCCAGGCAGGTATTCATAAGTGGTGTTCGGGATGCCCGCATCGTCGAAGAGCTTCTTGAAGAATTCCGCAGCGCGCAGCTCGTTGCCGGGCGGGTTCGACGTGTCGATACGGATGTAGTCCTGCAGCAGCCGCACGGCTTCGTCCTGATACGCCGGCCAGTTGATGGCGCTTATTTCAGATTGGATCTGCGCCTCGGAGGGCAGGGAGGTTGCAAGGCATAGCGCCAGGAATACGGCCCCACACCATGCTATTCGGACGGTTCGGACGCATCGGGGCGCTATCATCTGCTTAAAAGGCAACATGAGTTACAGAACGTCGACGGGTAGGAGCCGGCCCTCCGAGGTGCGGTCAAAGTCAGCGTCGAAGCTCACTATCTGAAGCCCGTGCCCAAGCGCAGCGCTGTACGGGTATGCGCCGTCGAAGTCGAGTTTGAACGTTGTCGCCACGTCGGGGAGAGCGACCATTTGCGACGCCGTCAGGGATACCACTCCGGCTCCCACTCCGCCGATGATGTCTTGCAGGATTTGGCGGAAAACCTCAGCTTGCCTCTGCCGGAATAACAGAAGGCCGAGCGAATGCAGAGCGAAATCTGTAACAAAGCTCTCGTGACCCTTGGGATTTTCGAGGAGGGCTCGCGCCTGGCGGGCGCTCGCCTGGTTGAGCGGCACCTCAATGAAGATGTTGGTGTCGACGAGCAATCTCATTCGCCGTCGCTTCTCCAACTCGCGATGCGGTGCTGTAATTCCACGGAGGTGTACCGGTCCCGCAAATTCTCGAGCGCGCCAGCCCACGTGAATTCGGGTTTGACGGCTGGATGGATGGAACGCCGAGCCACCAGGGACTGGACATAGTCCCGAAGCTCGGCCTCATACTCTGGAGGGACTTCCCGCACCAGTTCTTCCAGAGTTTTCGTCTGTTCGCTCATACGAGCCCTCGTGGTTCGTATTATACGCTCGCTCTTGTTCCCGTGGTCGGGAGCAAGTCCGAAGACGCCTGTGTGGACATGGCCTCGTTGTGCAGAGCCTTACACTTCGTCAGGTACCACGAACGGCGCGCGATACCCGCGATCCCCGTCGCGCAGCAGCCGATTCGCCTCGTCGTCGCCGATCACCTGTTCGGTCGCGGGATCGAATCGCAACGATCTTCCCAGCCGATACGATGCGTTGGCGAGATGGACGAGCGTGCACGAGATGTGACCCTCCTCGATGGGCGCGTTCAGCCCCTCTGGATTGCGGCTGCGCACGCAGTCGATGAAGTTGGCGAAGTGATCGCCCTCGGCGTGGCCCTCCGGCCCCGGAGCCTGATTCCGGCCGAGCCAGATCTTGTAGCTGCACGCGTCTTCGTCGCCGGTGGCAAGGTATCCTTTCGAGCCATAGAAGATGTTGCCGATCGTATCCGAGCCGTACTGCGGGCCGGATTCCGCCGTCAATCCGGCCGTGCCGATGCCGGCCTCGCGATTCGTGATCCAGTGGCGCACCTCGAATTCGATCATCTTGCGCGTGCCGTCTGCCTGATCGAATTCGAAGGCGCAATTCAGCGTGTTGGGCGTCTGCTGATCGTCGTCGAACATGAAATGGCCGCCGACTGCCGACACGCGGTTCGGATACTTCACGCCCAGGCCCCAGCGCGCCATGTCCATCTGATGCACGCCCTGATTGCCGATGTCGCCGTTGCCGGTGTCCCAGATCCAATGCCAGTTGTAATGAAATCGATTTTTGGTGAACGGCTTCAGCGGCGCGGGACCCGTCCAGAGGTCGTAGTGAACGCCGGCAGGAACGGGCTCCACCGGCGCGTGGCCGATGGTGTTGCGCCACTTGAAGCAGAGCCCGCGCGCCAGGTACAAGTCGCCGAGTTCGCCGTCGTGCAGCCGCTGGATTGCTTCCCGAATCGCCGGCGCGGAGCGAATCTGGGTTCCTTGCTGCACCAGGCGATTGTATTTTTGCGCGGCGCGCACCAGTTGCCGGCCTTCCCACCAGTTGTGCGAGCAAGGCTTCTCCACGTAGACGTCTTTGCCGGCCTGGCAGGCCCAGATGGCCATCAATGAATGCCAATGATTGGGCACGGCGATGGAGATGGCGTCGATCGACGAGTCTTCGAAGAGCTTGCGGACGTCAGTATAGGCCTTGCCCGCGCCCACGCGCCCGGCATACTTGCCCAATACGTTCTCGTCCACATCGCAAAGGGCGGCAATCTCAACGTTGGGGAGGCGGGAGTATGCTTCCAGGTGATCGCGACCGCGATTGTGGAGTCCGCAGACAGCCACGCGGATGCGGTCGTTGGCGCCGAACACTCGTTCGGACCGGGCGAGAAACGTCACACCGCCGAGCGCAGCGATGCCTGCCGCGTTGCGCGCGCCGCTCTTGAGGAAATCTCGTCGACTGAGATCGGTTTCGGTCTTCAATTGAGCCTCCATATTCGGACGTAGCGCGGCCGTCCCGGCCGCTGTCGCTGAGGCGTCTCGCCTCAACCTTAGCGCGGGCACGATGCCCGCGCTACGGTAGTTCGGCGTCGCTGTATTTTGCGAGCCCCAATCGGTCACCCCGGCAATTCATACAATGACGCAGAGTTCGATGGCGATCAGCAATTTTTCTTGGACCCTCAGTTTAGATTAGCAGGAGTTGTCGAAAAACCTTGAGATGCTGTCCGTGACGGTGTGGCGCATGTCATGCGGAAATTGCGTCCGCCGCTTGACTCCCGCCGGTTCCGACCGGATACTAGCTGCACGGGACGAAGAAAAGTTGAGAGCAGTCCAGACGGAATGCTTTCCTGGCTCGACTACCATGAACGGCCGCTCGCACCCTCTGCTTCATCGTTGCAACATTGTGGTGACGAGTGCGGCGACTGCGGCCGCCTTAATTTTCGCATTTTTCCCATCCGGCGCCGGCGGTCAGGCGCAGGACAACTCCAAGCCGGAGATCACTTCACAGGAAACGCAGCCGGCCTTTCACTTGCGCGTACAGCACAACGAAGTGATGGTGCGCGTGGTGGTGCGCGACGCCAAGGGCAAGCTGGTTCGAGGCCTTCAGAAGGACGATTTCCGCCTCTTTGACAACAAGCAGCCGCAGCTTATCACACACTTCACTGCCCATGGCTCTGCGCCTTCCGAAAGCGCCCAGCCGCCCGCCGAAGCTGCCAAAGCAAACCCGGCCGCAAGCACGCAATCGGCGGCAGCGCCGATCGTCCTGCCTGCGCGTTACATGGCCCTTTACTTCGACGACGTCCATTTGCAGTTCGGAGACCTGGCCATCACCCGGGCGGCAGCCGGACGCTACCTCGATTCCAACCTTCATGCAGGCGACCGCGCCGCCATCTTTACCTCCTCGGGTCAGGACCAGGTGGATTTTACGGATGATCGCGACCGTCTGCACGCAGACTTGAACAAGCTTTTGCCGCGGCCGGTCTCTCCCGTCGACAAGAACGAGTGTCCGCCGCTCACGCCGTATCAGTCCTATAGGATCATCCATCAGAATGACCTGATTACAGTACAAGCCGCGCAGGCGGACGCCTATATCTGCCACTGCCAGGAGATGGGCCGCACTGACCCGCAGTGCCCCACGGAAGCCGCCAACCTGGTGATGCCTGTGGCGTTGCGCACTGAGAGTCTGTCCGAAAACGAAACCCATTATGCGATGGACGGGCTGCGGCGCATCTGCCAGCGGATGACAGGGCTGCCCGGCCAACACACCATCGTCGTGGTATCGCCGGGATTTCTCACCTTGAACCAGATGTTCGACGTGAGCGAACTGGTGGACCTGGCCCTGCGGCAGGACATTGTGATCAACACTCTGGACGCCCGCGGCCTCTACGTGCTTATACCGCGCGGCGACGCCACCGAGCGGCCGGTGGTGATCGTGGGGCGTCCCGATCTCGAGGCCGGCAAAGTCTTCAATCAGAACGACAGCGCCCAGCGCGAGGCGGACGTCCTCGAGCAACTGGCGTCCGACACCGGCGGGGTGTACTTCCACAACAGCAACGATGTGGACGAAGGCTTCCGACGCGTCGGGTCCTTTCCCGACACCTATTATGTGCTTGCCTTCGCGCCTCCGAATCTGAAACTGGACGGCCATCTGCACACGCTTAAGGTCACTCTGGCGGATAACTCGGATCATTACACCATTCAGGCGCGCCGAGGCTACTTCGCACCGACGAAGATTGAAGATGCGGCCACTCTGGCCAAGGAAGAACTGGACCAGATGATCTTCTCGCAGGCGGAATCCCAGACTATTCCCCTCGAGGTTCACACGCAGTACTTCGAAGGCGATGCGGGCGCTGCCAAAATCTCCGTACTCGCGCACCTGGACGTCAGCCGGCTGCCGTTCCGCAAGGCTGAAGGTCGGAACGTCGAAAGCCTGACCATAGTCACCGCGCTGTTTGACCGGGAAGGGAACTGTGTGACCGGCGTCCAGAAGCGGATCGAGTTTCGGCTCCTCGACTCGACGTTGGAGCAACTCGACCGCAGCGGCATCAGCACGAAGGCGAGCCTGCCGGTCAAGCCGGGCATGTACTTGGTGCGCGAAGTCGTGCAGGAGTCCGAAGGCGGCGCGATGTCGGCATCCAACCGCCAGGTGGAGATTCCCTGAACTCAAGCGCGCTCCCCGATCCTGCACTTCCGGTAGTTTCTCGATGTCAGACGTAGGGGCGCCACCGTCCTGCCTGCGCATTTCCCCGTCATCTTGAACTATCATGGAGTTGGTGCTCCCGATGAATCCATACTCCCTAGGGGAGGGCGTCAAGCGCATCGCCTTGCTGTTTGTCTTGTTCGCTCTCCCCGTGACCGCGCCTGCGGGACAGACAGGCTCGACACCGGCCGCATCGAGTCCCGCGCAGAACAACGGTCCCGAGATCACGACCCAGGAGAGTCAGCCGAGTTTCTCCATCCGCTATCAGCATAACGAAGTGATCTTGCGCGTGGTGGTGCGCGATCGAAAGGGCCAGGCGGTCACTAATCTGCACCAGGAAGACTTTCGCGTCTTTGACCACGGCAAGCTGCAGACGATCACGCACTTCTCCTTGGAAGCGCCCGGCGTCCCCGCCGCAGGGGCCGGCGGACCGGCGGGCGGCGCGGCCGTGTCGGGCAATGTGCCGGCCGCGACAGCGCCGGCGCCGATCAATCTACCCACGCGCTACGTGGGCATTTTCTTTGACGATATTCATCTTGCGTTCGGTGACCTGTCGCAAACGCGCGCCGCGGCTGACAAATATCTGAACTCGAATCTGAAGCCCGGCGATCGCGCCGGCATCTTCACGTCGTCGGGGCAGAGCCAGCTCGCGTTCACCGACGATCGCGCCAAGTTGCACGACGCTCTCATGAGGATCGTGCCGCGCCCGATCGCGGGCGGGTCCGCGCACGAATGTCCCACCCTAGCGCCCTACCAGGCCTGGGAGATCGACGACCACCAGGATCCGACCGCGCTCTCAATTGCCGAGAGCGATGCGCTCTACCAGTGTTGCGCTGGCAACACTCCGTGCATGCAAGAGGACGCCAATTACATCGAGAACCTTTCCCGGAGGATTGTTGAGTCATCGGATTTGGAATCGCAATACGTCTTTCAGGGCCTTGAGCGTCTTTGCCGCGTGATGGGCACGTTCGTGGGACAACGCAGCATCGTCATGGTCTCGCCGGGCTTTCTCGCCGTGAACCAGACCTTTCAACTGGAGCAGGTGATCGATCAGGCTCTGCGCCAGAATGTGGTCATCGGCACCCTGGACGCGCGCGGCCTCTACACGGCCAGCTTTTACGACGCCAGCACCGAGGTGTCAGGAAATCCTGCGAATTTTGCTCAGAAACAACAATTGGAAGACCTGTACCAGAGCCTGAGCGGCGACGTTTTAGGGTCGATTGCCGGCGAAACGGGAGGAACCTGGTTTCACAACAAGAACGATTTCAACGAAGGATTCCGTCGCGCCGGCGGATTGCCCGAAGCGTACTACGTGCTGGCCTTTGCTCCCGAGGATTTGAAGACCGACGGGCGGTTCCATCCGTTAAAGGTCACACTGGCCGACAATTCCGATCATTTCAGCTTGCAGACCCGCAAGGGCTACTTTGCTCCGAACAAACTAGAGGATGCCGCCACCGTGGCCAAAGAAGAGATGGAACAGATGGTGTTCTCCGAGGACGAGACACAGCCCATACCGCTCGAACTTCGGACGCAGTTTTTCAAGGGCGCAACCGGAGATGCCCGTCTCGTGGTGGTCACTCACGTTGACGTAAGCCACCTGCGATTCCGTAAGGCAAACGATAGGAACCTGGAAACGCTCACATTGGTTACGGCGATTTTCGATCGGGCGGGGAGTTTCGTGACCGGCGAGCAGAAGCAGATTGACCTGCGCTTGCTCGACTCGACGCTGACGCGGCTGGTTCAGAACGGCATGAGTATCAAGAGCGAGTCAAGCGTCAAGCCGGGAACGTATCTGGTGCGCGAGGTGGTGCAGGAATCCGAAACCGGGCAGATCGCGGCGCGGAACAGCCAGGTGGAGATTCCATAGCGCTCGCGCCGCGTCGACAGAGAGTCGGATATCTGATCGCTGCGAGCTCGAGGATGCCAGTTCTGATGCCGTACGGACACACGGCATCCCTCGTGGTACTGATGGGCCTCGCAGTTTGTGAGGAAACAACCAAATGAAGGCCGTTGAACAGGCAATCGCTCATCACATTTCCCACAAGGCGACGCAATTCACAGAGTCGGTGATTCGCGAGATGACGCGCTTGGCGATCGAGCACGGGGCGATGAACCTCGCCCAGGGGTTTCCCGATTTCACCGCTCCGGCTGAGGTGAAGGCGGCGGCGCAGCGCGCCATCGCGGCTGACATCAATCAGTACGCAATCACCTGGGGCGCGCGCGAATTCCGGCGAGCCATCGCCGAACGGTTCGCCAAGGACACAGAGATTGAAATCGACCCCGAACGCGAGATCACTGTCACCTGCGGGGCGACCGAGGCCATGATCGCGTCGCTGCTCGCTATCGTCGATCCGGGAGAAGAGGTTGTCGTCTTCGAACCGTTCTACGAGAATTACGGTCCGGACGCAATCATCTGCGGAGCTGTGCCGCGGTTCGTCCGCCTGCATCCGCCGGACTGGACCTTCAATCCGGACGAGCTGCGCGCCCTCGTCAATGAGCGTACGCGGGCCGTCATCCTGAATACGCCCAACAATCCTACGGGCAAGGTATTTTTGCGGGAGGAGTTGCAGGTAATTGCGGACGCCGTCCTGAGGTCGGACGCGTACGTGGTGACGGACGAGATCTATCAATACATGACGTACGAAGGCGCTCGTCACGTGTCAATCGCGACCCTTCCACGAATGCGCGACCGCACCATCACGCTCAATGCGCTGTCGAAGACGTACAGCGTGACCGGGTGGCGCGTGGGCTATGCCATTGCTCCGGCGGAAGTCTCAGCGGCCGTGCGCAAGATGCATGACTTCCTGACCGTGGGGGCGGCGGCCCCCCTGCAGGAAGCGGGCGTGACGGCACTTCGTCTGCCTGAAGAATATTACCGGCAGCTTGCTGCCGACTACCAGAAGCGCCGCGACCGCATGCTTGCGGCGCTGACGGCTGCCGGGTTCGCGTGCTACAAGCCGCGCGGCGCTTACTACGTCATGACGGATATTTCCGGCTTCGGATTTCCCGGTGACGTAGAGTTTGCCCGTTATCTGGTGAGCGAAATCGGCGTCGCCGTTGTGCCCGGGAGCAGTTTCTACCGCGATCCTGCGCTCGGACGTCAGCAGGTCCGCTTTTGCTTCTCCAAGACCGACGCCACGCTCGATGAGGCAGGCCGCCGGTTGGCGAAGCTCCGCGCCCGCTAAAGGTTGTGCCAGGAGCGCGTGAAGGCGCCCGGACTCCCCCCTTCATCAGTCCGGGCGCACAACACAACCAGCACATGCAACTAGCGGCTGGCGAGCTTGCGGGCACAATCCAGCAGGAAGGCCCGGTCTGACTCCACCATGTGGCCGACCAGACCCTTAATCTGCAGCAGGAAGCGGGCCTCGGAACCCTCGACGCCGCCGTTCTGGGCGATCTCTTCAAGAGAGGTTGGGCTGCCTCCGGCGGCGATCGGCGGCGCAGGGTCCTCTCCCGCCGTGTAGAAGAGACGATACATGGGAACGTCGAGCGCGGCGGCAAACCGCTGCAAGGTTTCCACCGAAGGTACGGTGTGACCGTGTTCCACACGCGAGATGTAACCGCGCAGCATTCCAGTCTGCCTTTCGATGTCGCCTTGCGACAAGCCTTTCTTTTCGCGAAGATTACGGATTCGTTGACCGATGGACATTGACTTTCTCCCTTTGACTTGTGGTGTTGCTGGCCGGCCCGAGCCGGGTTGGGCGGAACTCGATGATCCGCGTTCTAAGCCATCGTCGCGCGGCGCGCAAGACACGCGCTCGTGAGACGTAGAATTCTCGCGAAAGGAAACCGCTTGGCGGCGCGAAACCCCCTCCGCAGCAAGGCCTGAAACAGCTCAGGCCGGTTTCAGAAGCGAGTCCAGGCAGACTTGAAGAAGCCCGTCCTCGTTGCGTTCCAACCGGTTAGGTTCGAGCGAACCGTACACGGATCCCAGGCGGAAGGCTGCCAATGCCTCCCCGCGGCTCGGCCGGACCATGCCGACCAGGCCCTCCAGGTCCTCGCACCAGCCCTCCACGGCGCCGCTCCGCTTGTTCAGGATCAGCAGCCGGTCGGTTTCTGTGATGATGGTTGTCTTCTTCTTCCGTCTTGTCGTCATGAAGTTCTCCTGTCGGGCGGCATCCGTAGCCTTGGGTCTATGGCTGGCGCATTACCTCTTTTGATATGCCCCTTGGCGTTGCACCGTCCGGCCGCTTTCGTTAGAATCACAGGTTGGCTCGGCAGCCGGACATTTCGCGCTCAGAACCGCCATCAACGGTCCGACGATAGCGCGCGGCGTGTTTGGACGTACTTAGAAAGCGCTGAAAAATTTGTGAATCTTGCATGAATACTGTTAACCTTCAGGCTACCAAGCACTTCTACGAGTTCGGTCCCTTCCGGATTGATGTTACAGACCGCCTTCTTTTTCGCGGCCCGACCGCTGTTCCCCTCACACCTAAAGCTTTCGACACTCTCGTGGTATTAGTTGAGGCCGCCGGGCGCATCCTTGAAAAAGATGACCTGATGAAAAAGGTCTGGCCTGACACAATTGTTGAGGAAAACAACCTCACCCAGAATGTCTCCGCGCTTCGCAAGGCTTTAGGCCAGAGCGTCGATGAAAAGCCTTACATTGAAACATTACCGAGGCGCGGTTACCGTTTCATTGCAGCAGTTCGCGAGCGTTGGGAAGAGATTCCGGAACTCATCGTCCGGGAGCGGACCAAGTCCACGGTCATTGTCGAGGAAGAAGAGGAAACCCAGACCCAAACAAAGGTCCTGGGGAACCTGAGCTTAGCCCAGTTTACGGCCGCGCTGCTGGCGCTGGTTGTGGCGGGGGGATCGATCGCCTACTACCTGCACGCCCGACGATCGTCAAGCGAGGAGGGGAATTCCTCTTTCGCCGCCACAGCGCTTCGCCACCGGCCAGCGGTGGCTGTTCTTGGGTTGAAGAACCTGACCGGCCGGCCCGACGCTGCTTGGTTGTCAACGGCACTTTCGGAAATGCTCACTTCTGAGTTGGCCGCAGGCGCGCAATTGCGGGCCATTCCGGGTGAAAACATTGCGCGAATGAGATTGGATCTGCCGCTCGGTGGTTCCGACAGCCTGGCGCAGGATACTTTGGGCCGGATTCGCGGTGCGCTTGGTACGGACTATGTGGTGCTAGGCTCGTTTACGGACCTGGGACCTGAGGGTGACGGGAAAATTCGGCTGGACTTACGCCTTCAAGACGCGCGGCAGGGTGTGACGCTAGCGGAGTTCGGCGAGAACGGAACCGAATCCGGCTTGTTCGATTTGATTTCTCACGCTGGCACTCGGCTGCGCGACGCGTTGGGGGTTAGCGACGTTGCCCAGGCGGAGGCGCGCGGGGTCCGTGCTGAGCTGCCATCAAGCCCGGAGGTCGCCAAGCTCTACGCCGACGGTTTGGCTAAACTCAGAGCTTTCAATCTGTTGGCGGCGCGCGACGTCCTGCAGAAGGCAGTGGCGGCCGATCCCCAATTTCCGCTGGCGCATTCGGCTCTCGCCTCCGCGCTTTCGGGTCTGGGCTACGATACCAACGCCGGGGAAGAGGCCAGGAAAGCATTCGATCTGTCAGGCAGTCTGAACCGTGAGGAGCGCCTCGTCATCGAGGGCCGCTACCGCTTCATTTCTAACCAGTGGGACCAGTGTCTTGAGGTCTATAGAACGTTGTTTGGCTTATTCCCTGACAATCTCGATTACGGCATAACCTTAACGACGTGCGAGTCGATGGTCGGCAAGGGCAATGATGTGCAGGCGACCTTGGCGGCGCTACGGCAACTTCCGCCGCCCGAAGGACAGGATCCGCGGATCGATCTGGCCGAGGCCAACTGGGCGGAGTCGGTTTCGGATTTCAAACGCGAGGAATCAACTGCGTCCGCAGCGGTCACGCGAGCCCAGGCGCTTGGTGAAAATCTTTTCGTGGCTCAGGCCCAGGTCGCCGAGGCCACGGCGCAGTGGAAATTGGGGCAGCCGCAACAGGCGCTGGCTACTCTGAAAGACGCGCAAGACACGTTTGAATCAAAGGGAGACCAGGGGAGCGTGGCCGAGGCCCTGGACGTGATGGGCGGTGTGTTGCGCGACCAGGGAAATCTCGAGGGGGCCCGTCGGAAGTATGAGCAGGCGCTTCAGATTCGCCGCGCAAGCGGCGACCAGGGTGGCGTGGCCGCCTCTTTGAATGAGCTGGCGTTGCTGAAATGGCAGCAGGGCGATCTTGAGGGCGCCAAGGAGATGTACGACGAGGCGCTAACGAGCTTTCGGGAAGTCGGGGACCAGAACGGTGTGGGAAACGCCCTGAACAACGAGGCGAATATCCTCTATGACCAGGGAGATCTGGGCGCCGCCCGGCGGATCTACGAGGATTCGAGCGCCAAGTTCGTCGAGATTGGCGACAAGGGCGGCCAGACGCTAGGGCTGCTCAATACGGCACTGGTTCTTTCAAACCAGGGTGATCTCGCGGGCGCGCGCAGCCGCTATCAGCAGGCCGCCGCCCTTGCCGAGCAGACCGGCACCGAAAGCCAGCGAGCAACGGCGCTCGCCGGTCTCGGGGACGTAGCCTACGCGCAGGGGGATCTGGCGGAGGCGCAGCGCAAGTATTTGGAAGCACTCAGCCTGCGACGCAAGCTCGGCGAACAAGGCACCGCCGCCGAATCCGTAATGCAGGTGGCTCTTGTAGCAATCGAAGAAGGCCATGCCCAGCAGGCGGTCTTGACGCTTCCGGCTGCTATCGAGGAAGCGCGCCGCGAGGAACAGCCGGCGGACGAGTCGGCGGGTTACGCGCTGCTGGCGCGCGCCTATGTGGATCTGCGCAACAACTCCGAGGCGGCCGGAGCGTCAGCGCAGGCGCGCACGCTCGCGGACAAGGCTCACAGCCTGCCGGTAAGCCTTGACGCTGAGATTATCGCTGCGCGCGTCGCCGCCGCTTCCGGTGGCGAAGGGCTGCGCCAAGCCACGGACGCGCTCTCTGCCGCGCGCGCGGAGTCTGAGAAGTCAGGCTTTGTGGATCGCGCTCTCGAAGCCGGCCTCGCTCTGGGTACGCTGGAAGTGCAAGGTGGAGACCGCGCCGGTGGCCGTGCGGTGCTGGCGCAAGTTGGAAAATCGGCGAGTGACAAGGGTTTCGGTCTAATTGCGCACAGGGCAGCACAAGTTGCGCAATGAGGCTTGGCCAGGCTAACCGAAGGGCTTCTACCGGATTTACCCTCCTGCCATTCCGACTAAAAGTGATCTGGGAAACAATCAGGGGTTGAACGGTGTCGCCGGTCTACGGCGCAGGAGCATAGGTATTACCTACCAAGCCCCAGCCGAGGAGCACCAAACCGCGCGGTTCCGGCTAAGTAGCCCGATGTGGCCCGCGGGGAGGGCCCGGCGGGGGCGGGGTTGGTGGAGAATGACGATGCTTGCCGCCTCCACCGCCGCCAGGGCCGGTGCTGGCATCGGGCTGTCCGTCAGACAAGCCGAATGATAACTGCGTACCCGCAGGGATGATGGACATGGAGAGCGAGGAGAGTTTGGAAGGAGTGGGTGAACCCTGTCGTCCCCCGCACGGGACCTGACCCATTGGCGTCGAGTGCCTCTTCTTCCCGCCATCGCCTCCACTGGGCCGCCCTGACGGCTGACCTCGGCCGTCTGAGCAAGTTGGCGGATCATCAGACGCACGGAGTGCCGGAGTCACCGTGGAATCTGAGCGAGCGTCACGCCCGCAAGGTTTCTTGGTTGTGGGTGCCGAGTGGCGCTTCTTGCCGCCTCCGCCTCCGGAGCCTCTCAGGATGGTCGGATCGCCGGACTTGCAGGAGGAGTCATCGTAAGCCACGACGCGCGCCGGATCACTGCCCTCGAAAGAATAGCCTTTGTATGAGGAGGCGAAAGAGGAAGGTGCTTGACTCTTGAGGCTGCTCACCGTGGTGACAGCATACTCACCGGGGACCAGTGTTCCCGCACCTGCGGGAGCTGCGAAATTGATCAGCCAGAGAGAGACGGCTCCTAATACCACAACTGCTGAAGCTCGCATGAACCCCCCTCGAGATCGGTCATCCGCGCGACCATCCGCATGAACAGCATCACGAAACCACCGAGAGATTCCGCCGGACAATCTAAGAGTACGACTCTTGAACAACGGGCACAGAGCCCAAAGCCTTCATTACCCACCGAACCCGGCGAGTATATACCAATGCGTGCAACCCTGTCAAGGAGATTCTTCATGCGGAAATGGGTTTGCTGTAAGTGATTCACCGTACTGGTCAATTAGGCCACCCGCTCGACATCGCCCGCGCCGCTGTCGCTCGGGGCTGCCAGGCGAAGCTGCGACCGAGCGGCTTGTTCTCGCGCCAATGCTATTATGGTTGCGGAGGACTGATATGGGACTTCCCGAGTTCAAGAACGAGCCTCTGTCGCAGTTCAAGAGCAACCCTGAGTATCAGCGTCGTATGGCTGAGGCTGTGGAGAAGGTGCGCGGCGAGTTGGGCCGTGAGTACGATATCGTGATCGGTGGCGAGCGCATCCACACAGAAGACCGGCTGATATCCTACAATCCGGCCGATAAGAACCAAGTAGTCGGGAGTTTTTCAAAGGCTACCCGCGAAATTGCCGAGCGCGCGATCCGTACCGCCGAGGAGGCTTTCAAGACGTGGAGCCGGACGCCGGCCGACGAGAGGATGCAGGTGCTGTCGAACGCCGCGCGCATTTTGCGCGAGAGCAAGTACTATTACAGCGCCTGGATGGTGTTCGAGGTCGGCAAGTCCTGGGCGGAGGCGGACGCTGACGTCGCAGAGGCCATCGATTTTTGTGAATACTACGCGCGCGAGATGCTAAAGCTGTGGCATCCTGCGCCGTTGGCGCCGGTGGCAGGCGAGAAGAATTACCTGCGCTATATCCCGCTGGGCGTCGGCATTGTCATCCCACCGTGGAATTTTCCCCTTGCGATTCTGACCGGCATGACTACGGCCTCAATCGTGGCAGGCAATACGGTAGTGCTGAAGCCGTCGAGCGATTCACCCGTGATCGCTTACAAGTTTTTTGAAGTGCTCGAGCGGGCGGGGATGCCGCCCGGCGTGGTGAATTTCCTGCCCGGCTCAGGTTCGACGGTCGGTGATTTCCTGGTGGCGCATCCGCACACGCGATATGTCGCTTTCACGGGTTCAAAAGAGGTGGGCCTGCATATCAACGAGCTGGCGGCGAAGCACCAGCCGGGACAGATCTGGGTGAAGCGTGTGGTGGCCGAGATGGGCGGCAAAGATTCCATCGTTGTTGACAGCGAAACCGACCTTGACCTCGCGGCTGACGGCGTGACGGCTTCCGCTTTTGGATTTCAAGGGCAGAAGTGCTCGGCATGCTCCCGCGCGATTGTGGTGGACAAGGTGTATGACACGTTCCTTGACAAGCTTCATCAGCGCGTCGAGACCCTCAAAGTCGGACCGCCAACCAGTCCTGATACCGACATGGGTCCGGTGATTAACGACGGCGCCGAGAAATCCATTCTGGAATACATCGAGACGGGCAAGCAGGAAGGACGCCTGCTCACGGGCGGGCGCACCACTTCCAGCGCGGGACACTTCATCGCGCCGACGGTAATTGTCGATGTCCCGCCGAAAGCGCGGCTCGCGCAGGAGGAAATCTTCGGTCCGGTGCTCGCAGTCATCAAGGCGAAGGACTTTGACGAAGCTCTGGAGATCGCCAACAACACGGAGTA
>JASHPE010000139.1 GCA_030038235.1 Terriglobia bacterium
TGAGATTCCAGCTCCGTTCCGACTACATCTTTCGTGGCTTCGGCGCCCGTAATCCCCCTCGAAGCGCAGTCATTCCCGCTGGCGCGGGACAAGAGGACGGCGGCTTCCTTGTCGCCGGTGCGTTCGATTTTGTCGCGCAGGTTGCGGGCGTCCCAGCCGTGACGCAGAGCGTTGAGCGAGAACCATGCTTTGCCGCGCTCGGTTCGGGGTCCGGTGGACTTGATGGCGTTGGCGCGCCGCGCAGCCAGCGCGGCGGGAGCGAGTGTGGGCGAGCGGCGCAGAGGCATAGTTCACCTCCCGGTGAATGGCGCCCCCGCCAGAAAAGAAGCTAGCACAGGAAAGGGCGTTTGTCAAGCAAAATGTTAGCCAAGCGGTCTAGGCATAATCTGTAGGCTAGTTTCGGAGAACGCTAGTGCTGTTTGTAAGCGGATGCTAGCCTTGCGGCAATCTAAGTCTTTGATTAACAGCGTTTAAGAGACACAGCGCGAGCGAGACGCTTCGCCGGGCTCAGGATGACACATCATTTTGAGAGCAGCGAAAATCAGGATCGATGTCATTTGACAAGGGCGCCCGGCTCCCAGCAAACTGGCGCTAGACATCTCACACGGAGCCGGCAAACCATGTCGAGACTCGCGAGTATCCAATCAGGAATGGACGGAGCGCGGGCAGCGCGTACGGGCAAGGCTGCGCTTGAGCTTGCCGTCGTCCTGGCGCTCGTTTTGCCCGTCCATTCGATCGCCGCAGCCAATCCAACCACGCCATCCGTTCCCGCCACGCAAAATGCTACGGCCGAGGCCGGCCATGAGCACGATTTCGACTGGGAAATCGGAGACTGGAACGTCCACCTCAGGCGATTGCTCCACCCTCTGACCGGCTCCAAGACCTGGACCGAGTATGAGGGCACCGCTCACGTGCGGAAGGTGTGGGACGGCCGCGCCAACCTCCTCGAACTTGAACTGAACGGCGGGGCGGGTCACATCGAAGGCTTAAGCCTGCGTACTTACAACCCGCGGTCCGGCAAGTGGAGCGTCTATTTCGCGACCAGCGACGACGGCCTTCTGGGCACACCGATGGTGGGTAACTTTCAGAACGGCCGCGGGGAGTTCTTCGATCGTGAGCCCTTCCATGGCAAAACGATCGACGTTCACTTCGTCTTCTTGAACGCAACGGTAAACTCGTTACACGGCGAGCAGTCGTTTTCCGCCGATGGCGGGAAAAGCTGGGAAACGAATTGGATCGAAGACTTCACGAGAACGACGCCGTGAGCTGGAGTTTTCTTCCGGGCCTGGCCCGAGCGACGGCCCGCCAAGCCATAATTCACAGTGAGGTGGCAGCATAGCCCCCGCTTAACGGAAACGATCACTGGTATTACTGCTGCAACGCCCCTTCCTTCGCTTCTCCCGATCCATGCCCCGTCAGGTAGTAGTGCATCGCCGGCGTGATCACGAGTGACAGCACCATCGAGATCAAAATCCCGCCGATTACCGCAATCGCCAGCGGCTGCAGCATCTCGGAGCCTGAGCCGATGGCGAGCGCCAGGGGCAGCATGCCCGCGACGGACGCGACCGCCGTCATCACGATGGGACGCAGACGGCGGCGGCCGGCCTGGACCATGGCCTCGCGCGCCGAGAATCCCGCGGCGCGAAATCGCTGGTCGGCGTCGAGCAGCAGGATGCCGTTTTTGGCCACGATCCCCACCACCATGATCAGGCCCATGAACGACGAGATGTTGAACGTGGTTCCGGTGAGAAGCAGCGCGAGGAAGACGCCCGATGTCGAGAGCACGGCCGAGGAGAGGATCGCGGCGGGGGCCGAGAATTGGCCAAATTCGAAGAGCAGAACGAGGAACACCAGCACCAACGCCAGCAGCAGCACTTTCAGAAGGTCACGGAACGACTGCTGCTGCTCTTTGTAGGTGCCGCCGTAATCCACGCGGATGGAGCGCGGCAAATGCAGCCGGCTTACAGCCTTGCGAACGGCGGCCACGCCGCTGCCGAGGTCCAGACCTTCCAGCCGCGCGGTGACGGACACTTCACGCTGAAGATTATCGCGCGTGATCTCAGTCTGGCCGGGCAGCTTGCTAACCGCAGCGAGCGACCCTAGCGTGGCGGTCCCGCCGGTGGAGCTGACGAGCATCGTGTTCTCGATGGCCTCGAGTGAGGATCGATTCGCCTCCGGAAAGCGGACGCGGACGGTGTACGGGCGGCTGTTCATGATGAGAGGCGTGGCGGCGGGCTCGCCTTCCAAGATGGCCGAGGCATCGGTGGTGACCTCTTCGGGCGTGAATCCGGCGCGCGCAGTCGCCTGCGGGTCCACGTTGAAGACCACCTCCGGCCCGCTCATGGTGTTGTCGATGCCGTTCTCGATGTCGACGACGGGCTTCTCTCCTCCCGCTTCGATCTTGCCGATAGCGTCGGCCACTTGCGGCGCCCACTGGTTGAGCAGACTGGCATCGGGCGAGAATAGCTTGATTTGGATCGGCTGCGGTGCGCCGGTCAGGTCACCGATCATGTCTTCCAGCACCTGGTGGAAATCGACGTCCACCTCGGGCTCGGCCTGCGTCACCTTGCTGCGAATTTCTTCCATAATCCCGTCAATGTCGCGGCTGCGGCTTGGCTTCAGCTTCACAGAGATATCGCCGGTGTTGGCTTCCGTCACCGCCGCCAGTCCAAGCTGAAGCCCGGTGCGGCGCGATGTGCTCTCGACCTCGGGCACGGCTTGGATAATGCGGTCGAAGTGGGTCAAGACGCGATCCGTCTCCTGAAGGGACATGCCCGGAGGCATGACGTAGTCGAGCACGAATCCGCCTTCGTCCATCGCCGGCAACAGATCGGTGCCGAGAGCGCGATAGCAAAGGTACGAGGCCACGATCAAGATCGTGCAGAACCCCGCCAGCCACGCCGGATGGCCGATGGTCCGGCGCATTCCCTTCTCGTAGAAGGCAATCACCTTGCCGAATCGACCGCGCATCGAGGCTTCCTCGGCCGCCATCAGTTTCTTCAACTCCTCGGCGGTGTCGCCGAAGAGAGCAGAATGCTCCAGAGGGGTCTCGCCGGGACCGGCCTCCTTCTCGCCTGAACCGCCCTCGTCGCGGCGGCGCAGCAGGTATCGGCTCAGATTCGGCGTCCAGATGAGGGCCAGCGCAAGCGACGTGAACAAAGCTACGGCCATGGTGATCGCGAGCGCGCGAAAGAACGTGCCCGTCACACCCGTGATCGAAATCAGCGGCAGAAAGACCACGACCGGCGTCACCGTGGAGCCGACAAGCGGAGCCGATATTTCTTCGAGCGCGTTGTGAATGGCTTCGAGGTGACCCTCGCCGGCGTCGCGGTGCAAAACGATGTTTTCTACTACCACGATGGCGTCGTCGATGACGAGACCGACCGCCGCCGCCAGGCCGCCAAGCGTCATCAGGTTGAAGCTCTGGCCCAGCACTTTCAGCACGATGAACGTGACCATGATGGTGATGGGAATAACGAGGCCCGCCACCAGCGAAGTGCCCCAATCGCGTAGGAACACCACCAGGATGATCGAGGCCAGGATCAGCCCGATCAGGATGGCGTCGCGCACGCTGGCGATCGACTGCTCTACCAGTTCCGACTGGTCATAGAAGGATTCGATCTTGATGCCGCCCGGAAGCCAGTGGCGAAGGTTATCAAGCTCGGCCTTCACTTCGTCAGCGACCTCAACCGTATTCGACTCGGGCTGGCGATTGATATTGAGCAGCACGGCCGGCTTGCTGTCGG
Organism: Terriglobia bacterium; assembly: GCA_030038235.1. GTDB lineage: Bacteria > Acidobacteriota > Terriglobia > UBA7540 > UBA7540 > Gp13-AA77. The sequence goes on from JASHPE010000139.1 coordinate 3,747, forward strand.
CCTTGACAATCGTGTAGACGGGCATCACCGAAGGACTGACGCCCGCCACATCCTCGATGCGAACCGGCGCGCCGGCTTGGGTGTCCTTGATGACGATCTGGCCCAGTTGCTCCGGCGTTTGAGCCTGACCGTTGATGAGCGCCAGAAATAGCTGGTGGTCGTGCGTCAGCAGCCCTGGCGAAGCCACCAGATTCGTGCGCCGTACGGCGTCCAGAATGTCGGGCACGGTCACGCGTGCCCGCAGCAGCGCCGCAGGATCGGGTGTGATCTGGAACTCCGGCTCATCACCACCTTGTATGAGCACCAGGGCGACCCCATTCAGACGATTGAGGACCGGCTTCATCTCGTACGTGGCCAGCTCCCACAGATCTTTTTGCGCCATGCGCTCGGAGGTCAGGCTGTAACCGAGAATGGGGAAGCTGGCGAAATTGAGCCGGTGAGCATCGACCCGCGCCGTAGGCGGAAGCTGGCTCTGGATGCGCGCGAGCGCCGCGTCCACGCGCTGCAAGGTCAACGTCATGTCAACACTCCAGTCGAAATTCAGATCGACCTCGGCCGATCCACGGCTGGTGATGGACTGCACTTCCTGAAGGCCCTGGACGCTGCTGACCGCCTCCTCGACGGGCCGGGTGATGGAAACCTCCATCTGGTCGATGGGCATCACGCCGTTATCGACGCTCACGATGATGCGGGGGAAATTGGTGGTCGGGAAGACGGCCACGGGGATGGTGAAAGCCAGGTACATTCCCATGGCGGCCAGCGTGACGATCAGGAAGATGATCGACTTGGCGTGCCGGGTGATCCAGAGGGTAGACTCCGGCGCCAATTTCGAGACCGCCACCCGGCCGCGCGCCTGTGTGTCCGCGTCATTTCTGATCGGAGTCTGCATCCTTGCCGGAACCCTGATCTCCGCCCTCGTCCGATGCCTTGGGCGCAGCGATGAGCAACTTCGTTTTGGCCATGACGTCCGGGTCTTCCTGGGCGATTTCGTAGGCGCCCTGCGTCACCACGCGATCGCCCTCGTTGAGGCCTTCGGTGATCTGCAGAAGCTCTCCCTGGCGGATGCCCGTCTTCACGGGTTTCTGCTGCGGCCTGCCATCGGCGCCGGCCAGGATCGCGCAGGTGGAGCCGTCGGAAGCCGTGATCAAGGCGGCGGCGGGAATCACCAACGCGTCCTTCACCTCTTGCGCCACGAAGGTCACCCGCACGCTGCTCCCCGGCCGGAGGCGGTGGTGCGGATTGGCAGCTTCCGCCCAGACCTCCACGGTGGTGCTGTTCGGGTCAAGAGCAGGGCTCACCAGCGTGATCTTGGCCGGTACTTCGTCACTGATGCCGGCGACCGACAAGGTTGCCGCGTCGCCGACTTTCAGGAGCGCAGCCTGATGCTGGTCGATGTGGGCGCGGGCGACCACCCTTGAGGTATCCATAACCGTGATCAGCGGGGAGCCCGCAGCCGCCATTTCGCCGGGGTAGAGAGGACGATCGGTCACCACTCCGTCGATCGGACTGCGCACTCGCGCGTAACCCAGTTGCGCCTCCGCCGCTTCGTATCTTCCCTTCGCCGCCTGCAGTTCTCCCGCCGCTGCCTTCTGCGCGTCCGCGTTCCCGAAGCTCTTCAGGGCGTCGAGGTGCTTCTGCGCGATCTCGAACTGATTGCGAGCCTGCGTCAGGGCCAAACCGGCGTCTTCAAGATCCTTGCGAGGGATGGCGCCTTGCTGAAAGAGCGACTGGCGGCTGTCATAGATTTTCTGCTCAGCATCGAGCGCCTTCCGCGCCGCCCCAAGATCGAGCTGAGCCTTCTGCATCACTTCGGGCAGGCTTGCGCCGATCGTCGCCCGATAGGTGGCTTGCGCCTGCTCGTACGCGCCCTGGTTCTCCGTGACCGCCGCCGCCAGGTCGCTGCTCTCAAGCTCCGCCAGCACCTGGCCGGCGCGGACGTGGTCGCCGCGCTGGATGTAGAACTTGCTCACGGGCGCGTTGATCTTGGGCACGATCGCGGCTTGATGGAGGGGATAGAGAGTAGCGTCGGAGGCAACCGTGAGCTCGATCGGCTGCCGTTTGACGGTCGCCACCTGCACCGTCATGGTCGGCGCCTGCCCCGCGGTCTTCTTCCCGGAACAACTCCACAGACTGAGAACACCCAGCGCGGCCAACAGGGCAGCCGGACGTTCTGCGATCGGGCGTCGTAAGACGGCTTCGAACCTCAGCATACGTTAGAAGGCGCCCGTCAGCGTTTGCAGCTCCGCGATGGCCAGCCGGTACCTCGCCTCGCCGTCGTCGTAGGCATTACGAGCCTGCGCCAAGGTGTTCTGGGCGTCCACCACTTCGAGCGCCGTGGCCTCACCGGCCTGATAACGCAGCGCAGTCAGGCGCAAACTCTCGTCAGCCAATTCCGCCGAATGATGAAGCCGGTCCACGGCGGCGCCCGAAACCTCGGCCTCATTGTACGACGAGTACAAATCGCGGACGAGCTTGCGTTGGGCCGAAGTCAGCTCCACCTGCGCCTGTTGGCGCCGGAATTCCGACTGGTGCAGCTTGCTGCGCAGATTTCCCCAGTCCCATACGGGGAACTGGAGATTGAACGTCACAAACTCGCCGAGATTATTCTGCTGCAACCGGCGTTCGTCCGGCATGGCGCCGCTCACCTCGCCTCGCAGCGCGAATTCGTTGGCCTCGATGCCATAATCGGCGTCGATGCTGAGCGTAGGCAGGAAACTCTGACGAGCCGCGGAGACATCGGCGCTGGCCACGCGCAGGGCCTCGACCGCCACCTTGAGGTCGGGGTTCGAATGCACCGCCATGCCCTGCACGTCGGGAAACGACGGCAGCGACGGCGCCGTGTCCAGGTCGTCCACCACGCTGAAGTTCTCATTGAGAGTCGGAAAGAGCAGCACCGCAAGATTCAGCCGCGCGTCTTCCATCGCCAGTCTGACCTCTTCAAGGATCTGCTGCTGCTGTTCGAGCTGAATTTCCGCCTTGATCACGTCGGCGTGAGCCGCCTCGCCTCCCTTTTCCCGATCCTGGCTGATCTTGAAGAACTGCTGCGCTTGATCTCGGCTCTGTTGCGCCGTGCCATATTTGCGCTGCGCCACCAGCAATCCGTAATAATACTGCGTAACCGTCACCGTCAGACCTCGGGTAGCGATCTCCGCCCGGGCCTGGGCGAGCGCTTCAGCAGCCGATGCCCGGCGGTATCCGTTGAGCGTGAAGAAATTGGGTGAGAGGTCCTCGTGGAGCACGCCCCAGCCACGATAGACGTGCACACCATCGTTGGTTACAAACCGGCCTGTCTCCAAAATGCTGCCGCCCTTGGTCAGAAGTTCCTGAGTGGTGGAGCTGACCGCGGGCAGCAGGGCGGCCCGGGCCTGGATGCGATCCTCGTGGGCGTTGCGCGCGTCGGTGACGGCCCCGAGATACGTGGCATCATTCTGGCGCGCGCTCTCCAATGCGTCCTTCAGCGTCAAGGTGAGCGGCGCGGCCTGACCCGGGGATCCTGGCTGCGCGAGTTGAATCTCAGGCACGTCTTGGGCGGCGGGCTGCGAGCGGGAAGGCGCCGCGAAAGACGGGTCCGCGCCCGTCACCTGGGCGGCAGCGTTCCGCCCGGCGGCCGTCCAAAGAAAGATCATCGCGATTCCGAAGATCGGGCGGCGCCGCCCGCTGATTGACATCAACATGCGAAGTCCTCCCTTGCTGACTAAATCCGCCTCAGACAACCCTGAAATTAAAGATAAGAGTCGGAAGAATGCTTCCGGGTGAAAGGGCCATTAAATTCTGTTAAGGCGCCGGGAACCAGAGCGCTGAGGCCACCAGGGGTCCCGGCGCCCTCAGGCTACGGTACCGGGGCCCAAGTGCACGCGTTGAACGGTTCTCGGTGGCGGGAAGACCCCGAGGCGGAATAATTGGATCCACAAGGCGAAGGCCAGCAGAAACAGGGCCGCTGCCGAAACCGACCACACCCCGTAAGCAGTCTGCAAAACGAGATACCAGAGGATTCTCCAACCCAGATAGATCTCGCGGCCGAGGAAGTAGAGCAGAAGCGCCAGAGGTAAGGCGCCGAGGAACAGCAGGGCGGCGTTCGCCACACGCGGCGCCGCGCCCGTGGGACGCTGGAGCAGCATGAAGGCGTAGGCGAGAGGTCCCAGGAAGAACCACATGGCAAATGGATTCAGATAGAGCGACCAGACCACAAGAACGAATATCCAGACACAGAAAACGCGCTTGGCAGTTGCGAAGCTCTCCGGGGCGGGCGGCAGGAACAGACGCAGAATGCGGACCAGGACGTACCCCATCGCCAGTACCAGGATCAGCGGGACGACGACTCGCGTCGGTACGCTGTAAAGGAAGGGGTCCTTGGGTGTGGCCGGGTAGAGTTCATAGCGCGTCAGGACGCCGGCGGAAGTGAGGCCGTAGAGCGCAGCCAGCATGGCCAGCAGCGGAACCAAATACATCAGCGGCCTGAAATACGTTCCCGCCGGATGCTCCAGCCGATCATCCTCATAGTTCAGCACGCCCAGCACGCAGGCCAGCATGAAAGGCAGAAGTGCGAGCGTCTGGAGCCATTCCACGGAATTGCGATCGAGCCACCGTCCGCCGGTCAGGCTCAGGTATTTCACCTCGGGCGGCGGTGGCGGCTCCACTTTGTCGAGCGTCGAGAGTGCCTGTTCCACCGTCGCCCCCACCATCCGGAAGGTCTCCGGCTGGAAATTCTCGAAGACATCCTGGACGCTGTGATAGCGCGCG
>JASHPE010000012.1 GCA_030038235.1 Terriglobia bacterium
TCGTGGCCGACGAATCCGCGGATGCCGCTGCTCAGCGAGCTGGCCGATCTGCTTTGGAGCGCGTATCGGGGACGAGGTGCGTCGAGAGCGGCCAAGGTATCGGCGTAGGAGTATGTCAGTATTTCAGTCTGTCAGTTCGTCAGTACTTCGGTTCGGCTTTCAGCCTTCAGTCTGACTGCTGAAATGAGTAATTGAGAATTGGCAAACTGAAACACTGAAGTACTGACATACTCACCGCGAAGGACGGAAGTGATATGAGCGCGAATACGATATGGCTCGAAATTGATGGCGACGGCGTCATCCCGGCGGTTGAAGTAGCCCTGGAGAAGCTGAATGGTTCCGGCAACGAGGTCATTCTGGATTTCTCTTCCGTGGCGCGCATCGATCCGAGTGCGCTCCGGGCGATGGAAAGCCTCGCCGCCACAGCCGCCGCCAAAGCCGCCAAGGTCGTATTGCGTGGCGTCAATGTTGACGTTTATCGCGTGCTTAAATTGACGCAACTGGCGACGCGGTTCTCGTTCCTGACCTGATCCCACAATGCTACCAGTGCTATCAGTGAGAGCATGGCCGACCTGAATATCCGACACGTGCCTGGGCCGTTGCGTAGGGGATTGCGTCTCAGGGCCGCAAGAAAGGGCGGCACTCCCCGACCGTCAACTCTTGACTCTCAACTGTCGACTGTTAACTGTGGACCCTCAGATCTGCAGGTCCCGAAGATAAGGAACGCTGGCCTTCATCAGGGGCAAATCCATTTCGACAAAATAGTTCTTGATCCCGCCCGTGCGCGCGGCCGTAAAGATCTTCTTCCAGTCGAGCGAGTCCTGGCCGATGGGGGCTTCCTGGCGGGTTTTCGCGTCCCAACCCTGAGCGTGCATCGAGATGAAGCGGCCCGGATATTTCGTAAAATACTCGGCGGCGTCATAACCCTGGCTGATGGTCGAAACCTGGAACTGGAATTTGATCAGTTTGGGATCGAGCAGAGTGAACAGCGCGTCGTAGGTTCGCTGGCCGTCGACGGTGGTGAGTTCGAAATCCTCGTTGTGAAGACCCTGCTGGATGCCTGCGTCGGCGGCCTTTTCGCCCATCTGGTTGTACTCGTCCGCCGCGCGCTTCACGTCGTCCATGGTCGGCTTTTGCGGGCCACCCAGAGTGGGGACGATCATTTGAGTCAGTCCCAGGTTCTTTGCCCAGGCGATTCTGCCGGCTTGGTCCTTCCTCAGCTCGTCCATGGTGAAATGGCAGCTCTGGCAAACGAGTCCGGCGCCGGCAATCATGCTCCGCAGCGACCAGCCGTATTTCGCGAGGCCCGCAAACCCCGAATCCGCATAGCCCACGGGCGAGCACAATTCCACCGCCTGGAATCCGGCCGCCACAAGCTGTTTCAGGGCGCCCGGAAAATCCTTCGCAATCATGTCCCTGACCGGCCAGGTCTGACATCCGATCGGCATTTCCAGCGGATTTGCACGGAGTTTCCATGCCTCGGCCGGCAGCAGTCCGGCTGCGGCGATTCCTGCAGCCACGCCCTTCATAAAGCTTCGCCTTGTCGTCACAGACATGTTTGCTCCCTGACTCACCAACTCGCCTCGATTCATTTTGGAAAAGTCTATGGGCCTTCTCGTCGCATCCCCGATCGTTTCCCCTGTTTCGGGAAGAACCAAGCGTCAACTTTCAACGGGAAATCGACTTCGGGCCCCGGGGGAGGCCGCCAGCCTGTTAAGGTGCACGATACCGCTCTCCGCTGGAGCCGGTCTATTGGACTTTGGTCCCATGGAGGGAAATCATCCCCAACCGCGCAGCTAGGAGTGGCTTGTGCTGCTCGGTCGATTCCGCTTGCGCTATATCTTACCGGGCGGTAAGATATAGGTGATGCCGCCAGCAACTCCCGGCCACGGCGGATCGAGGCGCGTCCTCATGCCGAAAAGCGCACTCGCACAGCAGCCGCACTGGAAGGCTTTCGCCAGCCGCCGCCGCGATCCCACCACCAAACGAGAGGCGGTGCTGAAAACGGCCGCGGAGCTGTTCCTGGAAAAAAGCTACGGGCGCACTTCGCTCGACGATATCGCCGAGCGGCTGAACATCACCAAGCCTGCGCTCTATCACTATTTTCACAAGAAGGAAGAGATCCTTCTCGAGTGTTATCGCTGGGGCACGGGACTGATTGAAGAGAGTCTCACCGAGATCGCAGGCTCCGCAGGCACCGGTCTCGAAAAAGTGGCGGCCTTCGTCTACTCCTACGCCAACGTGATGACCGTGAATTTCGGCCGCTGCGTGATGCGCCTCGACGAAGGCGACCTCTCGACGCAGGCGCTTGAAGAGGTCCGGACCTACAAGCGAAAAATCGATCGCCGGCTGCGGTCGTTCATCCAGGAAGGCATCCGCGACGGATCGATCGCGCCCTGCGACCCCAAGATCGCGGCCTTTTCCATCGCCGGCGCCGTGAACTGGATCTGCATGTGGTACGAGCCCGCTGGACCCCTGACGGCCGAAGAAATCGCCTCGCAGTTTGCACGCACGCTGACTCAGGGATTGGCTCGCCGGAAGCCGGACAGCTTACGCCGGGCTGCGCCGGCGGGCCCGTCGGCGGATTGAGTCTGCAGCAGGTTTGGGTTGCGCGCGGCGTCTGGCGGGAATGCGGGGGTAGGGCTTCAACGCATGGGCCGCCGCCGTCCGAAGAAGTTTGAGAAACGCGAGCGCCTCCGGAGTGAGCGGCTGATGGCGCAGATGAATCACGTCCAGGTTGCGATGCAACGGCTCCGAATCGACGATCTCGATGGCCCGGAGCCTTCCGCTCCGCAATTCCTGGGCGACGGCAATCAAGGGAAGAAAGCCGAGGCCGAGGCCGCGCTCCACCATTCGCTTGGCGGCTTCGATGGTCTCGACTTCAAGAACGACGTTGGGCAGAAGGCCGGCGCGCCGGAACAGGCCCTGAGTCAGCGTCCAGTCGCTGGAGCCGCGGTCGTAAAAGATGAGCGGCCAGGTTTCCAGTTGCTCCAGCGGAATCCGGGGCAGGCGCGCGTTGGGATGGCGCGGGTGGCCGGTCAGGACCAGAGGATCGTCACGCAGCGTGGTGGTTTCAATGTCGGGATGGTTGAGGGCGCGCGCCACGCCCATGTCAGCCTCGCCGTCGAGAACCATTTTCAGCACTTCCTTGGAGTGCCCGGCGCGCACGGTGACCATGGTTTTCGGATAGGCGGTCTGATAGCGCTTCAGGACGTCAGGCAGAAAGTAGGTGCAAATGGAAAGCGCCGCCGCGACGCGCAGGGCGCCGGCCGCCGAAGGCTGCAGCTCATGGACCGCTTGGCGCGCCTGAGCGATGTCGCGCAGAACTTGCTCGGCGTAGGGTCGGAGGGTACGGCCGGCTGGGGTCAGGGACAGCTTCGAGCCGCCCCGGGCGAAAAGGCTGGTGCCGAGCGAATCTTCAAGGGCCTGGATGCGGGCGCTGACGGCGGGCTGGCTTACGCTCAGGACCTCGGCGGCGCGGCGGAAGCCGCCATGAGCGGCAACGGCCAGAAACGTCTTGACCTGGTCAATCTCCATGGAGCCCGGCTGCGGCGAAATCCGGCCGCAGTCGCTATTGTAGCTTAACGGAGGCGATAGAAAAAGTTGATCATGCGATATAAGGCGAATCAGTTTGACCGATTGCCGGCGTCCACGCCAAGCTCATAAGGTGCATGTGCGCGCGAGGGGGCCGGGAGGGGGTAGCTCTCGTCCAAGCGAGCGCGCCGCGCAGAATCCTGATGTGAACGAGGGAAAACATGAGAACGAACGGCATACCGGCACGAATCGATCAAGAGTGGCGCACGGCGGCGCGCTGGCAGGGAGTCACGCGGCCCTATAGCGGCGCAGACGTACTCAGGCTGTGCGGCTCGGTTGCTATCGAGCACACTCTGGCGCATCTCGGCGCCGCGCGGCTGTGGGAACTGCTGCGCACCCGGCCTTATGTGGCGGCGCTGGGCGCTCTGACAGGCAACCAGGCAATCCAGCAGGTCAAAGCGGGCCTCGAAGCCATTTACATCAGCGGCTGGCAGGTGGCCGGCGACGCCAACGACGCGGGCCAGATGTATCCCGACCAGAGCCTGTACCCGGCGAACAGCGTGCCTAGCCTCGTGCGGCGCATCAATCAGGCGCTGACGCGCGCCGACCAGATCCATCATGCCGAAGGAAAGAACGGCATGTACTGGTTTGCGCCGCTGATTGCCGACGCCGAGGCCGGCTTCGGCGGCAGCTTGAATGCATTTGAGCTGATGAAAGCGATGATCGAGGCGGGCGCGGCCTGCGTTCACTTTGAGGACCAGTTGTCGTCAGCCAAGAAGTGCGGGCATCTCGGCGGCAAGGTCCTGGTCCCGACCAGCGAAGCGATCCAGAAGCTGGTTGCGGCCCGGCTGGCCGCGGACGTGATGGGCGTTCCCACGCTCGTCCTGGCGCGCACAGACGCCAACAGCGCGCACCTTCTGACCAGCGACATTGACGCGCGCGACCGCGAGTTTGTGACGGGCGAGCGCACGCCGGAAGGATTCTTCCGCATCCGCGGCGGCCTCGATTCCGCCATCGCGCGCGGAATCGCCTACGCTCCCTATGCCGACCTGATCTGGTGCGAGACGGCGAAGCCGGATCTCGACGAGGCGCGGCAGTTCGCGGAGGCGGTGCTCAGCCGGCATCCGCACAAGATGCTGGCCTACAACTGCTCGCCGTCGTTCAACTGGAGGAAGAATCTGGATGACTCGACCATCGCGCGCTTTCAGCGCGAGCTGGCGGCCATGGGCTACAAGTTCCAATTCGTTACCCTGGCCGGCTTCCACGCGCTGAACCTCTCGATGTTCGAGCTGGCACGCGGCTACAGGTTGAGCGGCATGACCGCCTACTCGCGGCTGCAGGAGAAGGAATTCAGCCGCGAACATCAATACGGCTATGACGCGGTGAAGCACCAGCGCTTCGTGGGCACCGGATATTTCGACGAGGTCCAGCAGGTAATCTCCGGCGGCCTTGCTTCCACGACCGCGCTTGAGGAATCAACCGAAGCGGAGCAGTTCACGGAGACCGAGCTGCCGATTTATCCGGGCCAGGGGCCTGACGCGGCGTGCCAGCCGATTCTTGGCGAGTGTCCGGCTGTCCTTGCGTCCACCAAATAGAGGTGCACTCGGAGACGTGAAGCCGGCCCGGGCAGCGGGAAAGGACGATTTATGGGAGTGCTGATCCAGGCTGTGGAGCCACAGGCTGGTTTTCAAATCAACTGCGCTCCGGAGCGAGCGGGCGAACGGCACCTGCCGCCCGGTTTCATCGAGTTTCTGGAGCCCCTGCACCGTCGTTTCACGCCGTGGCAACGGTCGCTCGTCCAGCATCGGGAACATGTGCTGGCGGAATCGCACCGCGGACAGAAGCCCACGCATATCCGTCCGTCAATCGCCACTCGCGACGAGTGGCGCATCGAGCTGCCGCACTGGTGTCAGGATCAACGCAACCAGATGACCGGGCCCGCGGACGACGCCGAACTGGTCGTCAAGATGCTCAATTCCGGCGCGCCCGGCGTGATGCTCGATCTGGAAGACTCGACGGTCAACGATTGGGACCACCAGTTTATCGGGGGTGCCAATATCCTCGAGGCGCTGCGCGGCACACTAAGCTACTATGACAAGAAGCGCAACGCCATGGTCGGAATCCGGCCAAGTTCCTGTGTGATCTGGATCCGGCCGCGTGGCTTGCACATCAGCCAGGGCGGCATTTTCGGCGATGAGGTGACGTCGGCATCGCTGTTCGATGTTGCCCGCATCGTTACGCAAGTCGATCCCGCCGAGCTGCGGCATCCGCTCTCGTTCTACATTCCAAAATCGGAGTCGGCGGAAGAAGCGCTGTGGTGGCGCGACCTGTTCCAGACCGTGGCCGAACTGAGCGGCTGGCCGCGCGACTACATCAAGTGCATGGCGCTGGTGGAATCGCATCCCCTGGCCTTCCAGATGGAGGAATTCCTCTACAACTTGCGCGAGCACCTTCTGGGATTGAACCTGGGCCGCTGGGACTACATGGCCAGTCTGATCCACTTCAACCTCCAGGATCCCCACTGGGTGCTGCCCGACCGCAACACCATTCCCTACAACGTACCTTTTTTTCAGAATCTCCGCGAGCTGCTTCCCGAGATCTGCCACAAGCGCGGCGCGATGGCTATCGGCGGCATGACCGCGCTCTATCCCAGCCGCGAAGATTCCGCGCTGAATGCGCGGGCCTTGAGCGTGCTCGAGAAGGACAAGAAGAACGAGGCCGATTGCCTGATGGACGGCGCTTGGACGGGACATCCCGACCAGAATCAGATCGCCATCGACCAGTTTCCGTTTCCCAATCAGGTGGCGGCGCGGCGTCAGAACGCGGAGCGCTATCCCGATCTCCGTCCGGCGCCCGTGGGCGTGGGTCAAAGAACGCTGGCCGGCACGCGTGCGGCAGTGCGCACGGTGATCCGCTATCGCAACGGTGTGTTGAACGGCAAAGGCGCAAGTCTGCTCGACGGCTACATGGAAGACCTGGCGACGGACCGAATCTACCGGCTCATGATCGCGCAGCGCCTCCAGCATGACGGGCGCGTTCCGATCATCGACGAATCCGGCCGCGAGGTACCACACACGCCGGAGCTGATCACGCGCCTCTTTGACGAGGAACTCGAGAATCTGGTGGCGAACCCCGCGCGCGCGGATCTCGGAACGCCGGAGACGTTCCGGACGTCGCGCCGCATCGGGGAGGCCATGATAACAAACCGGGAATTCAATCCGGTTTAAGAGATCGAAGATCACAGTGCTAAAGAAATTCAATCCGGGGGAATGAAAATGGCAACGATGGATACGATGACAGCCCTGACGATGAAGCGCGTCAAAGGCGGCAGTTTTTTGACCGAGGAACGCGATCCTCAGGACGTGTTCACGCCCGAGGACCTGTCCGAAGAACAGCGGCAGATCGCGAAAACCGCCAGCGAATTCGCAATCAATGAAGTCCTTCCCTTTACTGATGAAATCGAAGCCAAGAATTTCGAGATCTCCAAGGGCCTGCTCCGCAAGGCCGGCGAGCTCGGGCTGATGGCCGTGGACGTTCCCGAGGCGTATGGCGGGCTGGAAATGGACAAAATGACCTCCGCCGTGGTTGCGGAATCGATCAGCAAGCTCGCGAGCTTTTCAACCGCGTTCAGCGCCCACGCGGGCATCGGCACGCTGCCGATCATCTGGTACGGCACCGAAGCGCAGAAGCAGAAGTATCTTCCCAAGCTGGCCACTGGCGAGTGGATCGCTGCTTATGCACTGTCGGAGGCCACTTCGGGCTCCGACGCCTTGAATTGCCGAACGAGCGCCGTGCTCTCCGCTGACGGCGAACACTACATCCTCAATGGCGAGAAAATGTGGATCACCAACAGCGGCTTTGCCGATGTCTTCACCGTCTTCGCCAAGATTGACGGCGAAAAGTTCTCGGCCTTCATCATCGATCGCGACACGCCGGGCTTCGCGATCGGACCCGAGGAGCACAAACTCGGCATCCGTGGATCTTCCACCTGCCCGCTGATCCTCAGCGACTGCATGGTGCCCGTCGAGAACCTGCTGGGAGAGGCCGGCAAGGGCCATCACATTGCTTTCAACGTCCTCAACATCGGGCGACTCAAGCTGGGCGCAGCGTGCCTCGGCGGCGCGCGTCACAGCATGCTCGACGCGATTCGCTACGCCAACGAGCGCAAAGCTTTCGGCAAGTCGATCGCCGAATTCGGCCTCATCCAGGAGAAGCTCGCCGAGTCTGCCGCCGGCGTCTATGCGGGTGAATGTCTGCTGTATCGCACTGTGGGCATGATTGACGCGGCGCTGGCCGATGTCGACGCTCGCGCGCCGGGAGCGTCGCGCGAGATTCAGAAGCGGATCGAAGAATACGCTGTCGAGTGCTCGATTCTGAAGGTCTGGGCGTCCGAGATGCTCGACATGCTTACCGACCACCTCGTCCAAATCTTCGCTGGATACGGCTACGTAGAGGAATACCCGGCGGAGCGTGCCTATCGCGACGCGCGCATCAACCGCATTTTTGAGGGGACGAACGAAATCAATCGCCTGATTATCACCGGATGGCTGATGAAGCGGGCGATGACCGGACAGTTGCCGCTGCTCGGCGCCATCAAGCAACTGATGGACGAAGTCATGTCGTTTCCTGCTCCGTCCGAAGAGATCGACGGTCCGCTCACGGCCGAGCGCAAAATGCTGGCGCAAGCCAAAAAGCTGACGTTGTTTGCTGCCGGCACCGCCTCGCAGAAATACATGCAGGGCCTTGCAGACCAGCAGGAAGTCATGGGCGCCATCGCCGACTGCGTGATCGAGGTCTATGCGATGGAGTCGTGCATCCTGCGCGCCGCGAAACTGGCCGCCAACGCCGATCGAACGGCGGACTCTGCCGCCGCCATGACGCAGTATTACGCCGCGAAGGCCATGCAGATCGTCGAGCTTTCGTCGCGCAAGGTGATCGCCACCGTGGCGGAGGGCGACATGCTGCGTACGCAGCTCGCGATCCTGCGCAAGCTCGCCAAGTACGATCCCGCTGACACGATCGCGCTCGGCCGCACCATCGCCGGCCGCGTGATTGAGGCGGGTTGCTACACGTTGTAGCCGGTTAGCGGGGAAATTCATGTACTGAAGGCGGCAGGGGAGGCTCGGCCGCGAGGAACCGAAGAACCTCCGGCACAATCCTGTCGTGACATTCCACCGGCGCCAGATGGCCGCAGCCCTCGAAAAGATCGAGCGACGACTGCGGCATCTCGCGATGCATTTCGTCCGCGCATGAGAGCGGGATAAGAAGATCGCGCTTACCCCACACAATGAGCACCGGCGCCTGAATCGCGCCCAGCTTGCCATCGAGCGTGTCCAGGCGCGACTCCATCGACTTGAAGGCGCGGTCCACTACCCATGCGCGCGGGCGCGCCTCCCGAACTAGATCGCGCGCCATGAAGTCCGGGATTCGCGACGCCTGCGGTGTGAGCCAGGTCAGAAACTCCCGCGCCTGCGCCCGCGTCGACGGATGAAACAGCGCCGGGTCGAATGCGGGCGCGAAGTCGAGGCCGGCGCTGTCCATCACGACGAGCCGACGCACGCGCTCCGGATGTGCCAACGTGAACTTGAGCGCCACCCACCCGCCCATCGACCATCCGGCGAGGTCGAAGCGGGTCAATCGCTGGCTGTCTATAAACTGGTTCAGAATGTCGGCCTGCAGCGCGATCGAGTAATCGACGTCGGGACGCTCGGACTGACCGAAGCCGAGCAGGTCAAGAGCGTAAACGCGATAGCCGTGGCGCATCAGCGGCGGCATCAGCAGCGCCCAATCCTGCGCGCGTCCGCCAAGGCCGTGTACTAAGACCAGCGGTTTGCCCTCACCGCCCGCGAGATAGTGAATTCGGTACGAGCGGAGCTGAACGTAATCGCCATGGACGCCTTCCACGCGTAGCCAGGCCCGCGTGACGTGATCGATAACCCAAAACGGTCGCCAGTAAAACACGCCCGCCGTACACACCGCGACGATAACAATCGCCAGCAGCGTGCGAGGCAACCAACTGCGGCCGGCGCGCCGGTTCGAACTGCGGGAATCTGTCATGGAATCCAGAATTGAGGGCTAAAGGGCTACGTCCTGACGCCGGATGGGATCGTGCTACTTCCGATGCACCAGGCTTTCCGCCTTGCGGATGGCCTTTTCGCGCAGCTCCCAGCATTCGATCGCTTTCGCAGCCCCTTGACGAGCTGTGCTTGCGCTCATCCGGTTCTCGGCGTCCTCAAAGGTTTGCTCCGCATCCATCCTGGCGTTCCAGGCTTCGTCGTCCGCGCGCTTCACGCGCTCGACCGCGAGTCTCGCCTTGGAATCCACGTGACGCGCCTCCTCTTGGGCCTTCTCGTACCGGTGCTTCGCCCTCGGATTGCTTTCGAATGCGTCCCGGGCTTCCAGCTCATGGTAGACCTTCTTCAGATCGTCTTCCCACGAGGCTCTCACTTTCTTCGCCAGATCGTCGAGAGCTTCATTGGCGCGATCGGCGGCGGCTCGCACCCGCTTTTTCTCCATGAGCCAGCGCCAGACCGACCAGTCTTTGGCCTCATTCATCAGCTCCTTGGCTTCTTCCACAACTGCCAATTCTTGCATACACGCACTCCTGTCCGGCTCCGGATTCCCGCTCGTCAACGCCGAGGCTACCCGCAAGGGGTCACCGCAGTCTGTGATTCTCAGCACAGTCGCGAATAGCGTCCCGTGCGGTGATGGTGTTAGCCGATTGGAGGTCAAGACATGCGCACCCGGATCATGGCCGTGGTGCCGCCGAAGCAGCGCGATGAGGGTCGCTGATTCTTATGCTGAACTATGACTTCGATTTCGTCGTGATCGGTTCCGGCTTCGGCGGCAGTGTGAGCGCCCACCGGCTGACGGAGAAGGGCTACCGCGTGGCGGTGATGGAGATGGGCCGCCGTTGGAAGCCGGAGGACTTTCCGCAAACGAACTGGACACTCTGGCGCTGGCTCTGGCGGCCTCAACTCGCGCTGCGCGGTTTCTTCAATATGCAATTCTTCCGGCACGTCGTCATTTTGCATGGCTGCGCGGTCGGCGGTGGATCGATTACCTACGCAAACACATTGGTGGTACCCCCCGGTGTGGTCTGGGAGAACGGATCGTGGGCTGGGCTTGCTGGCTGGAAGACGGAAATGCCAGCTCACTTCCAGACAGCCAAGCGAATGCTCGGTGTGGTCGAAAATAGCTTGCTCGGCCCCGCCGATCTTTTCCTCAAGCGCGCCGCGGACGCGGCCGGTGTGGGCCACACCTTCTATCGCACGCATGTGGCTGCCTTCCAGGCACCCGACGGAGAAGCGCCGGGCAAGACTTATCCCGACCCTTATTTCGGTGGCGAGGGCCCTGACCGTTCAACGTGCGTCGGCTGCGGCGGCTGCATGGTGGGATGCCGCTATAATGCCAAGAACACCCTGGACAAGAATTATCTCTATCTCGCCGAAAAGCACGGAGCGCGCGTCTTCGCCGAAACCCGGGTCGTGGATGTGGTGCCTTTGAACGGCAGGGCCGACGGCAGCGATGGCTACGAGGTGCGAACCGAGAAGTCCACGGCCTGGCTGGCTAAGCACGCGCAGCGCTTCACCTGCAAGGCCGTGATATTTGCGGCCTCGGCCCTCGGTTCCATGGATTTGCTGTTCCGCCTGAAGCAGAAAGGCTCGCTTGCCGCACTCAGTGATCAACTCGGGAACCGCGTTCGTACCAATGCTGAGTCGCTGATCGGCGTGCGCGTACCAGGCAGCCGCGAAGATCTTTCCAAAGGCGTCGCTATCGGATCCGGGATTTACCTCGACGAACACACCCACATCCAGGCTACGCGCTACCCGGCGGGCTCTGACGCGATGGGCCTGCTGTGCACGTTGCTGACCGGCGGACGGCCGGGCCGGAACCGCATTCTCCTTTGGATTACGCACCTGGCTTGGTCGCTGCTGCGCCATCCGATCCGTACTGTCCGCCTGCTGCAGCCCTTCGGCCTGGCGCGTGAATCGGTGATCTTTTTGTGCATGCAAACCCTCGACGGCCACATCGACATGCGATTGCGCCGACGCTGGTTCTGGCCTTTCCGGAAGCTCTTGGCCAGCCAAGGCCGGAGGATTCCGACATTTATTCCGCAAGCCAACGCATTCGCGCACAAAACCGCCCCCTTGATCGGCGGAACCGCGATGAGCATGTTCCCGGAGGTCGTATTCAACATCCCCAGCACCGCGCATATTTTGGGTGGTTGCCCCATGGCCGGC
The DNA here is from genome assembly GCA_030038235.1 of Terriglobia bacterium. Taxonomy (GTDB): domain Bacteria; phylum Acidobacteriota; class Terriglobia; order UBA7540; family UBA7540; genus Gp13-AA77. The sequence goes on from JASHPE010000012.1 coordinate 11,778, forward strand.
TCGGCGGCGGAGGGCGTCGTTGACAGTCGCAATCGCGTTTTCGGCTACAAAAACATGTACATCTGCGACGGTTCCGTGCTGGCGGCCAATTTGGGAGTGAATCCGAGCCTGACCATTTGCGCGGTGACCGAGCGAGCCATGAGCTACATTCCAGAGGCAAGCGCAACGGATTGGAACGATTCCGCCGAGAACGCACCACGGTCGTAGAGCGGTTCACGAACCTTCCCCGCGCTCCACGGATATAATGTTCGGATCACAACGCGGCCTCCAGCAGGTCAAAGAGGAGAATTCACCGCGGGCGTCGCGGAGGCCACAGAGCCATGGCTCACGAACTCGATCCTCGACCGCTGCTCGACTGGTGCGCTTCGGACCTCGATGTCCTGATGGACTGCCTGCGGCGCGCGGTGGAGATTGAATCGCCGAGCGGGAATCGCGCCGCCATCGACGCCATGGCGCAATTCTTCGCCGCGGAAATCGAGCAGGCCGGCGGACACGCCCAATTGCTGGAGCACGCCGAGGCCGGGGCCGCGGTGCTCGGCGAATTTCCGGCGACAGCGCCCGCGCGCAGCCGCAAGGAGAGCCAGCCGATTCTGCTGCTCGGACATCATGACACCGTGTGGGAAGCCGGCACGCTCGCCTCGATGCCCTTTGGATTGCGGGCCGGACGCGCCTATGGCCCGGGAATTTTCGATATGAAATCAGGCATCGTCTGCGCCCTCTGGGGCCTGCGCGCGCTCAACGCGGTGGGAATTCCCCGCAGCCGGCCGGTGCGAATCTTTCTGAATCCCGATGAAGAGTTGTCGAGCCGCGCGTTTCGCAAGCGCTTGGAAGCTGAAGCCAGGAAGTGCGGTGCTGTGCTCGTGCTTGAGCCTGCCGCCGCCGGCGGCGCGCTTAAGACGGCGCGCAAGGGCGTGGGCGGCTTCCGCATCACGGTGCGCGGCCGTTCGGCGCATGCGGGTATCAATCCCGCGGCTGGGGTGAACGCCATAACGGAGCTGGCGCGCGTCATTCTGCGCGTCACGGAGTTGGCCGATCCCGAACATGGCATCACCCTCACGCCCGGAGTGATCTCTGGGGGGACGCGCAGCAACGTGGTGCCCGAGACCGCCTGGGCCGCGATCGACGCCCGCGTGCCTACGATGAAAGATGCGCGCCACATCGAGAGCCGCATCCGCGGGCTGAGGCCGACCGATCGTCAGGCGCGAATTGAAGTCGAAGGCGGCATCAACCGGCCGCCGCTCGAGCATGGGCGCGCCGAGGCGCTCTTCGCCCGGGCGCGCGAGCTTGGGCTCAGGATGGGACTCGAGCTCACGGAAGCCTCCACGGGGGGCGGCTCCGACGGAAACTTCACCGCCGCGCTCGGCATTCCCACGCTCGACGGACTGGGCGGCGTCGGCGACGGCGCCCACGCCCGCCACGAACACGTGATCTCCCGCGAACTCCCGCGCCGCGCGGCCCTCCTAGCCGCACTCATCGCAACGCTGTGAGGCCGGTCAGACGATCTTCATCTCTTCCGGATCCCAGCGAACTACAGCGCCGCGTTCATAGCTGAGATTGCTCAGCAACGCGGCTCCCGCCGCGCGGAATCCGAACACCGCGTCCTCGATCACCGGACGGCGCGTGCGCACGGCTTCGAAGAAGTTTGTGAAGTGGTTGTAGCTGTCATCGTCGCCGGGCGGCGCCACGTATTTCTCATATCCGAGCGGCGGCGGGCCGGTGGGATGAGGAATCGGATATTTTTCGCGATATTCCTTCACGACTTGCTCTGCCGTGGCTTTCGCGAACGAGTTGATGGTGAAGCCTGGCTCGGTTTCGCGCGGGCTGCGATTCACGCTGACCGCGTCTCCGCCGATTTCCATGGTGCCTTCCGAACCGGTGAAGATCAGGCCTTCGCTCTCCGAGCCGCCATCGACGAAGTTCACGCGCAGGCTGAGATTGAAGCCCTGCGGGTAATCGAACATCCCGATCAGGACGTCGGGCACGTCGCGGCCGTCCCTCCAGAATCGCAGGCCGCCGGTGGCCATGGCGCGGACAGGTCCGTTGGCGTTGGTGACGAAGTGCGTCCCGCTGAAAAGGTGGACAAACAGGTCGCCGGCCACGCCGCTGCCGTACGCCTTCCACTTGCGCCACTGGAAAAAATGCTCCGCGTTGAATGAGATCTTGGGCGCAGTGCCGAGGAATCGCGGCCAGTCGCAGGTCTCGGTCGAGGCGTCGGGCGGTACGGTATAGTTCCACGCGCCCAGCGACGAATTGCGGTCCCACCACGCCATCACCATGTTGAGTTGTCCGATCGCGCCTGAGGCCAGCAACTCCTTTGCTTTCGCATAGACGATCGAGCTGACGCGTTGGCTTCCGATCTGGATGATCCGGTTCGTCTGGCGCGCGGTGCGGATGATCTCCGGTCCGTCAGAGTAGAGATGAATCATCGGCTTTTCGCAATAAACGTCCTTGCCGGCCTTCATGGCGTCGATCGAAGCCTGCTTGTGCCAGTGGTCGGGCGTGCCGATAATCACCGCGTCGATGTCCTTGCGCGCCAGAATCTCGTTGTAGTCGCGCGTCGTGAAGACATCGTCGCCCCAAAGCTCCCTGCAGTGCGTGAGGCGGCCGTCATAACAATCCGCCGCCGCCACCATCTTCACGCCGGGCACCTGAACGGCGACTTTGGTGTCGCCCTGGCCCTGGCCACCCGCACCGATCAGCGCGATCTGGATATGATCGTTCGCAGCCACGGGCTTGGCTGGCTCGCCTTGCTCCTGCGCCAACAGATGCATCCTTGCTCCTCCCCCGACCAGAGTGCCGGCCGTCGCCGCCGATGCCGTCTTGAGAAAGCCCCTGCGATTCAGTCGATCCACATTGCCTCCTAGCCAGTCAGGTATCCTATCGCGAGACACCGGCGGCGCAAAGCCATCGCCTGGATTTCCTTTCCCGCCTCGGGTGGTCTTCTAATTTCAGACGTACGGGCGGCCCTTGTGGCCGCCCAATTACACCGCATTCCTCGCGCGTGCCATCAGTTGGGCGGCCACAAGGGCCGCCCGTACGCCTGAAATTAGTACACTACCAACGTGTACGGCGATTACCGCCGAAGCGTCATTTAGGGTACGATGAGGCCTTGCAAGAGCGCCGAACGCAGGCGCAGCACGAGAGTTCTACTCGATTCGATTCGGTTTAGGGGAGGGAACATGGCCAAGGCTTGTACGTTTTTGCTGTGTTATTCGATGCTGGCGGCAATGCCGATGACGGCTCAGGCGCCTGAAGTCTCGGCAGTATACACGCAGATTCGCGCCGAAGAGACCAACGACTCGAAAATCATGTGGATCATCCACGAAGTGGCTGACGTCTACGGGCCGCGTCTGACGGGAACACCAAATTTGAAAGCCGCGGATGATTGGGCGGTGAAGACGATGGCCTCGTGGGGTCTCGCGAACGCGCACCTTGAACCGTGGGCCTTTCAGCCGCCGAGTGCGGCCACGCCCGTCCCTGGCTGGGAAAACATGGATCTGACGGCGGACGCGATCTCGCCGTTTCACGGCCAATTGATGGCGAAGCCGCTGGCGTGGACGCCGAGCACGAAGGGCGTGGTGACCGCCCAAGTGGTGTTGATCGATCCTCCTGGGATGGCGCCGCCAACTGGAGCGGGATTCAATTTCGGCGGGGGCGCGCCGCCCCCTCCGGAGCCAAAGTGGGCTGCGCCGCCCATGCCGCCGGCTCCAAAACCGCCGGATCCGAAGCAGCCGACGCAGGCCGAGCTTGACGCGTACTTGAATTCCGTCAAAGCCAAAGTGCATGGAAAAATTGTATTCGTCGGAAAGCACGTCGAAGTCGCCGAGGAGATGAATCCGGCCCCGATGCGGCGCTCTGAAGACGAATGGAAGTCACGCTTCGGTGCGAATCCGCGGCCGTTCCAATTTCCCGAACAGCCGAAATTGCCTGCAGGGCAGTTGACGCGCCAGGAAGTCTCGCGGCAGGTGGATCAGTTCCTGGTGGACAACGGCGCCCTGGTGCGCGTGAACGACGCCGGGCGCGCGCACGGAGTAATCATCGCGCAGCAGAACGGAACCTACGACTGGACGCGCGCGGTACCGACGCTCGTGATGCGCAACGAAGATTACGGCCGCATTTCGCGAGTCCTGGGCGACGGGACCGCGGTCACGCTGAAGATCAATATCCAGAACAAGGAGTATCCGAAGGGGACGACAGCATATGATGCGATCGGTGAAATTCCGGGAACTGACAAGAAGGACGAAATCGTGATGCTCGGCGGCCACTACGATTCATGGCATGATGCCACGGGCGCGACCGACAACGGAATCGGGGCGTCGATGATGCTGGAGGCGGTTCGGATTCTGGCGACGCTGCACGTGCAGCCGCGGCGAACAATTCGCGTCGCGCTCTGGAGCGGAGAGGAAGAGGGACTGCTGGGTTCGCTCGCCTATGTGAAGCAGCACTTCGGCAGCTTTGAAAATCAGAAACCGGAGTATGCGAAGCTGGATGCCTACTTCAACATCGATTCGGGCACGGGAAAGCCGCGCGGCGCATCGATCTTTGGGCCTGCGGGCGCCGCGGACATGTTGCGCAACGCCATGATGCCGTTCGCAGATTGGGGATTCGAAGGTGTGATCGCGTCGGACAGCCGCAGGACCGGCGGAACGGACAGCACCTCGTTCAACAACGCGGGTTTGCCGGGAATCGGACTCGCGCAGGACGCATTCGACTATGGATCGTTCACGCATCACACAAATCTCGACACCTATGAACGAATCTACGAGGAAGACGTGCGGGAAGGCGCAGTCGAGATCGCGTCGGCTGTCTACGCGATCGCCACGGCGGACGACATGGTGCCGCGGTTCAAGGATTCCAACATGCCGAAGCCGGTGCCGGAGCCGGGACCGGGATCGCAAGCAACAAAAGTGCGCCACGTGCCGTCGATGTAGGGTAGTGACTCAATTTGACGTGGCACGGGCGTCCCGCCCGTGAATGGCCACAGCCAAGATGGCCGTGCCAGATCGAACTGAGTTCTACCCGATGTAGGATTCGATGGTCTTCACCAAGCGGCTCCGCGAACGAGTTCGCAGCGGAGAAATCACCTGCAGCGTCCGGATCTGGATGCGTCCGCACGTCAAGGTGGGCGGCCGATATCCGATGGAGGAGGGCGAAATCGAAATTGATTCCATCGAGCCGATCGGATTTCCGGACATTACTCCCGCGCTGGCGCGCGAGTCGGGATTCCTGGGCGTCCTCGATCTGCTCAAGGTCGCCAAGCACGGCCGGGGCGAGAACATATACCTGATCAAGTTCCACTATGTGCCGCCGCCCACCGGGCGAAAGCGGCGGCGTTAAGGCAATGCGCTTTAGCCTGTGGGCAGGCTTGGCGGCCTGTCTCTAACAATGCGCCCCCCTTCCCCATCAGCGGTTTCATGTGCTTCATGTGCCAGGCTCTGGGCAACATCACGAGGCTCTTCTCCGTTGACAAGATTAATCACATGGTATATAAGAAAATCTCAGCTGGCAAATCCTCGATTTGCGCCAGGGTCCGCCCATGGCCGTGCTTGTATCGAACTCCGCCCCTCTAAAACAATTGAGCCCCGCCAGGCTGCGGGCGGAGCGTGCCAAGGCCCAATGCTTCATGGGGCCCACCGGCGCGGGGCGCCGCCGCTCGGCTATCAATCGCGGGCGACAAGACTCGGGCGGAACCGGGTTCGGGAGCAGAACTGCGTTCGGACGCTCGGAGTTGCGCGGCCGCTGCTTGGCTTGGCGAACCGACGCTGCGGGAACAAAGCTGGAAAGTCCTTTGCTTTGTGCCAGTAACGGGCTTTGGGTCTCAACCGAATGCAGATTGGCTCCGCGGCTACAGATTATCCTCAACCTTGACACGCCGCTCCGCCTTCCCCTAAGGTGGATAGCTCGGGTCATTCAATTTCACTCACGGTCGATCCCTTTGCGAATCGTTTTCGTGGCGCCCGAAGGCGTCCCATTCTCAAAAACGGGCGGGCTCGCTGACGTGGTCGGCGCGCTTCCGCGCGCATTGGTGGCGCTCGGCTTCGACGTGGATGTCATCCTGCCCCGCCATCGCGCCACGCCGCAGGGACCGATGGTGGACCGAGCGCGCAGCGTCACCCTGCCGCTCGGCGCCGGCTTCCGTTTTGCCAGCATTCAAGACGGCGGCGCGAGCCACGGTGTACGCACCTACCTGGTCGATTGCCCCGAGTTCTTCGACCGCGACGGCTTGTATCAGGACAAAGCGACAGGCTTGGATTATCCCGACAATCACCTGCGCTTCGCCGGATTTTGCCTCGCGGCGCTCGAATTCATCAAGCGGATGGGGCCGCCGCCCGAGATCATCCACTGTCACGACTGGCAGACGGCGCTCGTGCCCGTCTATTTGCAGCGGAACTACAAGAGCGACCTGTTTTTTTACGACACGCGCACGGTGTTCACCGTTCACAACGTCGCCTACCACGGCGATTTTCCCCACTCGGCGCTCAGCGAGATCTCGCTCGACGACAGCGTCTTCACCAGCGAGACGCTCGAATATTACAGCCGGGTGAATTTTCTCAAGGGCGGAATCGTCTTTGCTGACGCGCTCACGACCGTTAGCCCCAGGTATGCCGGCGAGATTCAGACCGCGGAGTTCGGTGTGGGACTCGAAGGCGTGCTGCGGAAGAATGCCGGCCGGCTGCGCGGAATTCTGAACGGCGCCGACTACGAAGAGTGGAATCCGGCCACGGATCCGCTGATTCCGGCACACTTCACGCCGGAGAATCTGGAAGGCAAGAAGGACTGCAAGCGGGCGCTGCTCGAAAGAATGGGCGCTGAGGCGCCAGTGCTGTCGCGGCCGGTGCTCGGTATCGTCTCGCGCTTCGATCGTCAAAAGGGATTCGACCTGCTGGCTGAGATTCCGGAAACGCTCGCCACTCTCGACGTTTACCTCGTCGTCCTCGGCACCGGCGCGCGCGAGTACGAAGAACTGTTCGACCGTCTCGCGAAGAAGCATCCAGCGAAGTTCCTCGTCAGAGTCGCGTACGATAATGCCCTGGCGCATCTGATCGAGGCCGGTTCCGACATCTTCCTGATGCCTTCGCGCTACGAGCCTTGCGGCCTGAACCAGATGTACAGCCTGAAGTACGGCACGGTGCCCGTGGTGCGGGCCACCGGAGGACTGGATGATACTATCGACGCCTTCGACGGAACGTCGGGCACCGGCTTCAAGTTCCACGAGTACACGGCCGCGGCGCTGCTCGACGCCATCGGGCGGGCGCTCGAAGCCTTCCGCTGGCCGCGACTATGGAAGCGGATCATGTTGAACGGCATGCGCAAGGACTTTTCCTGGTCTCGATCGGCGGCAGAATACGTCGACCTGTACCGGTCGCTGCTCCAATCGACGGCTGTAAGGCCCGTGCCGGCTGGAGCGTCGGCGAAAGTGTGACTTCGGTCACTGCGTCCTCGGACGCGAACCTGCATCTAATGGTGGGCGGTTGCCCCGAACGGAAGGTCCGATAGAGTCTTAAAGGCTCGCCACCCGGTGCGGGTCTGGATTGGACAATCGAAGGGAAACAAGGAGAAGCTGATGGCTGCAAATGGTTTAGTGGAGTTTACCGACCAGAATTTTGACGAGCAGGTGCTGAAGTCTGACAAGCCGGTGCTGGTGGACTTCTGGGCGACCTGGTGCATGCCGTGCCGCTCGATTGGCCCTACCGTGGAAGCAGTGGCCCAGGAGTTCAGCGGACGCGCCGTGGTGGGCAAAATCAACGTGGACGATAACCTCAACGTCACCACGCGCTACCGCATTACCGGGATTCCGGCGCTGCTGCTTTTCAAGGGCGGCCAGGTCGCAGAGCAATTAAGCGGCGTGAGATCGAAAGACGAAGTCGTCAAGATGATCGAACGGCACCTGTGAGTGTTCTGTGGCCCGGTGAGGACATCGCCGCCACAGCTAGGCCCGTTCGTTTGGCAGGCCGATCCACTGGTTGACGTTGCGCTCCAGGATATCGAGTGGCAGCGCACCTTCCTTTAGCACCGTTTCGTGGAATTCACCTACATCGAAACGGGGTCCCAGAACCGCCGTCGCCTTGTTCCGCAGCTCGCGGATCTTGAGCTGGCCAATCTTATAGGCTAGTGCCTGGCCCGGCCAGGCGATGTAGCGGTCGATCTCGTTCACCACATCCAATTCGGCCTTGGCCGCTTTGGCCATGAAGTAGTCGATGGCTTGCTGCCGAGTCCAGCGCATCGAGTGGATGCCGGTATCGACTACCAGGCGCACGGCGCGCCACATGTCGTAGGTGAGCTGGCCGAACTTCGAATAGGGATCGCCATACAACCCCAGCTCGTCCCCCAGCGACTCGGCGTAGAGCGCCCAGCCTTCGCCAAAGGCGTTATAGAAGCCATAGCGGCGGAACTTGGGCAGATCGGTCTGCTCCATGGCCAGCGCGATCTGGATGTGATGGCCCGGGACAGACTCGTGCAAGGTGAGCGCCGTCATCTCCCACTTGGGGCGCATCTCCGGACGATAAAGGTTCACATAGTAAGTGCCGGCGCGCGATCCGTCGGCAGCGCCCTGGCTGTAGTAGGCCGCGGTGGTGTCCGGCGCGACCGCGGCCGGGATCGGCTCCACGCCGTAAGGCATGCGGGGCAGCGTGCGGAACAGCTTCACCAGTTCCGGGTCCACTTGCTTGGCGAGCGCGCGGTAGCTCTTGAGCAAGTCTTCCGGCGTCTTCTCGAAAAAGCGGGGATCGGTGCGTAGATAGTTGAAGAACTCGTCGCGCGATCCCTTAAAATCCGTGCTCGCACGCACCGTTTCCATCTCGGCTTCGATGCGCGCCACCTCGTCGAGCCCGATCCGGTGGACCTGGGCGGGCGTCAGATTGGTGGTTGTGAACTTGCGGACATCGAAGGCGTAAAGCGCGGGGCCGTTCGGTACCTGCCAGATGCCCACCTGATCGAAGCACGCGGGCAGATAATCTCCGCTGAAGAAGCGCTTGAAGCTGACGAAGGAGGCGGTCACGCCATCAATCGCGTGGCGCGCCGCGGCAGCCAAGCCCTCCTGATCTTCTTTCGCAATGCTGTCGGGAAACCGGCGGAACGGCTTGTAGAACGGGCTTGCGGCGGGATCGCTGACGATCTGGTGACCGATCTGCGCCGGCACGCGCTCCATCACCACTCGCGGCAGCAGCATCTTCTGGCGGATGCCTTCGCGCATCAGCGCCATCGTCTGCTGCATGTAGACCGGAAATGCCCGCAGGCGCGTGATCCAGTCTTCATAGTCCTTCACGTTGGAAAACCGCAACTCGTCGGTCAATTCATCAGACGTCTGTATGCCGCCGCGTTGGTTGAGTGGAACGAGGTACCAGCGGAACGAGTGTTCCTCGACCGCCATCGCGTAGTCGCGCTGGAAAAGGTCGTAGTTGAGCTGATCGCGAGGCGAAAGCACGGTGCGGTCGATTGCCGACAGCCGCTCGAGGGCCGCTACACGATGCTGATGATTGTGCTCGATGGCGTCGAGGCTCACGTCCTCCCAACGATCGTTCCAGCGCCGGTCGCCAAGTAACGACGCCCAGGTCGGAGCGCGCTCCAGGTTCCAGTCCCACTCGGCGTCAAAGAAGTGCTGCAGCGCCGCGGACGCGCTGGTTTGGGGAGACGCGGGCGCAGCCTCTCCGCCCGGAGACCCGGCTTGCCGACCGGAGCCTTCGCCGCTTACCAAGCCCGAGGCCGCCATCACCAACCCTGAACGTAGCGCGTCACGGCGATCCACAATCCCCTCCTCTTCAGCAGCTATCTGGATTATGAAGTGCTTGGGGGGCGATTGGGAAGAAGATCGAGTTCCGACAGTCTTCACAGCAACTGACGCAACGAAGGACGCCGATGTGGTTCAAAGGCCGCATGTTGACGATCGCGGCCATCTCGACGCCATTGCCCTGAGGTTAAGCGAAGGGTTACCGGTTATTCAAAAGAGAATTAATACCAATTTAGCTTGACACTCTTCCCGAATGGGATAGTATTAGATGGTAATCCGCGTCAATCTTAAGCTTTTCCGCGACGAGGTTGTGTCGAGCGGAGGTGCCTATGAAGAGCGTGCGCTCCGTCTTGCTGGTTCACAACGAACCTGACGCGTTTCGTGGGCTCGAAGAGATGCTGCACGAACAGGAAATCCGCACTTCTCAGGCGCATCGGTGTGCGGAAGCACGAAGTCTGTTGAAAGAAGCAGGTCCGGTGGATCTGGTGCTGACCGACGTCACGCTGGCCGACGGCAGTTGGAAGGACGTTATCCGGCTGGTGCAAAAGGCAGCGAAAGGGACACCGGTGATTGTGATGTCCCGGGTGGTGAGTATGAAGCTCTATCTCGACACCCAGGATGCAGGGGCGGCGGATTTCATTGTCCCGCCGATGGCCCCGCGCGATCTGGTTTACACCCTGAACACGGTGATGGATAAAGCTGCGGCTCCGGCGTCAACCCGGGCACGGTTGCGGCCGCGCAGCGAGCAGCGGAGCCAGATTGCCCCGCATTGAGGTTGCCGAGAAGACCTGCCCGATAAGCCCCGGCGGTCCATGTGTACCTCCCGCAACGATCCCGCTCGTAAGCGCCAACGAAGGTTGTGAAAGCCGGCCAGCTACAGCAATAACCCGGCCGGCTCCCAGCTAATCCGGCAACCGCTCCAGCTCCCGGACATAATCGACCAGCGCCTCACTCCAGCCGTCGATGTACGTCCACTCACCGTAGCCGACGCCGTTCTTGTAGCTCGCCACGTTGATCATGATGCCGCGGGCTCGCGGGCTCGCGATGTTGTCGTGTGCCTGCTCGTCGGTGATCACGATCAGACGATCGCAGCTCTCCTCGATCTGACGGAGAGCCACGCCGAGATAGGTGGCGTTGTGGGGCTGGCTTGCGTCGATGGCGTCGCGCAGCGCGAATCCGCGCCGCGGCGGCACGCGAACCAGCCGGTCCGAGAAGCTGTAGACACTCACGCTTTCTGTGACCTCGAGCAGGAGAATGGCGAGGCCATAAGCCGCGTCCGTGCGCAGCATCTCCGACCGGCGTGAAAGCGGCGCCGTCATGGAGCCGGAAACGTCCACAACCAGCAGCGTGTGTCCCGGCAGCTTCTCCCGGGACTCTACTGCCCGCAGCATGGCCCTCTCGAGCGGCTCCTCCCACTCGGGGACGTGACGGGCCGCCGCGATGAAGCGGAAAGGCAGCACGCGCGAAGTCTCCATCCGCCCGAGAACTTCGCGCACCAGGCCCTCGTCCACGCCCGCCTGCTTCAGGTTGCGCAAGTTGCGCAGAAGCGCGAGCGCCCCGAGCCTGCGCTCGCGGAGCAGTCGCTCCCACGCTTCGCGCTTTCCGTCGCCGCGGGTGGCCGAAAGCGGCACTTCCCACGTGTCGGGCGTGGCGAGCTGGCCCTCCACTAAACGCTTCCAGAGCATCGCCTGAGCCTCGTCGCGAGGCTTGGCGTGGCACAGGAACAGCACGTCCCGAAGACGAACGGGCTGCGCGCGATCGTACTTGACAAGCTGATATTCGTCAAACTTGCCGAAAGCTGGGTAGTGACTCAAGTTGAATTTTGGATATCAGAAGCCCCATTGCTCGTCGGCCTGCGCGTGCGATAATGGGCCATGATCAAACCGAAGAAGCTCCCCAAAGACCCAAACGAGCGTGCATTCGAGGTTGTCCGTTTGCTCACCGAAGAAGAACCCGCCTCACCCGCAAAAAGGGTCAAGAACCGCAATGCCGTCGCTCTAGGGCGTC
>JASHPE010000140.1 GCA_030038235.1 Terriglobia bacterium
GAAGAGTTTAGCAACCCTGATTCTGGCCGCGGGCCTTCTGCTGACGGCGCCGCGCGGCGGAACGGGCCTGCCCCGGCCGGCGGATTCTCCCGAGGCCCAGCCCCTTCACATTCTGGTCGGCAAGTCCGTGGTCATTAATTTCGAGAAACCGGTGAAGCGCGTGCTCGTGAGCAATCCCGCCACCATTCAAACGCTGGCCACCGGCCCCTCCGAAGTGGTGGTGGAGGCCAAAGCGCCCGGGACCAGCAGCCTGATCCTGTGGGACTCCGGCGGCGCCTCGCGCATGCTGGATGTGACCGTGGATCTCGACGTGGCCGGATTGCGGAACGCCATTCAGCGGGCTTATCCCGACAGTGGCGTCCAGGTTCAGGTGGATGGCGGCCGTGTGATCCTTTCCGGCGCCGTCCGGGACCAGCACGCCGAGGACGACCTGGTCAAGATGGCCAGCGTTTACTCGACCCAAGTGGTGGACTCGCTCACCCAGGGCGCGCTCTGGCACGACCGCCAGATTCTGCTCGAAGTCAGGGTCGCGGAAGTGGATCGCACGCTGCTGCAGGAGTCCGGCTTCAATCTCTTCAGCACGGGCGCGGGCAACACCCTGGGCGTGATCAGCACCCAGCAATATGGGCCCATCAGCGGCACCAGCAGCAGCGGATCAGGCACCACGGTCACGGGAAAGCCCTTCCAAGGTGGAACCGGGACCTTGAGTCTTTCCAGCCTCCTGAACATCTTCCTGTACCGTCCCGACCTCAACCTGGGCGCGGTGATCCAGGATCTGGAGCAGAAGAGCGTGCTGCAGATTTTGGCCGAGCCCAACCTGCTGGCGCTCAGCGGTCAGAAGGCCACCTTCCTGGCCGGCGGCGAGTTCCCCTTTCCCGTCGTGCAAGGAGGACAGGCTTTGGGTGTGGTGACCATTCAATTCCGGCCGTTCGGCGTGAAGCTGGATTTCACCGGCTGGGTGGAGCCGGACAACAGCGTCCGGCTGCATGTGGCTCCGGAAGTGAGCACTCTGGATTACACCAATGCGGTGACCATCTCCGGCTTCACGGTGCCGGCGCTCTCAACGCGGCGCGCCGAATCGGAGATCGAGCTGAAGGACGGGCAGTCTTTCGGGATCGCCGGATTGCTCGACCAGCGGGTGCAGGCCGAGCTCAGCAAGGTGCCCGGCATTGCCAGTCTGCCCATCCTGGGCCAGCTCTTCAAGTCGAAAAATGTGGAGCCCTCGCGAAGTGAGTTGGTGGTGCTGGTGACTCCCCACATTGTGGATCCGGTGCGGAGCGGAGGCCCGGGGGGTGTGTCTATCACGCCAAAGCCTACCATACCGTACATGGGCGATCCCAAGTTCGACCAGGGCGTGCCGGGGCATAAGGAACTCGCGAATCCGGCACCCCCAGCGCCGTCAAAGTAGGGTGGTCATGACTCCGGCAACGGAACAATAGCGCACCACCTTTTTCTTGGCTTCTACCGGTCCAACTTGCGGGGCTAATCGTAGTCGAAAACGCATTCAACAACGAGAAGAACAAATCTTGGTCGGGGCGCCCGGATTCGAACCGGGGACCTCTTGCGCCCAAGGCAAGCGCGCTACCAGGCTGCGCCACGCCCCGATAATGGGCAGACTTTTATTCTGCCAAGGTAATCCGGTGGTGTCCAGCGCTCGTGGTGCAGGCATCCTGCCTGCCATGGAGCAGTAAGGCGTCAGGCGAGCCCGTGGCAAGCGGGATGCCTGCACCACAAGCAGGACAACCACAACGCCACACGCCAAACCTTTTTCTTGACAACCTGACCTGTACCCATGATGCATTAACGCATTCGGAAAAACGGCGGGGGCAATGATCGCTTGCGCCCGGCTGGGTGGGGCCGGCCGGCGCCTGGAGGTTGGTATTGTCTCTGCCTAAGCATCCCGCCCGCACCGCCCGGAGCTTCACAGCCAACCACCTTTCGTCTAGCCTCCGTAGATCAACCTACATAGCGGAAAACACCGCGAAAATGCGGTGGGGCACGCCCCTCCAAAGCCGGAATGTCATGTGGGGTCACAAGGATGGCGGGATTTTGGGAAAATTACGATTAAGGGGCGCCCCCTTGTTTGCAAAACCTGAATTCTTCGAATTTCACAACTCTCTGAACCTCCGGTTCTTAACGGTAGTTCTAGCCGACATAACTAAACCTACAGCCGAAAAAACACGAAAAAACGCCGCCGCTCTAACATCCACGAACCAAAATGCATTTCTGTTTAGAATCAACAACATTCCCGGAATGGGTGGGCTAGGGCCATCGCGGGAATGTCCTTTAGAATCAGTAAAACCGGGCTACACGGCGAACAATGTTTACAAAATTCCGAAAACGGGAATGTCGTTTGGAATGAGCGACATGAATTCATTTCGAGAAAAGTCGAAATATCAAAAACGCGCCCCCGGCGAAACGGGAATGTTTTGTAGAATCAATAAGATGACAATTTGGGCTCGCGAATCGAATGAAGCATTTTACTCAACAGTAACTAGAGCGACGACAACACGTAAGCGGTGCGATTTGCCGATTTTCCAGCAAAATCGAGGTTTTTCGGAGCGTGGTCTTGCGCGTGCCGGTCACGGCGTCGCGCCACGGCCCGCTTGTCAGTTTGAACCTGCTCATTCCAAAAGACATTCCCGATTCGGTGAGGCGCTGATGGAACCAAGCGGGCTGACGCGATCGGGCAGGTTTGAGGTGGCACGGCCATCTTGGCCGTGGCCAGTCACGGGCGCGACGCCCGTGCCACGACGGCAGCACGGTTGCGCCTGCCCGCCCCCGGTCGATATATTGAATGCGGGCGTTCTCAACGACAGTGCGAGGCGCCACCGAGATCGCATGATCACATACCGCATCGGACAAGGTGGACGTTATCTCTGGGCGAAGATCGTCAGGGCATTCGCCGCCGCCCATATTAATCCCAACGTCCTCACCGCCATCGGATTCGGCATCAACGTATTCGCAGCTTACCTGTTCGCCTACGGATACTTCCGCTGGGCGGGTGCGACGGTGATTTTGGCCGCGATTTTCGACCTCACCGACGGTCCGGTGGCGCGCGTTACGGAGCGTGTGACGCCTTTCGGCGGCTTTTTCGACTCGGTTGTGGACCGCTATTCCGACCTGCTGCTGCTGGTCGGATTGCTCGTCTATTACGGCCGCATCTACCGCTTCTGGTACGTGACGCTCGTGGCCGTGGCCATGATCGGCGCCGTCATGACCAGCTATACGCGCGCGCGCGCCGAAAACCTGATTCCCAAGTGCAAGGTCGGGTTTCTCGAGCGGCCCGAGCGCATCGTGTTGATTATCATCGGCGCGCTGACGGACAGAATGGCGCCGGTGCTCTGGGTGATCACGGTCTTCTCGCAACTGACCGTGATCCACCGCGTGATTTACACGTACCAGCAGTCGCGGCGCTTGGCGCAGCAACCGCCCGCGGGCGCGTAGGGGCGGGCCAGGGGTTAGGGGCCAGGGAATGATCGACGTTGGCCGGGCATTTCGCGAGAACGAAATCCTGATTACGGGAACCAGCGGTTTCCTCGGCAAAGTTGTCCTGGGACTGATGATTGACCGCTATCCGGAGTTCAAGCACCTGCACGTGCTGGTGCGGCCCGCGAAAGGCCTGTCGCCGGCCGCGCGATTCGAGCGTGACGTGCTGGGCTCGCCGGCGCTCGGTCCTGTCGTCGAGCGATTCAAACAGCAGCGACCCAAGGACGATCTCGCGAGGCGCATCACCGTCTGGGCGGGTGACGTAGGTTTGCCGGCTGCAGGACTCTCCGACCATGAAGCGCAGAGCCTCGCGGGCCGGCTCGGCTTGATCATCAACAGCGCCGGACGGGTCGATTTCTTCCCGCCGCTCGACGATTCGCTGCACTCGAATGTCGGAGGTGTTGAACATCTGACCGCGCTCGCGCGGCAGACCGGCGCACGACTGCTGCACGTCTCCACCTGCTTCGTTTGCGGCGCCACCGATGGCCTGGTCGAAGAAACCGAGCCCATTGTGGGCTTCTACCCCCGACGGCAGGGACCGGGCGACTCGAGCTTCCGCGCGCAGGATGAACTCGCCTATTGCCGGGAGCGCGTGGCTGAGATTTATCGCTCCGCGGGCGTGAATGGCGATCTCGCTGCAGTGTCGGGGCGCCGCCCGCGCGAACTGGCGCAGCGCTTGACCGCGCTTGGGCGCCAGCGCGCCGAGCATTGGGGCTGGGTCAACACTTACACGTATTCCAAGAGCCTCGGCGAGCAGGTGCTCGCAGCAGAATTGGAAGTCCCGTGGACGATCGTGCGGCCAGCGATCATCGAGAGTTCGCTGTCTTTCCCGTTTCCGGGCTGGATCGAGGGTGGACGCACAGCCGCGCCGCTGGTGCTGATGGCTCTGGGCGGAATGAAAGAATGGCCCATGCGCCGCGACGCGGCCTTGGAGGTGGTGCCGGTCGATGAGGTCGCCGCAGCCATCCTCGTGGCGGGCGCGCTGCTCTTGCACGGTCAACACCAGCCCGTTTATCAACTCGCGAGCGCCGACGTGAATCCGATCCACTTGGGGCCGCTGGTGCGCCTGCTGCACGACGAGGCCCGCAGGCTGAACGCGAGCGCTGGCGGTTCGAAAGCGCGCGCCAGCCGGCCGATGGTCCAGCGGCTGGCCGCCGGCCAGCGCCTTCCGCGTGGTCCGCGATTCCTCTCGGCGGCCGAGGCTCGTGCCAGCCGCGCGCGTCAGGAACGGCGGGTCGAGCGCATGCAAGGCTTTATCACCCGCACCCGTAGTCTGCTTGAAGCCCTCAGCTTACCCGGTCATCAGCGTCTGGCGGGATGGAGCGCGGCGCTGCGCACTTTCGGCTTGCAGTCGAGCTTTCGCGAGCAGACGCTGGAACAGTATCTGCCGTTCGTACTTCACAACCGCTACGTCTTCGAGTGCGAGCACATCCGCGCCGCCTACGCGCTGATCGGCCCCGAAGACCGCGCGCGCCTGCCGTGGGCGCCGGAAAAAATCAATTGGGAAGAGTATTGGACGCACAATCAGATCCGCGGCATCCAGAAATGGACCCAGCCGAGTGCAGTGAAGGATTGGGCAATCCAGGTCTGAGGGAACTGCTTCGCAGGCCCGGCGCGGGACGATCAATACGGCGTCTTAGCGCCCGACCGTATCCACTCGTCGAAGACCTGCCCCGCCTCGGCGAGCACGACGCGCGAGCCCGGAATCGCGCGCTGCTCAGCGGGCTTCGCGATTTCGTCGTAGATGTACGAATCGTCGAACCCGGCGCGGGCGGCGTCGCTGCGGGTGCCGGCGTAATAGTAGCATCGCAAGCGCGCCCAGTAGATAGCGCCAAGGCACATGGGGCATGGCTCGCAGGAGGCGTACATCTCACAATCGCGCAGTTGAAAGGAGCCGAGGCTCCGGCAAGCGGCGCGAATGGCCACGATTTCCGCGTGCGCCGTGGGATCATCACTCGCGGTGACGCCGTTGACGCCGCGCCCGATGACGTCGCCGCCCCGGACAACGACGGCGCCGAACGGTCCGCCGCCTCCGGAACGCACGTTCTCGAACGCGAGACCGACCGCCTCTCGCATGAATTTCTCGACCATGGTTCAGTACGTCAGTTGGTCAGTATGTCAGTTAGTTGTTTCTTGCTCAAGGAGGAAGCCACGTGCCCAACGTCGTACGTTGCGGACTAATTCAAGCCAGTTGCGAATTCTCGCCCGACGAAATGTCGCTCGCGGCGATCCGCAAAGCGATGATCGCGAAGCACGCTGGCTTGATCGCGCAAGCCGTCCGTCAGAAAGTGCAGATCCTCTGCTTGCAGGAACTTTTTTACGGCCCCTATTTCTGCGCGGAACAGAAGACGCGCTGGTATGAATTGACCGAGCGCGTCCCGGACGGGCCGACGACCCAGCAGATGGCAAAGCTCGCGAAGAAACACCGCATGGCGATGGTGATTCCGGTCTACGAGGAGGAGATCACCGGCCTTTACTTCAACACCGCGGCCGTGATCGATGCCGACGGACGTTATCTCGGGAAATACCGCAAGCAGCACATCCCGCACTGTTATCCCGGATTCTGGGAGAAGTTCTATTTCACGCCGGGCAACCTGGGGTATCCGGTTTTCGAGACTCGCTACGCGAAAATCGGCGTCTATATCTGCTACGACCGCCACTTTCCCGAAGGCGCGCGAGCGCTGGGCTTGAACGGCGCTCAGATCGTCTTCAATCCATCGGCGACGGTCGCGGGCCTTTCGGAATACCTCTGGAGGCTCGAACAGCCAGCGCACGCCGTCGCCAACGGATACTTCATGGGCGCCATCAATCGCGTGGGCCACGAGAAGCCGTGGGACATCGGCGAATTCTACGGTCAGAGCTACTTCTGCGATCCGCGCGGCCAGATCATCGCGCAGGCCAGCCGCGATCGCGACGAGTTGGTGGTCGCCGATCTCGACCTCGACTTGATCCAAGAGGTTCGCGCCACCTGGCAATTCTTCCGCGATCGCCGCCCGGACACGTATAAATCGCTCGTGCAGGCGTAACGCAGAAGCAAGAAGTCAGAAGCCGAGTTTTCGAATTTTGAGTTTCGAATTTCGATTTTCACCATGTCTACAGCCTCGGACAGTTCACTGGTCAACGAAGCAATCGGCAATCCACAATCGTCAATCGCCAATCCCGAGAGCTGGCTTTGGAACAAGGACCTGGCCGCGATCCCGCCCGTGCTGCGCACCTGGACCACCTACAATTACGCCGCGCTCTGGATTTCGATGAGCGTGAACATACCCACGTATCTGCTGGCCA
>JASHPE010000141.1 GCA_030038235.1 Terriglobia bacterium
CTGCGCGATACTCGTTAGAACTTCGGATAGCGGTGAACCGGCAAAGATCAACCTCTCTAAGTTGAGGACAGACCCGATCGGGAACAGTCCCGAGTCACGCTCCGCTTGTCCGTTTCCTAGTAGGGCTTTTGCGGGAGAGCCTGTCGCCTTCTCCATGACTTGACCCTTGGTACGTTGGATTCGGCTACTCGAGTTTCAACACCGCAGCCGCCCTGCGCGGGCCTTCACGAGATCTTGTCTTCTCGCGGAACACCGGTCACACCAGTCCTCCGCGGCTTGAGCTTCAGACCCAATATACCTTGCTTTGCTGGGACGAAGGGTGTAGTGTCGTGTCGCGGGCGCGTCGGCCCCCGAGCCTGCGGAGGGCTATCGTCGGAGATTTGGTTCACCCATCGCAAACCAATGGACCTCGAACTCGAAGATAAGATTTGTGTCGTGACAGGTGCGAGCAAGGGCATTGGGCTTGCCGTCACACGGGCACTGGTCGCCGAGGGCGCCGTCGTCGTCGCTGGCGCCCGCACGGTCGAAAACCTGCATGGAATGGAGCGCGTTACACCTGTTGCGGTCGATCTTGGATCACGAGATGGTCCTGGCCAGCTGGTGAAACGTGCGGCCGACGATTACGGCCGTATCGACGTACTGGTAAACAACGTTGGCGGCGTCCGGCTCCGTCTGAACGGATTTCTCGGCACGAGCGATGAGGACTTCGAATGGGCGATGAACATCAACTTCTTTGCGGCGCTGCGGGCGACGCGGGCAGCCGTGGCCAACATGATCGGCCGCGGTGGTGCCATCGTAAACGTCGCCTCTGTCAACGCCTTCTTCCAGCCGGATACCGGCACGGTCGATTACGGCGCCGCCAAAGCCGCGCTTGTCAATCTCACGAAGGCGCTGTCGCAGGAGCTCGGCCCGCATGGCATCCGCATCAATGACGTGTCTCCAGGCCCGGTCAGCACGGACCTCTGGCTGGGGCGGTGTTGCCCGGACCGTCGCGAAGGCCACGGGTATCGATCCGGAGACGGCTAGGAAAAACGCACTCGCCAGAATCGGCGGCCTCGCCACCGGGCGCATGACGACGCCAGAAGAAGTCGCGACCCTCGTGGTGCTGCTTGCCTCTCCGCGCACCGCAAACGTCACGGGGTCAAACTATGTGATCGACGGCGGCCTGATCAAGACACTCTGAGGTGCGCCCAGCACCTCAACTCGCAGTTTTCCGGCACGGCACCTCTGAGTTGGACCTTCTGTCCTGAAAATCCTAAACAAAGTAAGAGTGCCCAACTTCGGAGGCATTCTCGCAAATACGCTTTCCTCGGTCCAGCGTATCAACAGCCCGGATCCAGTGCGGCAGCTCGCTTCCAAGATCGTCCTCGAAAACCCCGTATCTAATTTCTGCCGACTTCCATGTTCCAATGCTCCTCAAGGCAATGCTGCCCTTCCTGTGAGGGCCGGGGCGGTGCGAGCCGTTACAGGGTCATGTGATGGCCATCACCGACATTACCGTTGCCAATCAAGTTAAAAGTGGTGTATACCGTTCAGTACAAGACTGCGGCTTAACGCAGCTTCTCGTAGGTGGCCTGGGCCTCAGCTTTTGAGGCCCGTTTTTTCCGGTTTGCCCAATGGGTGCTGTATTGGGCGGCAACGCATTCGTGGCGGGGCACGGGAGAGGGGCGCTTACGGGGGCGGGTCGCGTCTCTCCCTTCTCGAATAGCGTGCTATTATAGGCGTTTTCCAAGGCAGCGGTGTCCTTTCCCCCTTTTTTTACCCGCCTTGGATTGGGGAGGCGGCTCCTTCAGGAATTGTTCCAACCGCCTCCCTGTTTTTATCACCGAAAATCAAGCCCACTATCGTATCGGCAGGCCCTTGCGATTCCCGCCGACCGGCCCTATACTAGCTGCCGAAATCCCCAAAACGGAACGTGTGATGCCGTTGACAGACCAACAGAGGCTCGACCTCAAAATGGCTGCCGCTCGCATGGATGATGCGACTGAGGCTCTGTTGAAATACGCCCTGTCGAGCGCCCCCGATGCACGAAGGCAGCTACAGCTTGCAAAAGAGTTCCGCACTGCCAATACACAGTTTCTTGAACTGCTGGACTGCACGATTCACCCCAATTAAGACGCGGCATTGTGCCTGTGGGACAGGAAGGTAATACCCTGTTTTTCGGATTGAAGAGCGATGCCGAGTGGTGTTAGCATTTTTGCCGTTAGCTGTAAGACAAAGCGAGGGCTCGCCCCAAACGGCCTACTCGCTTTGTGCAGGGGGGAGAAGGCGCAACGAACCCCGCCTTCTTCTGAGTGTGATGATCGTCACAGACTCCGCATTTGAACAGGTATCACGATGTCACTCAGAGGCTAGTGCTCAGTGGATTTCCTCATACAACTCATGCCCTTCGTCGTGATCGTTGCTGCCGCCTTGGTTCTGTGGCGCATTAAGCATCACCCTTGACTCCTTGCTGCTGCGCGGAATATGGTAGCTGGCTCTTGCTTATCCGGTTGTTTCAGGAAGGCCGCTGGCGGGATCGGTAGCGGCAGGCAGGGCAGGAGACTTTGACAGGTCTTTCGCCCTTCGAATCTCCTCGTAGGGTGTGGGATGATGAGCGGTTTCGAGACCAAGGAGGGTTTGGAATGCAGCCATGGGTTGCCGCCGGCGGTTGTGCCGAAAGACGAACTCGTCGAGGTAGACCTGGAGTTGGGCGCGGCTAACGCCGTGGTGGGTGCCAACCAGCCACTGTTGCAGGTTCCCGATGGCTCGGTCGGCCAAGGGCACGACCGATTTGGCACCTTTGCGCAGTTCGGACCTCAAGGGCTGAGTGCGAGGGACATGTTTGAAACCCAGACCTTCCAAGCCTGCGAAACTCTTCAGCCCGTCGGTGTAGATGGTCGCTCCCACCGACACATTCTTCATGAGGAAGCTGTTGATGGTCTTGGCCGCGAAGTCCGGGATGACGGCCATGCGGAGGCGCCCCGAGGCCCTTCCCCGCCTCTCAACTGCGACCAACACGAGTGCCGCCCGGCGCCCCTTCAGTTGGCGACTTCCTCGGATGCCCGCCTGGGTTCCACCTACCCACGTGTCATCGATCTCGACTTCGCCCCGGAGTGGTTCGCGAGTCACGTTGACCATGGCTCGGCGCAGCTTGTGGAGCATCATCCAGGCGGTTTCGTAACGTCGGAGGCCAAGCTGGCGCTGCAGGAGCAATGCCGAGACACCCCGTTTGTCGGTGGTTATCAGGTAGGCGGCCCAGAACCACAGGTTCAGCGGCGTCTTCGTATTATGAAGGACGGTACCCGAAGTCAGCGATACTTGATGACCGCAGGCGGCGCATTCCCAGCGCCTTCCTCCAGCCAGAGGGTAGCCGCGGTGGTGCGCGCAGCGAGGACAGACGAAACCCTCCGGCCAGCGGCACTGCGCCAAATATTTCTGGCAGGCCTCTTCGGTAGCGTATTCGAGCTGAAACTGGCGGAGTGTCGTAGGAAAGGGCGGACGTGGCACCCTACATAGTATGGCTAAGACGCAACCTGAAACAACCGGATAAGCAGAAG
>JASHPE010000142.1 GCA_030038235.1 Terriglobia bacterium
CCGGCAGCGGCGGCGTTGAGTGCGTAATCGTTCAAGTTCTTATGAAGTTTGGCGGTGAACTGGTGGGGTGTGCGGGCAGATCGTGAGGTGTGGTTCATCGGACTCTCCTTTCGGGGCCTACAACCGGCTTCCCGTCGTGATCCCCGCCGGGCGGTAACATAGCACTCGCCGCAGCCGAATACAAGTCGTGGACTGGCGCTCGTGGCGCCCGGAATATCGGTCCAGGAAGAATTCAATTAGTCTCGGTGGAGGCGCGGAACCCAAGTGTAGCGGCCGAGTGGTTGTCTGCCAGGCGGACTCGCACTAGACGCGTCTCAAAAACCCCTTGATTCGCATTTCCCTTCGGAACTCCAGCCCACGCCCGTTTTCACTTAAGTCCGCATGCTGTCAGGCAACAGCGGGCCGCAGCTTCGCAGCCTCGCACGCGATCCTCACAGACCCCGACTCGAGCCCGCGCGATGACGCCTCCACCACCAGTTCGCCGGGCTCTTTCGACGCCTGCACGATGGCCATGGCGAGGCCGTTGAAGGCACTGCGCGTGGCGCCGTGGTCCGATTCATGACAGCTCGGGTCGCCGTTGCCGAGTCCGATCAGGCGACCGTTACCGGCGACGCGAAATGCGACCTCATTACCTGCGGTGGGCACCACGCGGCCCTGGTCGTCCTGCACTTCGACAGTGATCAGCGAGACGTCTTCGCCGTCGGCGGCGATGCGGGCACGGTCCGGCCGCAGGGCGATGCGCGAGGGCGCGGCCGTCGTGGTGCGGCTGGCGGTCAAGACCTGGCGTCCGGCCTTGAATCCCCGCGCTTCGATCGTCCCGGGGGCGTATTTCACCTTCCAGGACACGTGCGAGAATCGGGGGACGTTTTTGGCGCCCAGACTCTTTCCGTTCAGGAACAGCTCCACGCGATCCAGGTTCGTGTGCGCCCAGACATCGATCTCCTCGCCTTCGTGGCCGGCCCAGTTCCAGTGCGGAAGCAGGTGCAGCACGGGTTCGCCGGTCCACCACGCCTGGTAGTAGAAAAAATTGTCCTTGGGGAAGCCGCACGTGTCCATGATTCCAAAGTGCGAGTTGATGCACGGCCACTCGTACGGCGTCGGTTCGCCGCGATAATCGAAGCCCGTCCAGGCGAAGCCGCCCGCCACCCAGGGACGCCGGCCGTAGATCGACCACCAGGTTTCGGCTGTGGCGGCCCACAGCGGATAGTTCACGTCGTAGGCGCTCACGTAGCCGCGCTGGTAATCGTTCGTGTAGATGCCGCGCGTCGAGACAGTGCTGGCGGTCTCGGTTCCGATCGTGGGTTTCGAGGGAAACTTTGCGTGAAAGTCGTCGATCGACCGGTCGTGATAATTGAACCCCTGCACGTCGACAACAGCGGAGATGCCGTGGCCCCAGCCGCCGTCCATGGCGGCGGTGACGGGCCGCGAGGGATCGAGTTGGCGCGCCAGACGCTTCATGCTCGCGAGGATAAGCGCTCCGGTGCTGGTGCCCTGTTCCGGCTCTTCATTGGCGAGCGACCAGATCACCACCGAGGGATGATTGCGATCGCGCCGGATCAGCCGTTCGAGTTGGCTCAGGCCCTCGGGCGCCGACGACATCATGCGCGTCTCATCCATCACCACCATGCCGAGGCGATCGCAGGCGTCCAGCAACTCGGGCGTGGGCGGATTGTGCGAGGTGCGGTAGGCGTTGGACCCCATCGCCTTCAGACGCTCGATGCGGTAGGACTGGATGCGGTCCGGCAGGGCGGCGCCCACTCCGGCGTGGTCCTGATGATTGCACGTGCCTTGAACCTTCACGGATTTGCCGTTCAGCAGGAAGCCCTTGTCGGCATCAAAGCGGATGCTGCGAATTCCAAAGGTAGTCTCGTAGCGATCCGTTGCTATGCCGCCGGATTCGACGGTAGTCTTGAGCTGATATAAGTGCGGCGTTTCGATGGACCACAGCGATGGGTTTTCCACCACGGTCTCCTGCTCGAATACCCGGCTCGACCCTGCCTTGATCGATTCCGTCACCGAGGCTGCCGTGCCCGCCACCTTGCCGTCGGCGTCGACGACCTGCGAGATCACGCGGCAGGCCTTCTCGGCATCGCCGTCGTTCCGGACTTCGGTGGTGATCGCCACCATGGACGTCGACCCGCGCGCATGCGCTTGCGATCGTACGTACGTGCCCCACTGCGGCACATGCAGCGGGTCCGTCTTCACCAGCCAGACGTGGCGGTAGATTCCCGCGCCTTCGTAGAACCAACCGTCGCCGAGCGTGGCATCCACACGCAGCGCCAGAACGTTCTTCTGTCCATAACGGACGAAATCCGTCAGGTCGAATTGAAAAGGCGCATAGCCGCTGAAATTGCGGCCGAGGTAGAAGCCGTTGAATAGCACGGTGGAATCGCGATAGACGCCGTCGAATTCCACCGAGATGCGCCTCCCCTGATCGGACGCCGGAATGTCGAACTCGCGCCGATACCAGCCGATGCTGGACTCGGGGAACTCGCGCCCGAGCGCCTTATAGCCTCGCGACGCAAGGTGCGGCTGATTCACGAACGGCAGATCGACGGCCCAGTCGTGCGGCAAGTCAATCTGGCTCCAGCCGGCAGGGTCGAAGATCACCTTGGGCGGCCCGCCGAATTCGTTCTCGACAGCGGTTACCGGGGCCGGCGGCGGACCTGGATGGCCGGGCGTCACCAGCATCGGCGGCACGCCGGAGGCGTCGGGTTTGGGATTGAATTCAAATTCCCGGATTTTGCCGGGCGTGACCAAGCGGCCGGACTTGGAGAACACGCCGTCGTCGCCGACACCGAACTCGAAGTCTTTCGCGGGATCGCAGGCGTCGCCGAGCTTGAACAGCCAGCCGGCGTCGAGCAGCAGCCGCTCGCGGGGCGATGCCTGTGCAGCTTCTGGCCGCGATTCAGGGGTTTGGGCGCTTTGGGAGTCTTGCGCGAAGCAGGTTCGTGTGATGCCTGACGCGGCCACCGGCGCGACCACGGAGGCTACTCCGGTTCGAATGAAATCCCGCCGAGTGCATTTTCGCATGACGACAGTATACTTTCGCGCCGCCGCGCCGAAAATCGAAATTCGAAACTCAAAGATGCCTGCGGCGAGAAACCGGCGAGGGGTCACCCATTTGTCATTCGGGAACGGCGGGTGAAATAATCGAGGACAAGGGGAATCTTCCGGGAGGATTCATGAAGACGCACAAGGACCGCGGATGGGCGGTGGTGGCCATCGCTGTGATGTTCGCGGCGCTTTCATCGCCTGGGATGTCGACCGCCCAGACCTTCAACCTTCTTTTGCAATTCGATGGCTCCAACGGCGCCAGCCCGGTGGCCGGCCTGGCGCAGGGCCTCGATGGTAATCTTTATGGAACAACGGTTCGTGGTGGAAGTACAGATTACGGAACGGTTTTCAAAATCACACCCTCTGGCGCCTTGACGACCCTTTACAGTTTTTGTGCGCTTTCCGGTTGTATTGACGGCGTGGGACCTGAGGCGAGTGTGGTGCTGGGCACCGATGGGAACTTCTACGGCACAACTCCGAGCGGGGGAGCCAATGGCTGGGGTACAGTCTTCAAGATCACGCCCGCGGGAGCATTGACCACGCTCTACAGCTTCTGCGCCAAAACAAACTGCGACGACGGTGGAAGCCCCGAATCAGCCCTGGTTCAGGCGAGCGACGGGAGTTTTTACGGGACTACGGAAAGCGGAGGCGGCAGCGTTCAGTATGCGGGCACGGTCTTCAAAATCACTCCCGCAGGCGTGCTGACCTCGCTCTATAGCTTCTGCGCCCTGACCAGTTGCGCTGATGGCGAATCGCCTTTTGGGGCGTTGGTGCAGGCCCCTAACGGGAGCTTATTTGGCACAACTTCACTGGGCGGCGCCAACCAGCATGGCACCGTCTTCGAGATTACGACCACGGGCAAGCTGACCACTCTGTACAGTTTTTGTGCCCGTTCGAACTGCGCGGACGGCAGTGATCCTTACGGCACACTGATTCGCGGTCTCGACGGCGATTTCTACGGGACAACGTACTATGGCGGCACGAACAATTATGGCACGGTCTTCAAGATCACTCCCACGGGCGCGCTGACCACCCTCTACAGCTTCTGCGGACAGGCCAACTGCGCGGACGGCGCACAACCCTTTGCGGGGCTCGTGCAGGCGATTGACGGCAACTTCTACGGGACGACCTTTGAAGGCGGGGCGAGCGGTCACGGCGTCATCTTCAAGATCACCTCCTCGGGCGCGCTGACCACGCTATACAGCTTCTGCTCACAAACCGACTGTGCGGACGGCGCGCAACCGTTCGCCAGCCTCGTCGAGGATACGAGCGGGACGTTCTACGGAGCCGCGTCCGGAGGAGGTAACAAGAGCAGTGCCGACGGGACACTCTTCAGCCTGAGCGTGGGCCTTGGGCCGTTCATCGAAGCGCTTCCTGGCGTCGGCGTAGTCGGCGCTCCTGTCAAGATCCTGGGCACCGGCCTGACCGGCACGACCAGGGTTACCTTCGGCGGCGTCCCGGCGGCGTTCAGAGTGGTTTCGCCGTCCGAGATCGCAACCATGGTGCCGTCCGGCGCCAAAACGGGCACGGTGCAGGCGGTCACGCCGGGAGGGACGCTTTCCAGCATCGCTCCATTCCGTGTGAATCAGTGAATCGGCCGTTGGTGCCTCGGCGAAAACACGACCCGCCTTGATCGGCCCCTTGCGCGCGTGCTAGCGTACAGGTGACGATCGAATTCAAAGAGGACGCAACATGGACGACATCGTTTCCATCATCACCCGCAACGGCGTATGGATCATGATCATTCTCGTTGTGGCCATCCCAAGCTGGCTCAAGTACCGCGAGCGCGAGTTGCGCATTCATC
>JASHPE010000013.1 GCA_030038235.1 Terriglobia bacterium
CACCTGGAGCAGAAGGTGGACGTGGCCTTGTACGAATTTGCAGTGCGGCGCTTCGGCATCCGGCGCGAGTTCGTGGCTTGGAGGCCCCAGTTGTCGCTCGACCAATGGCGGGAGCGGCGGGGCCGTCCGGAGTGGGAGGTCCAGGTGACGACCGTCGATGAGAAGTGACGAGTGACGAGTGGCAAGCGCTACTTCGGCGTCTTGTCACTTGCCAAGCGGGCAGGGTGCCCGCGCTCGGAGGGGCGGTGGCCGAAATCAACCACCGTGGCTGAAATGGCCCGAGGCGAGCTCTTGCAAGACGCGGAAAACCGGAGAACGGTCTGCTCATCATGCCCCCAACGATCAATCAAATCAGATACTTGAGAGACAGGGGCAATCCCGCGAAACGTTTGGCAGGAGGCTTGCCCCTGCTCGTGCGGGTGACCAGCAAGCGATTCACCGGGAGTCCGCCATGAAACGATTTTTACTGGCCTTCAGCATAACCTCCGCATTGGTCCTCGCCTCAGTCGTAGGAGCGATGTACGCCCAGGAACAGCCTCCATATCAGGGACAGCCTCCATACCAGGGACAGGGCTACCCCGGGGCCGCTGACCAGGGTCCGGGAGGATACCCGGGGGGCCAGGGTCCGGGATACCCCGATCAAGGGCCGCAAGGTCAGCCGCAGATGGGCGTGGGACGCATCAGCCTTATCGACGGGAACCTCTCTACACAGCGAGGCGATTCAGGCCAGTGGGTGGCGGACACCATCAATACCCCGGTTGCGGTCGGCGACGTGCTCTCGACGGCGGAAAACTCGCGGGCGGAAGTTCAGCTTGATTATGCGGACGTTCTTCGGCTGGGTCAAACCTCGCAAGCGAGGCTCGCCGATCTCGAACAGGGCCATATTCAGGTCCAGGTAGCGCAAGGCACAATCGATTACGTTGTTCTCCCCAGGGGCGAAACACAATCTGAGATCGATGCCGAGAACGTCGGCATTCAGCCCACCCGGGACGGGGTCTATCGCATTGAGGCGATATCGCCTTCCGAGACCCGCGTGACGGTGCGGCACGGAGAAGCGCAAATCCTCGAACAGCAGGGCTCAACAACGGTTAGAGACGGCGAGACGATCACCATTCGGGGCACCGACAATCCGGAGTATCAGATCACCCAAGCGTCGCCTCTCGATGACTGGGACCACTGGAACGAGGAGCGCGATGGCGCGATCCTGCAGGCGAAGAGCTGGCAACACACCGATCCCTATTACACCGGCACGCAGGATCTCGATCAGTACGGGCAGTGGCAGAATGCGCCCGACTACGGCCAGGTGTGGGTACCCAATCAGGGTCCGGATTGGGCGCCGTATTCCGATGGCGACTGGGATTGGGAGCCGGATTGGGGCTGGACCTGGGTATCGGCTGAGCCGTGGGGATGGGCGCCTTATCACTATGGACGCTGGTTCCTCTGGAACAATGCCTGGGCGTGGTGGCCAGGGCCGGTCGGAGTCGGACTCGGCTGGTACCGGCCGATCTGGGCTCCGGCTTACGTGAACTTCTTTGGCTTCGGCGGATTCGGACTCGGCATTGGATTCGGCTGGGGTCTTGGCTTCGGCTGGGGACGCATGGGCTGGCTGCCGGTGGGTCCTGCTGACCGTTTCTTCCCCGCGTGGGGAGGCCGCGGAGTGAACGTGGTGAACGTCCGCGACGTGACCAACATCAGGGACTTCAACTCGGTTCATGGCGGCGTGGCGCCGCTGGCGGGCGGAAATCGACCCTTCGGGTCCAACCTCGCAGGGGCCTTTAACAATGCCCGAATCCGAAGCTCGATTTCGACTGTGGCGGGCAGCCGGTTTGGCCAGGGCGGGGTGAGACCCGATCGCGGCGCGGTGACGTCGGACATGCTTCGCAGCAGCTCGTTCATGGCAGGCAGGCTGGGTGTGGTGCCGACGAAGGCCAGCCTCTCGGCGACGAATCGCGCGCCGGCCGCGGGCACCGTCCGTAACAGCTTCGCAGGCAGCCACTTCGCGGGTACTCCGGCCCCGGCGTTCAACCATCAATCATTCGCGCAGGCACAGGCCAATGTGCGTCAGGTCACACAAAACTTGAGCCGGTCGAGCCTTGAACAACAAGGCCGCGCGAACGCGCAGGTAGTTAATCGCGGCGGTAATATCGGAGGAGTTGAAAACGCCAGGTTCAGTGGCGGCACCACGGCTGGAAGCCGTTCGTTCGGCACAGCGAGTCGTGCGCCCGCCGCCCAAAGTCAGAATTGGCAGCGATTTGCCAGCCCGAGCGCCGGACGCGCGGGCTCGACTGCGAGCCCGGAGAGCCGATTCTCGTCGCCGGCGGAGCGTACAACGCCCGAAGCGGGTTGGAGCCGGTTCAGTTCGTCTCCGAATGAGCAGCGGTCGAACTTCGGATCGCGGTCGGCGCCCAGCTACTACGGCGGCAGCCGATCGTCAAGCTATGGAAGCTCGAGCCGGCCTCCCTTGGAGATGAGCCGGCCGATGTTCTCGCCGCGTTCTTCGCCGAGCAGCCCGTCGCGCAGCTACGGCGGATACGGGACACCGTCTCGGAGCTACACGCCGAGCCGGAGCTATACGCCGAGCCGCAGCTACGGCGGATACAGTGCGCCGTCCCGCAGCTCCAGCGGATCCAGCAGTCATTCTTCAGAAGAACATAGCAGTTCAGGAGGCGGATCGCATTCGTCGGGTGGCGGTCACTCCAGCGGCGGCGGCTCCCATGGCGGGGGCGGCGGCGGACATCATAGATAAATCATAATAAGAACGCCGTCTGATGTCCTCATCGCAGGTTGCGCAGCCTGCGGTGAGGGCGTCGCCGTTTAGATGAAGCTGAAAATCAAAAATCAAAAGTCTAAATCCGGAACTTTGAACTTTTGAGTTGTTAACTTTTGAGTTTTGATTTCTGATTTTTGATTTTTCACCCCTCTTTTGACGCTCAACTCTCGATCCCGCCTGACCCCTGAACGACGATGGCCCGGGAGTGTTCCACAGTTTTGTGTTAGATTTTGAGGTAGTAAACAATTCGGTAACCATTCCAGCCTTGACAGCGCCGCGCTCGCACGCTAATCTGTTTGTCCGCCTAATTGCTAGGTCTCAGTTGTCTGTGGCAGGGAGTCCCAGTTCTTTTGTGCAACAGGAGATCCGCACGTGCTCAGGCTCGCTGAAAACGAGAGCGAGACGCAGGCCTAAATCCATTCCACCGATTCGAGGGAGACGAAATGCAAGTTGATTTTGATGCGATTGTAGTTGGAGGCGGCCCCGGCGGATCGTCCGCGGCTTCCTACCTGGCCAAGGCCGGGCTCAAATGCGTGGTGCTGGAGCGCGAGATTATGCCCCGCGAGCATGTGGGCGAGTCGTTCGTGCCCGCGACCACGCGGGTGTTGAAGGAAATCGGGTTCATCGACAACATGGACAAGTTCGGCTTCGTGCGCAAGTACGGCGCCGTGTGGACCGCCGCCAGCAAGGGCATTTACGACGTCGACTTCGAGGGCATGGGCTCGGACGTCCATCCCGACATCGACATGAACATCACCCGGCACGTCCACAACCTGGAAGGCATGGAGGACGAGTGCCGCGCCGACATTCGCTTTGAGGAGCGCCAGCAGCCGGGCGTGGATCGCAATCATACGTGGCACGTGGACCGCGGGAGGTTTGACCTGCTGCTGCTCCAGCACGCTGAAAAACTCGGCGCTACCGTCTACGAAGGCATCCGTGTGTCAGAGGTCGATCTTTCTGACCCGGCAACACCCCGCGTGAAGTTTAAGATCGGCCGGCAGGATATCACCCTCACCGCACGCGTGGTGATTGACGCGTCGGGCCGCCAGACGTTGCTGGGCAATCAGCTTAAGCTGAAGGTGAACGATCCGGTTTTCAATCAGTACGCGCTGCACACCTGGTTCGATAATTACGATCGCAAGCACTTTGCCAAGGCAAAGAACGGCGCCTTGCACGATGACTATATCTTCATCCACTTCCTGCCGCTTACCAATACCTGGGTCTGGCAGATCCCCATTTCCGAGACCGCGACCAGCATCGGCGTGGTGACCCAGAAGCAGAACTTCGCGAAGTCCCGCCAATCGCGTGAGAAGTTCTTCTGGGATGCGGTGGCCAGCCGTCCCGATCTCCACAAAGCACTGAAGGAAGCGACGCAACTGCGGCCCTTGAAGGAAGAGGGCGACTACAGCTACGCCATGAAGCAGATTTGCGGCGACGGCTTTGTGATGATCGGCGACGCGGCCCGCTTCGTGGACCCGATCTTCTCGAGCGGAGTCAGCATCGCCATGAACTCGGCGCGCCTCGCGTGCCACAGCATCATTCCTACGCTGCAAAACGGCGGCGTGTGCGACGCCAAAAGCTTCGAAGAGTACCAGTCCACCATGCGGAAGGGCACGAAGAACTGGTACGAGTTCATCACGGTCTACTACCGGCTGAACGTGCTCTTCACGGCCTTCGTCGAGGACCCGCGCTACCGGCTCGACGTGCTGAAGCTGCTGCAGGGCGACCTCTACGATACCGATTGCCCGCCGGTGCTCGCGGAGATGCGCCGCATCGTCACCGACGTCGAGAGCCGGCCGAATCACCCCTGGCACAAGCTGCTCGGCGATCTGACGAACGAAGCCTTCCGGCCAGCCTTTTAGTCCATCACGGCTGCTTCCTGCGCCTGGCGGGGCTCCGCCGGGCGCACGGGGAGGCAGTGCCTGATAGCCTGTCGTCAGCTCCAGCACCTTGTTGGGAAGTGTTTAAGACGCGCTGTTGTCTGCGCCAGCTCGGCTGCACAGCCTTCGCCGCATCAAGCCGCGGTAGTATGTTGCCCTCATCCCCCAAGACGCGCGAACATAGGCGATCGTTGGCAAGCTGTTTTTGACAGCTTGAATGTTACTGGTGGTCCGCTCTCGGGAGGACGACGATATGACAGAGCTATCCGGATGGGAGAACTTCTACGTCATCGTCGGGTCCTCCGCCGGCGCATTGATCGGATTGCAGTTTGTGGTTATCACGCTCATCGCCGACGTTCCATTCGTAAAGGATGCAGAACGGGCCGGGAGCGCGTTTGCAACACCTACCATCGTTCACTTCGGGGCCGTGCTGCTGCTTGCTGCGATTGTGTGCTCTCCGTGGCCCGGGATCGGCCCCCCAGCACTGGTCGTAGGAGTACTGGGCCTGAGTGGCGTTGTATATACAGCCGTCGTGGCCCGACGCGCCCGGCGGCAGACTGCATACAGGCCGGTATTTGAGGACTGGCTGTTTCACGCGCTGCTCCCTTTCGTTGCGTATGCAACGCTGGCGTTAGCGTCGTATGCGGTTCGTTCGCAGACGCGCCCGGCTCTGTTCGGCGTTGCCGGTGCGGCGCTGCTCTTGCTCTTCATCGGAATTCACAACGCATGGGACGCTGTCACCTGGCACGTATATGTGAGGAAGCGGGAGCACGAGGAATCACGGCCGCATTCCTAAAAGTCGACAGTCAACAGTTGACAGTCAAAATTGGGCGCTCTGTGGCTGCAGGAACAAGGGCTGCACCTGTTGACCGTGACTGACGACTGAAATCACGGCGCGATCCCAAGGCGGTGCATGTTGACGCCTTTAGCTCCCCAGCAGGTTCTGTCAGTCCGCGGTTTGCGGAAGATGTACGGTGCCAATGTCGCGGTGGACGATGTGTCGTTCGACGTCAACTCGAATGAGATCGTCGGGCTTCTCGGACCCAACGGAGCCGGCAAGACGACCACGATCAACATGGTGCTCGGCGTGCTCGAACCGAGTGCGGGCGATATCGCGATTGCGGGCGTCGAGCTGGCACGAGACAGATCGGTGGCTCTTGGAAGCACCAACTTCGCTGCCGTATATGCGCAGCTCCCGGGCAATCTCACGCTGTACCAGAACCTGCGGGTCTTTGGCCTGATTTACGGCGTGAAAAACCTGTCCGCTCGCATCGACGAGGTGCTTGATGAGTTCGACCTCGCGACCTTTCGCGATACCAAGTGCGGGGTGTTGTCATCCGGCGAGCAAACGCGCGTGTCGCTGGCGAAAGCGATGCTGAATCGCCCACGCCTGCTGCTTCTCGATGAACCCACAGCGTCGCTCGATCCATCCACCGCGCAGGATGTCCGCGCACGCATTCGCGAGTTCGCGGCCCGCGGTTCCAGCGGCGTTCTTTGGACCTCGCACAACATGTACGAAGTTCAGGAAGTATGCGACCGTGTGCTGTTCCTCTCGCGCGGAAAAATACTGCTCGAAGGCGATCCCAGGCGATTGCCGGAGGAGCACGGCAAAGCCTCGCTCGAAGACTTGTTCATCGCGATCGCGCGCGAACCTCTGAGCGTCGAGACCAGCCAGCCATGAGCCTCCAGCGATCCGCCGCCATCATGCTTCGCCAGTACTACCTGATGCGCGGAAGTGCGGCGCGCGTCCTGCCGCTGTTCGCGTGGGTCGGCGTGGACATGGTGCTTTGGGGATTCATGAGCCGTTACCTGAGCGCGATCACGGCAGCGGGACTGAACTTTGTCGCCACCCTGCTCGGCGCTGTGCTTCTGTGGGACTTCTTCACGCGCGTGATGCAGGGAGTTACGATGACGTTCTTCGAAGACGTCTGGTCGCGCAATTTCCTGAATATCTTCGCCTCGCCGCTGCGAATCTCCGAATACCTGGCTGGCCTGGTCATGTCGAGCATCGTCACCAGCTTCGTTGGACTGGTGTTCATGCTGATGGTAGCCAGGGGCGTGTTTGGCCTGTCCTTCTTCAGTTATGGCATCGTTCTTATTCCTGCCCTTCTCGTGCTATTCCTCTTCGGGATCGCTCTGGGCATTGCGGCGAGCGGGATGGTGCTGAGACTGGGTCCGCCTTCGGAGTGGTTCGTGTGGCCGATCCCGGCGTTCATAGCTCCGTTCGCCGCCGTCTATTACCCGATCACGACGCTCCCGCGGTGGATGCAGGCCGTGGGCAGAATCATCCCGCCATCCTACGTTTTTCAAAACATTCGCAGCGTTGTGTCCGGGGGAACCGTATCCTGGGGGCCGCTCACCTACGGTGCGGTTCTGGCCTTTGCGTACCTCATCATAGCCTCATGGTTTTTCTGGCGCATGTATCGCCACGGTGTACGCACAGGTCTCATAGCCCGCTACAGCTCAGAGACGCTCTAACCGCCTTCCTCCTCCGCTCTCCCATTCGGTGCGCCACCAGGTACCACACGATCCCAATGTTCGCCAACGTCGTTACGACTCTCGGCACAGTAGGATGTTGCGTGATCAGGTGCAGCTCGACGGGAATGAACGAACCAGTGACGATGATGGTGAAATATTCCGCCCACGTCTTTCTGAGCACCAGCCCCAGACCTTCGGTGAGGAAGAGTCCAGCGTAGAAAAAAGTGCCGGCGCTCACTTCTTTAAGCCGGCGGTCGTCCAGCGACAATAATTTCGTCAGCGCCTTTCGAAAATATCTGTTGTCCGGGTCCACATGCACCGCGGCTACCCACCGGCCCAAGACTTCCATGGTATCGTGATGCGCCAGCTTGAACGCTCCGATCCCCACCAGCACGAGCAGTAGCGCCTTGACCAGCTTGAACATCCCGATAGCCATCAGCCAGGCGCGGCTCGAATCAGCATTTTGCATCCCGGGCAGCTCCCACTAGCAGCGATAAGACCACCGAGTTTCCGCCCCAATGGACCAATCACCTGTATTATCGTCGGAATCGATATCCGGCACGTTTCCATCGGGTATAATTTTGCGACAGGCCGAGTGTAACTGGTTCTCTACGGGAATTAGGATTTTCGAGGCAATGGGGAAGAGCGAGTGTCGAAGCGCAGAATGATAACCGCCTACGCTTGCCTGGTTGGCATACCCTTGCTGGGGCTGATCGGGATTGTGCGTGCAGGGCGGCGCTTGGTGGCGCCGCTGTCGGTGGGCGGAAACTGGAATATCGAGGCGGATTTCGCTCTCTGGGCGGATAAACCGTGCGGAGATCTGCTGGCCGGCGCCAGGCAGCCGGCTCTGAGCATCTCGCAATCCGGAGACAGGCTGGTGATCGCTCTGAATAACCGTCAGGCGACGGAGCTAATTGGAACTATTCGCGCGACCTTCCTGAGGGCAGGGTCCGAGGACCCACCTGCATCTGGAATCGACAATTGCAGCGCCGCACAGCCGATTGGTGTGACCGCCACGGTGAAAAATCAAGGCGAGCAACGCACCTTGACGGGCACGCTGAGGCTCAATACCTGCGAGGCCTGTCCGCCGGTTGCCTTCCGTGCGGTTCGCCAGCCGGCGCAAAAGAAAGACGACGAGTAATGCCGAATCTTGCCACGCTGATCATCCAGATCGGAGTTGTGATCGCAGTTTCCCGTTTGGTCGCGGTGTTGTTTCAAAAAATGCAGCAGCCCAAGGTAATGGGCGAGATGTGCGCCGGCATCATGCTGGGTCCGTCGCTGCTCGGATGGATTGCGCCCCACGTCTCCGGTTTCTTGTTTCCGCCTGCGAGCCTCGGGTATCTGAACGCCTTGAGCCAGGTGGGCGTGGTGATCTACATGTTCCTGGTGGGCCTGGCGCTCGAACCCAAAGCCCTGCGCAAGCACGGTCACACGGCGGTGCTGACGAGTCACGTCAGCATCATCGCCCCGTTCATGTTTGGAGCGCTGCTGGCCCTCTACCTCTATCCGAGGCTCTCGGACGACAGCGTCGGCTTCATCGGATTCGCGCTGTTTATGGGCGCGGCCATGAGTATCACAGCCTTCCCGGTGCTCGCCCGCATTCTCTCGGACCGCGACATGATGCGAACTCGCCTCGGATCTCTGGCCATCGCCTGCGCCGCGGTCGATGACGTGACCGGCTGGTGCATTCTCGCCTACATCGTGATCGTGGTGCGGTCCTATCATCAGGCGGGCACGCCTCTGTGGGCTACCCTCGCCGGACTGGGCGCGTTTCTCATCGCGATGTTCTATGGTGTGCAGAGACTCCTTCACGGTTTCGAAACGGCTTTCAAGATGCGCGGCCGCTTGAGTGAAAATGCCATGGCGCTGATGGTCGTGGTCATCCTGCTCTCGGCGGTAGCGACCGAACGCCTGGGACTCCACCTGCTGTTCGGCTCATTTCTGGCGGGCGTCATCATGCCCAAGGACGGGAAATTCGTCCGCTACATCCTCGACAAGCTGGAGACCACCACGATTGTTGTGCTTCTGCCGCTCTACTTCGCTTTCACCGGTTTGAGGACGAGCGTGCAGATGATCCAGGGCGGCCGCATGTGGATCTTCTGCGGCCTGATTATTCTCACCGCGGTCACCGGCAAGCTGGGAGGATCGATGATCGCCGCTCGCGCGGCCGGGGCAAGCTGGAGAGAAGCCGGAGGGCTAGGAACCTTAATGAACGCACGCGGCCTGATGGAACTGGTGATCCTGAACGTCGGCCTCGATATCGGCGTCATCACGCCGGCGCTTTACTCGATGATGGTGGTCATGGCGCTGGTGACAACCTTCATGACCACGCCTCTTCTCGAGTGGATTTATCCCCTTCGTCTGATCAAGCAGGAAACAGAACACGAAATTGCAGGGCGTGACGCCGCGGAAGCTGCCTACGAGCCCGCCTGAGCCGGCGAGGAAGCGTCCCGGGCCGCTCGCTGTGGGGGGTCGAGCCTGCCCGGGAGGCCCCTTCGAGAACCCTCCCGGAGTGATGGCTTCCGGAAGGATCTCTGTGCCGGAGACTGGAGGAGGCTTGGGGGTTCCAGCTCCGGCAGTCTACGCCTGAAGAATACGCACCACCTCGCGCGCAAAAGCAACCGCAGTGGGGCATGCTCCTTCTCACTTGAAGTCCTCTCATTGTCACGCCCGCCGGCCGCGTATTTGTCATGGAAGTTTCTGCGGTTTGTAAAATTTGTGTCAGCGCGGCACGGCACCGCCGCGGGCGGCACAGTCGAAAGGGGTCTCGCCTTGGTATCATAATCATCTAGATTTTGACGCGCGGGCACGCGGCGGGTCTGGTACCTAACCCCTAATCCCTGATCCCTGACCCTCGATTCACGAGACGTGGAACTCAGTATGACTGCATCGACAAACTCGGCCATCCACAGGTGGGAACCAGCCTTCATCATCTGGCTGCTCACCTTGAGCCTGGTCACCCCGGCGCGGTTGCCTGCCGGCGCACTTCAGCAAGGGACGCCGTCCACCGGCGGTTCCCGCTCGCATGCGCCGGTCGGCAGCGCCGCGATATGGCATCCCGGCACCGCCGCGCTGAAAGCGATCCGTTCGGACTGCAGCCAGCCGGATCCGGAGTTCGGTCCGTGCTTCATCAAGGGCATGCAGGAGAACGGCGCGTCCCCGAGTGCGATTGCCTTCGCGCGCAGTCTGCAGGCGGACGGCAAGAGCGGCGTGGGCTACATGAAGGATCTCACCGAAGGGGGACACGTGGCCGTGGCGCAGGTCGTTTTCCCGCGGCCCCAAGGCTCGCGTGAGGCCTGGCTGCTGGTGAACGGGTCGCCGAGCCCCATCGACGTGGACGATCTATCGCTGCTGCCGATGACGGACGTACGATCCGACATGGTTTTCCGGGAGATTCGCCGCACATTCACGAAGGTAGGCGTCTACAGCGAGCCACGCTCGGAACCCAGCCCAGCCCTGATCCCGCGTGCCGCCGAGGCACAGGAGTTTCTGGTGAACTATGCCCTTCTCAACGCCTGCGGCACCTGCAAACGAGTGGGAACCGCGCAATTCGCCTTCGACTTCGAGGGCAACGGAAAGTTCGAGGGCGTCAGCTTGCGTGGAGTATGGATGACGCCGGACCAGGGAACGCTGGCACCCGTGAGCATGGTGAAGGACTTTCACTTCCACCTTGTTGCCGATCACGCCGCGGGCTATCGGTGGCAACTGGCGTCGCCGCTCGACGAACGGTTTGTCTCACTGGTCAGCACGACGTACTCCACGCCCAATGGGAAAGCGGGGATCCCCGGCGTCGAGGACTGGGTTTTCCATCCGCGCGCGCCGGGCCGAACGATTATCCGATTTCAGAAGGTCCATCCGGGAGAGAAGATTGTTCCGCGCGAGCGGCGGTTCTTCTTCGTGGTCACGATCCAATAGGCGGCGGCCGTGGGGCGGGAAACACGGTAGCAGAAGGCACAAAGAAGAGGCCCCACCGCAGCGGGGCCTCTCGATCTAGTGAGTTCCGATTCGACCCTTCTACTTGCCGGTCAACGTCTGGTTGCTGCCGAGGCCGCTGCAGAAGTCCCATCCCGGTCCGGCGCTGTAACCCTTGCAGCTTCCGGAAGTGATGTCGCGGAAGATGGCCGGGTTGATGACACCGCCCACATCGCCACTGTAGAGTACGCCCTGTTCGGTAGCCGTGGAGGTGTAGAAGTGACCCGCGGAGTTCACAATGCCGGCCAGCGAAGGCGACGAGACGCTCGTGCCGCCCACCTGAAGCCAGTCATAGCCGCCATCGGCGTCGTACATGGCCACACCGGAATACGGAGAGGCGTTAAACGAATAGTCCGGCGTGCCGCGCTTGGTTCCAGATACGATGCCGCTTTGATAGCTCGGAAGCGCCTCATACTTGCTCGGCCCGCCGCCGGTCTCGCCGCTGCTGTCGTTCCAAACCACTTCAGAGGTGAAGTTGCCGCTGGTTCGATCGACCTTGGTGCCGCCCGCGGAGACAACGTTGGGCGAGGTGCTGGGATATCCAACGCCGCCGTCGTCGCCCGCTGACGCAAAATAAACGACGCCCGTGGTGTCGAAGTATTTGGAATCGTCGGAGGTCTCGCTGGAGAACTCGGATCCACTCCAACTGTTGGAGACTTCGCCGCCGCCGTCACTCGCTACCATGCTGGCTGCTGTCTTCTCGGCCGAGAACAAGTCGGCGTTGGTGGGCTGCAGCGCTTCGACCAGGATGATCTTGGCATTCGGCGCCATGGCATGGGACCATTCAATGTCCAGAGCTTCTTCGAGCGACCAACCACCGGGATTATTGCTGGGCTTTTTGCCCTGGGCGTAAACCTTGGTGAAGGTTGCGGCCGGCAATCCCCACCAGCTTGAGAACGTGGAAAGATCGGTGGCTGCATCGGGATTATCATAAGCATCGACGAGTGCAATGGCTCCGCCGCCGCCGCTCGGGTTGGTTGTGCTGGTGCTGATGGGGCAGGGATTGATTCCCGTAGGACCGGTGATTGCATAAACGCAACCCATGGAACCAGGCGTCTCCCACGTGGATCCTGGAGAGTTTTCGTGGCGGACATCGGACTGGTAGATTATCAAATTCGTGTGCATGCGAACGCCGGCATCACCCGGATGTTCTACGCTCGAATCAGGAACGA
This sequence comes from Terriglobia bacterium, assembly GCA_030038235.1. Taxonomy (GTDB): domain Bacteria; phylum Acidobacteriota; class Terriglobia; order UBA7540; family UBA7540; genus Gp13-AA77. Next base: position 12,273 of record JASHPE010000013.1, read on the forward strand.
CTACCCTGCTACCCGCCGCATGGAGGGATGCAGGCGCTGTGAAGCCGAAAAACATCATCGCCGCTGCGACCGCCAGCGACGCGAACGTACGTTTCATAAATTCTTTCACCTCGTGGCTTTGGAGTTTTGCTGCAACATTCCCTTCCGAAACCGGTCGGACCTGGCTCCGAGTAGGCAGGACGGGCAGATGGAAATTCTCCACGAAAACCCTGAGCGTGTCAATGAAAAACTGTACTATAAAGATACTATACTCAGAGTTTAAACTATTTGGAGCCGTAACTCCAATGAAATCAATAAACGGCAGAGTGCCAATCTCAGACGTAACAGGCGGCCCTTGGTGGCCGCCCAACTGACGGCGCGAGTGAGGGATGTACTGAAAATCGGGCGGCCACAAGGGCCGCCCGTACGTCTGAGATTGGGACACTACCCAATAAATCGCGCACGACGAACGATTGCACCGTGGAGTCGGCGCTTACTTTCCGACAAGGGTCTGGTTGCTGCCGAGGCCGGAGCAGAAGTCCCAACCTTTGCCGGCGGTGTAACCCTTGCAACTCCCCGAAGTGATGTCGCGGAACACGCCGGCGTTCCCGTGATTGCCGTAAAGCACGGCCTGTTCCGTGGCCGTCGACCTGTAGAAGTGCCCGGCAGCGTTGACGATTCCAGCCAGAGCAGGCGATGAGAGACTGCTGCCGCCCACCGCAGTCCAGTTGTAGCCGCCGTCCGTGTCGTAGATGGCTACCCCGGAATACGGCGAGGCGTTGAATGAAAAGTCCGGCGTGCCGCGCTTGGTTCCGGATACGATACCGATTTGATAGCTCGGAAGCGCCTCATACTTGCTCGGGCCGCCCCCGGTTTCGCCGGCGCTATCGTTCCAGACGACCTCCGACGTGAAGTCGCCGTTCGTCCGGTTGATTCGGGTGCCGCCTGCAGAGATCACGTTGGGCGAGGTGCTTGGATAGCCGACGCCGCCATTGTCCCCGGCCGCGGCGAAATAAACCACGCCCGTGGTGTTGAAGTATTCCGAGTCGTCGGAGGTCTCGCCGGAGAACTCGGACCCACTCCAACTGTTGGAGATTTCGCCGCCGCCATCCGCCGCCACCATACTGGCTGCGACTTTCTCGGCTGGTAACAGGTCGGTTGTCGAAGTTGTCGTAGCCTCAACCAGGATTATCTTGGCGTCCGGTGACATGGCGTGCGCCCATTCGATGTCCAGAGCCTCTTCGAGCGACCAGCCGCCGGGGTTGTTGCCGGGCTTCGTGCCTTGAGCGTAGACTTTGGTGAAGTCTGCGGCCGGTAATCCCCACCAGCTTGAGAAGGTGGAAAGATCGGTGGCTGCATCGGGGTTATCATAGGCATCGACGAGCGCAATGGCGCCGCCGCCGCCAATCGGATTGACCTTGCTCGTGCCGATCGCGCAAGGGTTGATGCCCTTGGGGCCGGTGATGCCATAAACGCAGCCCATCGAGGCAGGTGTCTCCCAATTCAATCCCGGAGCGTTATCATGGGTAACGTCGTCGGACTGGTAAATGAGGAGGTTGGTGTGCATGCGAACGCCGGCATCACCCGGACGCTCCACGCTCGAATCAGGAACGATCACCCTGCCCTGCTCCGCCTGGACGGGCAGAGGCTTTGTGAAGCCGAAAAGAAGCATTACCGCTGCGGCCGCCAGCGGCAAGAAGATACGTTTCATTGGTTTCTCCCCCTCGTGGCCTTGCAATTCGATGCGCAGATCCACGCCGGAAACGTTCGGACCTGGCTTTCGATGGCAGGACGGCAAAAGCGAATTCTCGCTCAAGAGTCATAGCGTATCAACGTAAGATAAGCGTTTCCCACGTATAAAGGCAGCGATGCCCAAGGATCTCCTATAGGAGAAATACCTCACATGAAACCCGCAAACAGCGCACGCCAATCGAGCCGTAACTCGAGTGAACACGGTTCTTCCTGCGACAAACACCACGGCGGACGGCATCCGGCCGCGAACATCGCCTTGATCGTCGCCACCGCCGCGATGCTGCTGTTGCTTTGCGCCGGCCAGCGGTTCCAACCTCGCCCGGCGCTGGCCGCGCCCAGTCCGGCCGCGCTGCCAGCCGTTCCGCCGCATGCCACGGGCGCGCCCGCGGACGCGCCGGAAACCATCATCGTCGACGCCCAGGCGCCGGCTCATCCCTTCCCGCATTTCTGGGAACGTATGTTTGGCTCGGGACGCGCTATCCTCTCCTTGCGCGACAGCTACCGCCGCGATCTGCGGACGGTCCGGGAGGCCACCGGATTCCAGTACATTCGCTTTCACGGCATCTTT
>JASHPE010000143.1 GCA_030038235.1 Terriglobia bacterium
ATCTCGAGCGTCTTGCGCAGCTCCTCAGCGCGACGCGCCAGATTGTTGATCTCCTCCGGCCGGTCCGGGATGCGCTTCAACTCAGTCTCGAGACGCGTGAGCGCGTTCTGGACGCTCGAGTACGGCGCGCGATTGCCTTCCAGAAATTGATCGCGGCGATCAAAGGCGTGGCGGCCCTCGCCCGAAGGAAACAGATCGAAAAAGATCTCGGCGCGATGGCGCAGGTCGGCCACCGAGGCGTGAACCTCCGCAACCTTCAGGTCCTTCTGCTTCAGCGTCTGCTCCGTGTCGCGCGCCAGCTCTTCCACGCGATAATTCGAGAACTGCATCCCGAAGTATTGCGTGGCCACGTCTTCAAGGTCGTGAGCCTCGTCGAAGATCACCGCGGCGTACTCCGGCAGCAGGCTGGCGTAATCGCCCTGCTTCAACGCCAGGTCGGCGAAGAAGAGGTGATGATTGACGATGATGATGTCACTCTCGGCGGCGCGCTGGTGCATCAGCGTGATGAAGCAGCGTGCGAACTCCGGGCACTTCTGGCCGGTGCAGGCTTCACGGCGCGCGTCGAGTTTCGCCCACAGGTCGCTGGTGTCGGGCATGTGGCGCAGTTCCACGCGGTCGCCGGTCTGGGTGCGCTGCTCCCACTTGCGGATCTGAGCGAACAGGTCCATTTCGTCGAGACCGCTCAGCACAGGCTGGCGCTCGGCGTCGTAGAGCTTCTGGCGGCAGAGATAGTTGGCGCGGCCTTTCATCAGCGTGGCACGCACGTCGGGAAAGAGCTTCTTCAGGAAAGGCAGGTCCTTGGTGAAAAGCTGTTCCTGCAGATTCTTGGTGCCGGTGGAAATCACCACGCGCTTGCCGCTGAGGATGATGGGGACGAGATAGGCGAGCGTCTTGCCGGTGCCCGTGCCTGCCTCGGCAATCAAGTGCCTGCGATTCTCGAGCGCCGCCGCCACTTCCTCGGCCATCTCGAGTTGCGCCGGACGATGCTCGTAGCGGGGATGATGCCGAGCGAGCCAGCCGCCGAGCCCGAAGACGCGCTCCAGGTTCGCCGGCTTTGCCGTCGTCGAAGCCCCCGGGGATTTCCACGCAATTGTAGGCATTGCGGTTACAGGCGCTAGTCGGCGTAGAACCGGTAGCCTGCCTGCTTCACCTCTTTGCGGAAGTCGTGCGCGCGGATCTCAATCGGCTTGCACATCTCGTACAAGCGCGAGCTGAGCGTGACGCCGAACTCATCGAGCGAGCGTTCGAGGCTGGGGATCGAATCGCCGGAAGGCATTCGCCCCTCGCTTGAATCTCCGCGTCCCGAAGGCGCGCGGCCCGCATCGCCGAAGGCCAACGTGGTGGTAATCAGCATCACCTTCTTCTGGTTGTAGCGGGCGTTGATGATGTAGGCCAACCGCTCCTTCAGCCAGTCGTTGGGATTGGCGGCCACGAGCTCGTCAAGCAGCAGGGCCTCGGTTTCGATCACCGGCTGCAGCAGGCGAAGCTCGGTGGTATCGGCCACCGGGTCGTAACTCTCGCGGATCTGCTGCAACAGCTCGCGGAAGTCGATAAAAAGGCAGTCGAAACCTCGCTCGATCAGACCGCGCAGCACCGCCACCGCCAGGTGAGTCTTGCCTACGCCTGTAGGCCCGGTGAACACCAGGCCGCAATCCACGTTCGGATACTCACGCACGAAGAACCCGGCGTCGCTCTTGGCCCGCTCCAGATACCCGTTCACCGACCCCGTTGCCGCGTCCTTCCGCAGATCGAAATTGGCCAGCGTGCAATGCTCGTAGCGCGGCGGAATCCGGGAGCGACGCAGCAGGTCGATCGGCTGCCGCGCCAGGCCACAGCCGCAGCGCTCGGCCCGTTTCACTCCTTCGACGTCCACCAGTTTCCAGCCCGTTCCCTGGCAGACGAGACAATCCTTCTGGGCCATGATTCACCTGAGCCCGTATTGTAACGCGCATCCGGCTTGTTCGGGTTTAATCGTCGAAAACCGCCCAAACGGTAGCTTCGTTTAGCTTCGTTTTAGCTTCGTTTTTTGGTCCGTTTTGTTCATTACAAAGGGGTTCCGTTAGCTTCGTTTCGCGAAATGTGCAAAATTCATGGGAGGAGAGAGGTCCCCCTTTCCTGTCCCCCAAATTCGCGCGTCGCAGCGGCCCAATGGCCTTCGTTCTGGGCCCGACCACATTGCGCGCGGCACAGCGTTTGACAGCCCGGGTGCGGTCGCGGAGCAAATCTGCCTTCGGCGGGCTCTCGCAATTCCTTAACGACAGAAATCAGAGGACTTTCCAGCTTTGTTCCAGTGAGGTGCGTTCTCGAGGCCGGACACCGCACGCGCGGGGCCAGCCGCTCAATCCGCTGCTCGAAGACCGAGCTACGCCGTGCATTCACGGGGGAACCAATTGTGGCGGGAATAAGCGGGGTTGACGGACGCGCGCCCACGACCATAGGACGCCCCCCGGCTCCTTCAAGAAAACTAGCCTGGCACGTTCCGGCACCGTTGTCAAGTGATTTTTCGAGGCCCTAACGGTAGGCTACATCCCAAGAGTAGGGTTAGTGATCAACGGCTGGTGGCTAGAAGTCCGAAGACCGACCTCTATCCACTAGCCGCTGCGCCACCGCGTGGCGTTTGATCAGTGAGAGGACGGAGCCCCAAATCAACCGGGATGTCCACCCGCGAACACAGGACAATGTGGCGAGACCGGCGGGCGCGCGGAAACCGCCACCCGCCTCTTCGCCTGAAGGTCAAATAAATGCCAATGAGCCTCGCCGGACTGGCGAAGCTGTTCAAGTATGCGCTTCCCTTCGTTTGCGTCTGATACCGGCCGCACGGCGTTCGGAGTACCGTCGGCGAGCGTGCCTACGAGTACGTATCGATCTCGATCATTTACGACCAGCATTTCAACCCTTCCCCTCCGGCCATCTGCACAGTAGGATGCCGCGCGCCGCAAGGTGGGTTGTCATTGCGCCTCGCCGGTGAATTCACCGTAGCACCCGCCGCGAGTCTTCTGAGGACGCGAAGAAGAAAAGCTTCAACACAGAGGTCGCAGAGATCTCACAGAGGCCACAGAGAAGAACAACAAGAGAGTTGGCCGTGGACCACGGCTCAGGTTCTCTTCCCGGTGGTCTCTGTGAGGCCTCCCTTGCCGCCTAAAAAGGAGACGGGATTCTCCGCTGCGCTCAGAATGACACGTCATCAGGTGCGGGACCACAGCACGTGGCTACGAGAGCAAGAGCTCCAGATCCTCGCGCTTGAGGTCGCGGATCAGGCTGTTGTCGGCGCCGATGATGGCGTCGGCGAGGTCGCGTTTGGTCTTTTGCAGCTCGAGCACCTTCTCCTCGACGGTGTCGCTCGCGATCAGCCGGTAAGCGAACACCTGCCGCGTCTGCCCGATGCGGTGCGCGCGATCCATCGCTTGCGCCTCGACTGCCGGATTCCACCAGGGATCGAGCAGAAACACGTATTCCGCGGCCGTCAAATTGAGGCCCAGACCGCCCGCCTTGAGGCTGATTAGAAAAAGGCGGCAGTCTGGATCGTTCTGGAAGCGCTCCACACGCGCCTGGCGGTCCCGGGTGGCGCCGTCCAGGTACTCGTACACGATGTGGTCGCTGTCCAGCCGGTCGCGGACGATGGTGAGGAGGCTGGTGAATTGCGAAAACACCAGCGCCTTGTGATCTTCGTCGAGCACCTCGTTCAGCGAGGCGAGCAGTGTGTCGAGCTTGGCGCTCGGCTCCCCGCGGCGGTTGGGATCGAGCAGGCCCGGATGACACGCGGCCTGGCGCAGGCGCAGCAACGCTTCGAGCACCTGAATCTTGGACTTCGCCAGGCCGTCGGCTTCGATTTTCTTGAGCAACGCCTGGCGATAGTGCTCGCGCAGCTCGTTGTACAGCGCGCGCTGCTCGGGCTTCATCTCGCAATGAACGGTCTGCTCGGTCTTTTCGGGGAGCTCGCGAGCCACTTGCCGCTTGGTGCGGCGCAGAATGAACGGGCGCAGAGCCTGCGACAGCAGGCGGCTGGTCTCGCCGGCGGGATTGCGGGCCCCCGCGCCTGCCATTTTGAAGACGCTGGCCGCGCCCAGCATGCCGGGATTGAGAAATTCGAAGAGCGACCAGAGCTCGCCGAGGTGATTCTCCACCGGAGTGCCGCTCAGTGCGAGCCGATGCGCGCCACGCAGCAGGCGCGCCGCCTTCGCGGACGCCGTGGCTGCATTCTTGATGGCCTGGGCCTCGTCGAGGACGATGTAATCGAAAACCACGTCCTTCAGGCGCGCGGCATCGCGGCGGAGCGTACCGTAGGTGCTCAGCACGACATCGTAGGCGGCGAAATCGTCGCCATTCCGGGCGGCGCCGGTGTAATCGAGGACGCGCAGTTGCGGCGTGAAGCGCGCGGCTTCTTCTTTCCAGTTGAAGACGAGCGACCGCGGCACGACGACGAGCGACGGCGCGATCGCTTCGCCGGTGTCGCGCAGCGCGCGGCGCGTTTCGAACAGCGCCAGCACTTGCGCGGTCTTGCCCACGCCCATATCGTCTGCGAGACACCCGCCGAAAGAGAATCGGCGCAGAAACTCGATCCAGCCGAGACCCTCGCGCTGGTAGTCGCGCAACTGGCCCACGAAGCCGGGCGGCTGTGCGGCGGGCTCGACGCCCTGAAAAGCGCGCAATTCCTGGCGGACACGATTGAAGGTCTCGTCGCACGTCGCCTCGGGCTGAACGGCGAGCAACGCGTCCAGCATGCCGGCCTGGCTGCGGCGGAACCGGACGTGGTCGCCCGCGTTGGTTCCGAGCCCTGCCAGCATGCCGATCTTTTGCAGCCATTCTTCCGGCAGCATGCCGTAGCTGCCGTCGTCGAGACGGACTACGCTATCGCCGCGCCGCAATGCCGCCAGCAGTTCGGGTAGCTTCGCGTGCGTGTCGCCATACTGGGCCGCGCCGTGCAACTCGAACCAGTCGACCCCGGTTGCAACTTCGAGGCGGAAGGCGTCCGGACGGCGGAAAAGCTTGCCGTCGGCTTCCACGTGCCAGCCCGCTTCCACCAGCGTCCGCGTGACGCGCGGCAGCTTACTGGGCGCCATGTCCCAATGCAAGGTCGTGTCCAGGTAGCTCCAGGGGCGGAAGCGCAGCCCCAGTCCCTGGAGAACTCCCCGGGCGGCATCTTCCGCGGCGGAATCGCGGCGCAGGAACCGGCGCTTGCCGGCGTCATACAGACCGTCAGCCTTGTCGTGGGCCGGGACGAGCCGCCCGGCGTAGTCGAACGAGAGTTCCGCCGTCAGCCGGCCGCTGCCATACGAACTTCCGGCTTTGATGCGCAGATGCGGCCGGGGCGGAATCGTGACCTCTTCGAAGCGCAACGACTCAGGAACATCGAGGGGTGGAAGACCGGGCGAGGTGAGCAGCGTCTCCAACAGACTGTCCCGGTCCTTCTCAGGAGCGACAATCGTGCCGCCCTTGCGAAGGAAAAACATCCATTTGAACCGGGTGTCCTCCGCGAGCGGCGCCACCCGGTCCGCCGTGAAGACGAGGCCGCCCTGGATGACCAGCACCGCTGCCTCCAGATCCATGCGCTGCTCGCCGCGGTGCAGCACGCCCTTGACTTCCCAGCCTTGCGGGTCGCGCGGGCGCATCTCCAAGCGGAACGTCCACGGCCCGCCCTCATCCCATCCGAGCGGCGTCAGGTCGTCGGAGTCCATCGTGCTTCGCAGGTAGCAGCGTCCGGTGCGCGCCGCCCGGCTCATGATTTGGAGGCATAAGGGGTACAAGAGCCGGTATGACGTCGGGCTCTGAAGGTAGCCACGCGGGTTGTAATAGTAATGCTCATGCATGCTACCGCACAGAGCCGAAACGATCTCGCGGTCATCAGGCAGGGGCAATCCGGCGATCTGATCGACATTCAGAGCGAGACCCTTGAGACGGGTCCAGCCGCCAGTCGCCTTATGGTCGCGCGCACCAACGGTGAGAACGAGGGCGCCGCCGTTGAGGCTGGCAGGAGCGTCAACCACGTAGACAACTTCGCGCTTGGCCGGCCAGGCGTCGGGCGCCGGCGCATTCAGCAATTCCCGACTAAGACCGTCGATTTGCACCCGCCACGAGGGCGGAGGCGGCTCGCGTCTTCGCGGCACGGCCGGTGCGCGAAGCCGAAAATCCCCGTAATCCTTAGGAGACTGGTCCTCGAACCTACCGTCGTCGCCGTAGTCCTCAACGAGTTGAAGGCCGGGCGGGACCGCATTAAGGTAACCGGCGGAGTCGGCCTTCAGAATGGTGGCCCAGAGGTGCTTGCAGGGACCCTCGGAGTGGAAGAAGGGGCAATCGCAGGATGCCAAGAGGCTGCCGTCTTTCAGTTCGAGTGAAACGTAATAGGTTGTGGAACCATGGACGATGGCATCGGCATGGATCGCCGACCCGCTCTTGATGCGGACCAGCCCGCGCTGGTAATAGTGCGAACCACGGTCTCGGATACCCGACCTGAAGTCCCTGTGCAGGGCTTCTGCCAAACTCACGACTTTCGCTCCGGAATTTGCGTCTCTGGCACGGCCATCCTGGCCGTGACGGTTCACGGGCGGAACGCCCGTGCCACCTCTCGATCACGCCACGCCGTCAGTCTAGGACATTCCGCCCGCGTCCGTAAAGAACTCGGCCCGGCTTGGCGCCTGTGTGCTCGCCTTTGTCGATCACCACCGTGCCGTTCACGATGACGTACGGAATGCCGATCGGATACTGCGCCGCATCCTCGAACGTCGCGCGATCCTTCACGGTAGCGGGATCGAAGATCACGATGTCCGCCGCCATGCCCGGACGCAGCAGGCCGCGGTCGCTGAGGCCGGTGATGGAGGCCGCAAGCGAAGTCATTTTGCGGACGGCGTCGGGCAGCGTGAGCACGTGCTTCTCGCGCACGTAGACCCCGAGCACGCGCGGGAACGTCCCGTAGAAGCGCGGATGCGGGCGGCCCATGAACTCCATCTCTGGATTGACGGCGACTCCGTCGGACCCGATGCCGACCCAGGGTTGCTTCATGGCCAGTTCCACGTCCGCTTCGCTCATGCTGAAGTAGATGGCCATCGGCGTCGCGTGCTCGGCGATGAGCAGATCGCAGAATGCGTCGACCGGATTTTTGCCCATCATGCGCGCCACGTCGTCCATGCGCTGTCCTTCGTACTTTTTGTCCTCCGGCAGGCGGCAGGAGGCCACCATCACGCCGTGCCATCCTCCGCAGTCGCCGACCTCGTTGTTATCCCATCCGGGCAGGCCGTGAGCGATGTCTTCGCGAATCTCGGCGCGCGCTTTGGGATCGCGCAGCCGCGCCACCACGTCGTCGGCCGTGCCTTCGAGGTACTTCGGCGGCAGGCACTGCTCGAGGCTCGTCATGCCCGCGATGTACGGATACTGGTCCGCCGTGACATCCAGGCCGCGATCCCGGGCCGCCTGAATCAGGGCGATCAGCTCCGGCATGCGTCCCCAGTTGGCCTGGCCGTTGCTTTTGAAGTGCAGAATGTGTACCGGCAGCCCGGCTTGCTCGCCAATCGAGATCGCCTCCTCGATGGCAGGTACGCTGTTCGAGCCTTCGCCGCGAATATGCGTCGTGTAGATCCCGCCGTAGCGCGCCGCCACGCGCGAGAGCGCGATCAGTTCCTCGGTCTTGGCGAACATGTTGGGCGCGTAGATCAGCCCCGCGGCGACCCCAATGGCCCCGCCGCGCATCGACTGGTCGACCAGGTCCTCCATCTGGCGCAATTCATCCGCCGTGGGCGCGCGATTGACGTTGCCCATCACGTCCAGCCGCACTTGGCCGCTGCCCACGTAAGACGCAATGTTCACGGAGATGCCCTGACGATCGAGGCGCGCGAAGTATTCGGTGAGCGTGGTCCAGTCGCGCTTAATCCCGTCCTTCTGCGTGAGCGGCGCGGTGCCGTTGTCGAAATCCGCCGCCGCCGGGCCCAGGATCGGACCCGCGGAGGCCGCCTCGCCGATGATCTCCGTGGTCACGCCCTGACGAATTTTGCTCTGCGCTGTGCCGTCCACGAGCAACGTGTAGTCGGAATGACTGTGGAGGTCGATGAATCCCGGCGCCACCGCGAGTCCCTCGGCGTCAATCACGCGTTTGGCTGTCGCATGCGTCAGGCGGCCGACGTCCGCGATCTTGCCATCCTTCACTGCGACCGATCCTTCAAACCAGGGACTGCCGGTGCCGTCGAGGATGTGCGCGTGGGTGATCAGCAGGTCATAAGGCACGGTTGTCTCCTGCGCCCAGCGGCGAACGGTCCAGACGAGCAATGCGCCCACGAACAGCAAAGTCAATAGAGGCAATTTTGAGGCCCAAGTCCGCATGTCTGCACTTTGAAGGGTGATTGCTATGGAAGATCCTCCGCATCGAACAGGCCTGCAATCGCGCGGTTTCCGTATTCCTGGGCAAGTTTTCGAAATGACACTCCTTTTGTGTCGCTTGCCTTACGAAGTGAAGGGAAACGCTTCAGGAATCGCTTGACCCAGCGAATGTCTCCCATTTGAATGGCGTACCCAAAGTCGTCAAGCTCAATCGCCAGGTATCCGCCTTTCTCGCGAAGATACTCAATTGCCCAACCGGCAGGCGTGGCGCCGAACTGGCTATCCGTGCTGTTGATGTCGGCGCCTCGCTCGAGGAGCAACTCAACGATCGGCCGATGGCCGTGAAATGTTGCGTAGTGAAGTGGCGTGGCTCCTGATTCGTCTTTCTGGTTGGCGAGTCCGGTATCGGCGTCGAGGATGATCCTGGCCTGTTCCAGATGCCCGTGCTTAACAGCTTCAATCAGGTTTTGCAAATTGCTCATCGGACTCCGCTCCAGACGGGATCACACGCGCAAGAAGCCTTTCCTTGAAGATAAATCGCGCGGCCCGTCAATCTGACCGGCGAGGTGAAGGAGTTCGCCGCCGCCCGCTTGATTGCGAGCTTTTTCGAGCAGCTCGCGAGCGATCGGCGCTTCAGGAATACCGGTCTTGCGGGAGCGGGCCTCGATCCACGCGCCGAGTTCGTTCGGAAGCCTGATTGTTAGTCTCTTTCGCATACGAAATAAACTAGCACGGCCCGGCCTCCGCCAGGATTCCCGCCCAGCGCGCGACGGCTTCGGCCTGCACGCCGACTTCGGAATCGTAGGCGCCTTCGAGCGTCGCAAGCTGGATGGCGAAATTTCCCACCGTGGAGCTTTCGACCGCGGCGCACTGGACATCCAGCCGGGTTTTTTCCGCGGTCAGCTTGTTCAGAAACGCATTGCGTCCACCGCCGCCCGCCACGTAAAGCCTCCGCAGACGCTTGCCTGTGATTCGAGCCACGCTCGTCAGGACTTCGGCGTAGCGCGCGGCCAGGCTGTGAAAGATCAGGCTGGCCATCGCCGGGGCGGCGTTCGGCGATTCGTCGAGTGCCGCGAGTCCGGCGCGCTTGCGCTGCGCGTTGATGCGCTGCGGCATGTTGCCGGGCAGCAGCAGGTCAGGCGCGTCCACATCGAGGAGCGCTGCCGGCGCAGGCAGCTTCTCGGCGGCAGCGACCAGTTCCGGTGTGGTCCAAACGCCGCCCGCCTGCTGCCAGGTGTCCATGCATTGGCGCAGCAGCCACATGCCGTTGACGTTTTTCAGGAAGCAGACCTTGCCGCCGGGGCCGCCTTCGTTCGTGAAGTTGAGGCGCTCGGCGTCCGCCGTGGTGCAGGCCTGATCGAGCACCGTGCCCACCAGCGACCACGTTCCGGAGCTGACATACGCCCAGTCGTCGCCCGCGGCGGGAATGCCCGCGATTGCCGACGCGGTGTCGTGGCAGGCGGGCGCGATCAGTTCGGTGTTCCGGAACGCGGGGAACCGGCCGAGCGGACTGCGGATGCGTCCGAGGCGAGTCCCACAAGGTACGATTTTCGGCGCCGCCGCAACGTCAAGTCCGGCCGCGGCGAAGATCTCTTCGCACCAGTCGCGGCGCTTCAGATCCACAAGCTGGGTGTGCGTTGCGTTGGTGTACTCGGAAGTCAGGCGTCCGCCGACGGCGTGCAGTACGTACTCCGGCAGATTCACCCAGGGCGCGCCCGTCGGAATGCCATCCGCCTTGTCGGCATAGAGCTGGTGCAGGGTGTTGATGCGCAGTTGCTGAATACCGGTCAGCTCGTAGAGGCGGCTGGCCGGAATGCGCGCGAGCACTTCGCGCTCCGCCGCCACCGTGCGCTCGTCGCGATAGCAGTAGGGATCGCCGAGCGGCTTGCCGTCCGCGCCCAGGCGGACGTAATCCACCGCCCAGCCATCCACGCCGATGCCGGCAATGCCCGGTGGCCGTCGACCCGGTCGTCCGTCTTCGAGTTTCAGGGCGCAGGCGCGCAGTCCTTCCTGCACGCCTTGTAGGATGCCCTCAAGGTCCCAGCGCAATCGTCCACCGAGGTCAAGCGGACCGTTCGGAAATCGCTGAACGAGCTCGATCGACGGCCGCTCGCCGATCCAGCGCAGCAGGGATACGCGGCAACTCTCCGCGCCGAGATCCACCGCGATCAACGCCGGGCGAAGTTCGCCAGGCGGTTCCGAGGCTTTCACCTCGGTGCGAGCTTTCAGGTCGGTTTCGAGTTCCTCCGTCAGCTCGCGCAACCGGTCCGCAGCCTCAGTGAGGGGCTCGGACGTCTCGGTCTTGATCTTCATCGGAGGAAAGCCTCAGTCAGGCCGCCGTCAATAGGAATCAGATGTCCTGTTGTGCAGCGCGCGTGATCACCGGCCAGGAACAGGATGGCCTGCGCGCAATCGCCGGGGTCGATGGGCTGCCGGGTCAGCGTGCGCCGGGCATAGAACTCGGCCAGGCGCGCGCGCAATTCGTCGTCGCCGGCTGCGCGATCGAAGGATATGCCGTACTTTTCGAGCGAGGCGATCACACGGTCGCGCGGAAACATGGTCGAGCCCTTGATCACGGTCGCCGGGCTGATGCCGTTCACGCGCACGCGCGGCGCAAGGCGCACCGCCATTTCGCGGACCAGGTGGCTGAGGGCCGCCTTGCTGACGTCATAGGCTTCGCTGCCGCGCTTCGGCACCACGGCATTGGCGGAGCTGGTGAGCACTGCGGACGCGTCCAAATCCTGCGCTTCCAGGATGCGGCTGGCTTCGTCGACCAGCAGGTAGTTGCCCGTGATGTTCAGCTCGAGCGTCAGCGCCCATTGAGCGTCGGTCACGCGGCCTTCGAGCGGCGTGGGAAACAGCGCCGCCGTATTCACCAGCACGTCGAGGCCACCGTATCGCGCCACCACGTCATTCAGTGCTTGCCGGATCGAATCGCGCAGGCGAATGTCGATTCCCACTGCGGCGGCGGCTTCGCCGCCGGCGATCGCCTGCGCTTCGGCCGCCACCGTGCTCGCGTCCGCCAGATTCCGGTCGGCGACTACCACGTGAGCGCCGCGACGGGCCGCAAGCAACGCCGTCTCGCGTCCGATGCCGCTCGCTCCGCCCACCACCAGCACGATGCGCCGGCTGAATTCCTTCTCGGGCGGCTGGCGCCGGATCTTGGCCTCTTCCAGGCGCCAGTATTCGATGCGGAAGGCTTCGGATTCCGGCAGTGCGACGTAGTTCGAGTGCACGTGAAACGCCGACGCCGGTGCAGCAGCCCCCGCCTGCGGCAAATTCTGAGGCGCACGGGCTGCTTCGCCATCGCCGAGCGCGGAAGCGCCTTCCATCACGTGAATGGCGTTGATGTAGAACTCGCCCGTGATGCGCGACTCCGTCTTGCTCTTGCCGAAGCTGAACATGCCCACGCCCGGCACCAGCACCACGGCCGGATTGGGATCGCGCATGGCCGGCGAATCGGGCTGCGCGAATGACTGGTAGTAGCGGGCGTATTCGGCGCGATAGGTCTCAAGGGCTTCGTCGATGCGCGTGCGCAGGCCGATCAGGTCCTGCGCCTGCGGGTTCCAGTCCACGAAGAGCGGACGAATTTTCGTGCGGATGAAATGGTCCGGACAACTCGTTCCCAGATGCGCCAGCGCCGCCGCGTCGTTGGAATTGACGAAGCGCAGCGCTTCGGGCGCGGCGCTGTAAGTGGCGATCCGCCGCTCGCGGACGGAAACGCGTCCGCGCATGAACGGCAGCATCTCGAGCGCGATCTCGCCGCAGTCGTCGCGCGGCGCGTAGCGCTGGCCTCCGAACAGCGCGCGGCGCTCGATGTGATCGAGAACGAATTGCCCCAGTTGATCGATAATGGCGAGCGTGTTCACGTAGCACTGGCGCGCCGTCTCGCCCCAGGTGAAGAGTCCGTGACCGCCCAGCACCACGCCGTCGCAACCCGGATTCTCCTCCACGGCGCCATTTAGCATCATGGCGAGTTCGAAACCGGGTCGTTGCCACGGCAGCCATGCCAGCCGGTGGCCGAACGTCCGGTTGAACTCCTCCATCTTCGCGCGACCGTTCGCCGCCGCCGCCAGCGCGATGCCCCAGTCGGGGTGCAGATGATCCACGTGCGCGAAGGGCAGAAACGCGTGCAGCGCTGTGTCAATCGACGCCGCCACAGGATTAGGGCCGAAGGTGCACAACGGGTACATCTCGGCAATCTCGTCCTCGAAGGCCGCGCCGCGATAACGCGAGGCCAGCGCGTGCAATTTGTCGAGATAGAGCGTGGCGAAGCCGCTGGTCTTGATGCTGCCGAGATCGCCGCCGCTGCCTTTCACCCACAGCACGCGGCGCGGAGCGCCGTCCAGCGGATCGCTCACGGTGATTTTGGCGCTGGTGTTGCCGCCGCCGAAGTTGGTGATTCGCAGGTCGGAGCCGAGCAGGTTCGAACGATAGCGCAGCAGTCCGGGCTCATCGAGCGTGCGGGCCACCGATTCGTCCCAGCGGTCATCGAGATAAAGGAGGGAGTTGGAGGCGCTCATGAGGAGTCAATCCGCCGCCGGCCCAATCGACCGCCAGCCGCCCTGGAGTAGTCAAGGCAATCTTGATCGACCCCAAAAGTATAGCACCAACCCCCCGGGTTGCCCGTCACACCTGCATCGTGGTATACGAATAGAGATGAGTAACTCCGCGGCGAAGACCGGTACGGCCACCGGGCGATCCTTCTGTTGCTGCTGTTGAATTTTGTTTACCTTCCCGACCCTCTGTAGGGTTCAATTAAAAAAGGAGAGATTATGGGCGATTACAAGCATCCCGAAGTTTTGGTCAGCACCGATTGGGTGGCGGCGCATGGCAACGACGCCAACGTGCGTCTGGTGGAGGTGGATGTCGACACCACGGCTTACGAAAAGGGCCACATCCAGAACGCCATCGCCTGGAACTGGACCTCGCAGCTTCAGGACAATGTCCGGCGCGACCTGCTGGGCAAGCAGCAGATCGAGGAACTGCTCAGCCAGTCCGGAATTGCGCCAGACACCACCGTGGTGCTTTACGGCGACAACAACAACTGGTTTGCGGCCTACGCGCTCTGGCAGCTCAAGTATTACGGCCATAAAGACGCGCGCCTGATGAACGGCGGGCGCAAAAAGTGGGAACTGGAAAGCCGGCCGATGACCAACGACGTACCCCAGCCCGCCCGCGCGAGCTACACTGCCAAAGCTCCAGACTCATCGGTGCGCGCCAAGCGCGACCAGGTGTTTGCGGCGCTCGGCGGCAAGAACGTCAATCTGGTGGATGTGCGCTCGGTCGACGAGTTCACGGGCAAAGTGATCGCGCCTCCCGGCATGACGGAGACGGCGCAGCGCGGCGGGCACATTCCGGGCGCGTTGAACGTGCCCTGGGCCAAGGCTGCCAACGAGGACGGCACCTTCAAGTCTTACGACGACCTGAAGCAACTCTATACGGCGGTCAATCCCGGCCAGGAGACCATCGCCTACTGCCGCATCGGCGAGCGCAGCTCCCACACCTGGTTCGTTCTGAAGTACCTGCTCGGCCTCGATAACGTCCGCAACTACGACGGAAGCTGGACGGAGTGGGGCAATCTGGTGGACGCGCCGATCGCCAGGGGCGCGTAGCTCCAATCTGTGTAATCTGCGAAACATGCGGATTAGTGGGAGGCAAGCAGGCCGTAGACGTCCAATCCGCCTTTGGCGCCCACGTAAACGCGGCCATTCACCACCAGTGGGATATTGAAGCGCAGGCCCACACCTCCGCGGTCGCGCGTGGGAATCTGTTCGCTCGTATAAAGCTGACGCGAAACGTCGGCGGCATCGAAAGCGCGTAGCACCTCCGGAGCCCCGTCCGCCTCATTCCAGCGCTTGGACGAGAGCGCCCAGATGATCGCGTTGTGTGTCCCATCGGCGGAGATGGTGGGCGTGGCGCCCGGATCGATGAACTGCACGGTGCCCCTGGCAACCGGCTTGAGCAGGCCCTGGTCGAGCGCAAACTCCTTCAGGACGTCATCGCTGCCAATGAAATAGAGGCGGTGATTCCAGTAGGCGGGCGCGCCAAAGTAGCCGCCTCCGAGCGCCGCAGGCAGAGTCTGAACCGCATGCCGATCGAAACCGGCCTCGAAATGCCCCAGGCGATCGCGATCGAGCAGGTAGATGGCCGCCCCTTTGCCGGCTACCGCCAGCAAATGCGGATGCGAACCGGGCTGATCGGGAATCAGCACGGGCCCGCCGGAGCCGAGATCGTTATCGTTCTGGTCCAACTCGCGCTCGTCGTAAGGAGTGAAGTAGTCGCGCAGGTCGAGACCGTGATCGCCGTATGCCAGCTTCAGGACGCTGTCGCCGTAGTCGCGTCCCCCGGACGCCGCGTCGAACTTGCCGTTGCCGGTGGCCAGGAACACGTTGCCCTGATCGTCCGCCGCGATGCCGGCGTCGCCCGCCCAGATCCCGCTCTGGCCGGCATCCGGCGACGTGTTGAAGACGCCGGTTTGCGCCAGCGTCTGCGCGTCATAGGCCATGATCCAGCCGTGATAAGGGGCCACGTCGCAGGAAGACGCCCAGCTCAGGTAGACCTTGCCGTTCGAAAGCAGCAGCGAGCTGCGCGGCAGCTCGTGCAGCGGGTCGAATTCCACCTTGCCGCCGGATCTGCCGTCGCCGTGACCTGCCACCGACGCCTTGATCTCGACCGGCCCCCCGAACTTCTCCACGCCGGTGGTGATCGCCAGCGCGTGCAACTTCTGCACGTAGTGGCTCGACGAGAGCATGGCGCTCTTTTCCTTGGTCCGGGCCAGTACATAGAGCGTCCCGCTCGCGTAATCGATTACCGGCGTCGGCGTGATGCCGATTTCGGGCTGGATGAACGGGCAGCTCACATCCCAGCCCGGCACGGTGGTCACGCCGGCGCCCGAATTGGTGAAATTCACGTGCCAGAGCGGCGTCCGCGACTTGCCGTCGGCGTCGAAGGCGTAGACGCTGTCATGCTCGGTGGCCACGAAGACCACGTTGTGCGTCCCCTGGCCGGGAATATCGAGGTTCGGGATGTAGAGAGGCTCGGCGTAAACCGCGCCGTCCACGGGGAGCGTGAACACTGCTCCGAACTGGTTCGCGTTCACGTTGGCGGGCGTCAGGATTGTCTCGTGCAGATTGGCGCCGGTGCGGGCGTTGTTGTACTGCGAGGTCAGCACCTGGGCGTGGGCTCGCGAGATCGTGGCGCAGATGGCCAAAACAAGGATCCCAGCGAGAAGCCGACTTCCCGACCCCTGATCCTTAGCCCCCGGCCCCTGATCCCTAGCCCCGGGCCCCTGATCGAAAACCGATCGATCGACGCGCCAAGATTTCATAATTCTGCCCGCCCAGTCTCCTGCTCCCCGGAACCGCATGACATACTGACAGCGAAGGCGGCCACAATGTTCCGTAATCCTCGTGAGGATGGCGCCGGCCTTATCGGAACGGTCACCACCTGTGCGGGCGTTTAATTTCCCCGAGGTTATTCTCAGTGATAGCGCATATGCTATCATATGACTTGCGGCGAGTCGTGGTTGACACCAACGTGATTACGGGCACTCTCCTCGGGCGTACCGGGTACAATCGAGGCATACTGCGGGCTTGCCTTGAGGGCAGACTGAAGCCACTGATCGGGCAGACGCTGTTCCTGGAATATGAGGACCTGCTGAACCGAAGTGATCTGTACCGGGCGTCGCCGCTCTCAGGGCACGAACGGAAAGAGCTATTCGAGGCCTTTCTGAGCGTCTGCGAATGGGTGCAGGTTTACTTCGGGTGGCGCCCCAATTTACCGGATGAAGCGGACAATCACATCGTGGAATTGGCCGTGGCGGGGGCCGCAAGCATGATTGTCACCAACAATATTCGCGATTTCCGGACGGCGCAGCTTCAATTTCCGGGTTTGCGTGTGGTGACGCCGCGAGAGGCGTTGGAGGAGCTGGAATGAGTACGCTAACTGTTCGGATTCCTGAAGCCAAACACGCTCGGCTGCGCCGCCTTGCCGACAGCCGCGGGCTGAGCATGAACAAGCTGATTGACGAACTGGCGACTGTGGCTCTGGCCCAGTATGACGCTGAAGTGCGCTTCCGCGCGCTCGCGGCGCGGGGCTCGGTAGAAAGAGGGCTTCAACTGCTGGAGAAGCTCGATCGGCGGTTCCAGCGGAGGTAATGCTGGGTGGTCGGTCGGAAAAGCGAAATAACGAAGTGCCGAACAGGAATCTGAGGAGTTGGGCGATGACGTGGTGGCGCGTCTGAATCCCGCCACGCGCGAAATTGAAAACCTGGAAGTGCTCTTCTTTTCCACTCGCCTGCTGCGCAGCGAGCTGTTCCAGTTGCCGGTTACAGCGGACCTGCGAACCGCGGTGTAGCTGGAGTTTACAGTCGGCGGTCGAGAGTTAACAGTCGACCGGTCAACAATGCACTAGTCCGCTGGATGGCGCGCCGCGGAGCTGTAAGTAGTGTCCTAAGACACTACCGAAATTGCTTGACGGTTACTTCTGTCGCTGCTACGGTACGAAATTGGGGGGCAATCTGCCGGTGGGCGCCGTTGTTGGCGCCCGACGTTGATCCGGAGGTTGTCCGATGTTGCTTCGTCGCTCTCGCCGCCGTCCGCCGGCTTTGCTCGCCGCGCGCGGCGTCAACGCTCAAAAGTCTAACGCACCGCGCACTCCGACTTGGATATCTAGCCTCCGCAAGTCGACCTACATCGCGATAAACAGCCCGAAAAACGCAACCAAAGCGCCCCTCCAAAGCTGGAATGTCTTGTGGAATTCAGAAGTTGGCGGGATTTTGGGAAAATGCACCGTATGGGGCGCCCCCGGGTTTGCGAAACCTCGATTTTTCGAATTTCGCAAGCGTTTGAAGCTTAGGTCTTTAACTGTAGTGCTAGCCGACACAGCTCAACCTACAATCGAAAAAACACGCAAAAACGCCCCCGCTCTAACATCCACGGACCAGAATGCGGTTCTGTTTAGAATCAACAACATCCCGGGAATCTGTGGGCCAAACCAAAGCTGCAATGTCCTTTGGAACCAACAAAACGGTTCAAAACGCCCGAAAAAATCAAGAAAAATGCCAAAGCCGGAACGTCGTTTAGAATCAGCGGCATGTCCAAAAGCGAGGCCTGGGGAAAGGCAAAATAACGCCCCCAGCGAAATGGGAATGTCCTGTAGCATCAACAACATGCGAATTCGCGCTTTGGGACCAAAACGGCAGTTTTACTCATCAGTAACGAGCGCGCCGAAGACGCATAAAAGCGATGTGCTGTGCTGGCTTTTAGGCCGACAGTCGACCATCGAGAGTTCACAACCAAGTGGCTGCTGCCGAGTGTCTACGGCCGACTCTGGACTGTCAACTGTCGACTGTGAACTGTTGACTGGTGCACGTCGGACGCCAGACGGCGGAGGTAATCCAGTAGACCACGAACCCGGCGAGAATCAGCAGTACGCCGAAGAGCAGGCCGTTCATCCCGAGCACTTGTTCGTGGTCGCTGTGAACCAGCGCCAGGGTGAGCAGGGCCGTGGGAAAGACGCCGGCGAGGATCGCGCCCGCCATGCCTCCCGGCACGCGGAA
>JASHPE010000144.1 GCA_030038235.1 Terriglobia bacterium
CCGCTTGCGTCGCTTCTCCCATTGATTCTCCCTCCCAAATATGCTATAAAATAAAAAGGGTCGTGAGCCGGGGCTTTCGCCCCGGCCTTGGCCTTGTCAGGGCCTGTCGGCTGATGACATAGCTGTTCACCACCCTTCGGGACTGGGCTTGGGTACTTCTTGACCGATGCGCCCAAACCCAGTCCAATTGCCTTCACTTCCAAATCTACACCTGAACCAACCACGGCGTCAAGCTCAATCTTCACAAACCGCGACAATCCCTCAAACCGGTGGACTGGTGTCTCCATCATGCCCTGCTGGACAGCTTGTCGTGTAAACAACGCGTGTGGCGATGTAACGCCAGAGCGTAGAGCGAATCACAATAAAACGTCAACGTTATATCTGTAAATAATTGATAACACACAGTACATAGTTGTTGACAATGCGTGAGCGGTGGCGCATACTCACTGTCATGAACACACTTCCACGGTACAAACAGACACAGATCGTTGCGGCGCTGGTAGAGGGTAATTCACTCAGGGCAACCTCTCGAATATGCGACGTTGCCTTTAATACGGTGCTGGGGTTCCTGCCGGACATCGGTCAGGCGTGCGACGAATACCAGGACAGAACCCTTCGCGGCCTCACCTGTAAGCGGGTTCAATGCGACGAGTGTTGGGCTTTCTGCTATGCGAAGGACAAGAATCTTCCCGAAGACAAGAAGGGCAAGTTCGGGTTCGGGAGCATCTGGACGTGGGTCGCAATCGATGCCGATACGAAGCTCGTGCCATCGTACGTCATCGGGAATCGCGATTTGAAAACCGCTTGCATGTTCATTGATGATCTGGCGTCCCGCCTGTCGAGCCGGATTCAGCTAACCACGGATGGACTCCGGGTCTACGTCAACGCGGTCGAGGAATCTTTTGGGGCGGACATCGATTACGCTGTGCTGTCAAAAATATACGCGAGCACTCAAGAGGAAACTCGCTACAGCCCCGCCGAATGCGTGGGAGTCGAGCGGAAGGTGATGCAGGGCAACCCCGACGGAAAGCACATTTCGACATCGTTCGTGGAGCGCCAGAATCTGACGCTCAGAATGGGAATGAGGCGATTTACCCGGCTCACAAATGGATTCTCGAAAAAGGTTGAGAACCACGCGTATCAAGTGGCGCTTCACTTCATGCACTATAATTTCGTCCGGATTCACAAGACGCTGAGAGTCACGCCAGCACAAGAGGCGGGAGTGACTGACAAGCTCTGGACAGTCGAGGACATCGTGAACCTGTTGCCCGCTCCGGTCGCCAAAAAGCGTGGCCCGTACAAGAAAAATTCAAAATGAGTCACTACCGAAAGCTGCCGCCAAGCCTTTCTTCACCTGCCCGGAAAGCGACGTTTTGCCGTCCTTCCAGTAGATGGCCACGAACTCGGCGAGTTCGTCGGCGCGCTGGATCACGCGGGCCAGCGTTTCCGCCACGAGCGCGCGATGCGTCTTGTGACGCGCCATCTCGCGCACGAGAAGCAGCGGCGCATGGCGCAGCTTCATCTTCTCGCGCGCCTCGATGGCGAGAGCGGCCACACGGGCAGGCTCCACCCGCGGGACCAGCTCCTGGATACGTCCCCCGATCTCGACGCCATCCTCATAGAACTGGCTCTCCCATAGAAGGCAGGCCAGCACGCTCCGCCGCAGCGCGAGCTCGGGCGTGATGGCCCGCGCGGGGCCGCCCTCGTGAGTCTCGGGCGCGGACGGGAGGGCTCCGCGCAGGTTGAGCATGTTGAGTCGAGCCATGGCAGTCACCTCCTTTGCCGGCGGATGAGAATGCACAGCAGGCAGCCGCCGCAAGACGAAGGCGGCCGAACTGGAAGCGGGAAGCCGGAAAACCCGGCAACGACCTCCTGATGACACGCCATTCGTCTTCTGCCAACTGTCCGTTAAGGGCGGGGAACAAGCGATGAGGGACTGTGTGTTGAGCTGCGTGAACCTTATAGGTTCGCGGCAGGAATCGAACCCTGCGCCTCCGGCTTGCGCCGGCGCTCTACCGAAGTAACCCTCGTCTTCACCACCGCCCGAAGCGGATGCTGCAGACCCGTGGTTCGAGTCTGCAAAGCTGTCTCGGGCGATGAGAGGAATCCTTCCGCGTATACGGAACGACCTCCGTGTCGTCGCCCTCGATCTTCTTTACCGGCGAGCTTCTAGCGATAAGTGACGGTGACGAGTTTAGGACGCTGCTCTAAATTCGTGACCTACTACTCGCCACGCGCCACTTGTCACAGCGTTATGAAAGGCTGGGGGAACAATTGACAGCGCAGACTTAACGGGTCGAAGTATCCGCTATCGACGCCACCCAGCGATTAGGTTGATGAGGGAACGTGAGTCGATTGCGCCGCAGGCTTAGCGGGCTCTCCAAAGGATGACTGAGAACACCCGATTGCAGTTTGTGCCGGCATACGGCGACCGCTGCTCACGCTCCGGATTGTGTGTATCGAGCATGTAGAGATGTTCTCCTAATAGCACAGGCACTATAGCAGGTAGGACCCGGAAAAGCAAGAGAAAAAATAGAAGTCGTGCGGCAGGCCCGGGCTGTGAAAAATCCCCCCGAGACATCACGGAATCGTTCGGAACCGGACGTGCTCAAGGGGGCGCGGAGGTAATCAAGATGAAAAAGCTTCTGGGACGTTTGTGGAATGAGGAAGAAGGCCAGGACCTGACGGAATACGGGCTGGTGCTGGTTCTGATTGCGTTGGCGGCAATCGCGAGCATGCAGACGTTGGCAAACGCCATCAACGGCGTGTTTAGCACGGCAGCGGCTAACCTCAGCACGAGCTAACCGCACAGTCACAGAGCGTCACTTAAGAGGGCGTGACGAGCCACCTTCGGTGACCCTTTCGCCGCAGTGGCACAGTCTCGGCCCAAGGCTGCGCAGGCGAGACGGTACGTTCTACGGATCGGAAGTCTTCGACGAGTGGAATCGCGCGTGCTCTAACTGGGATCGAGTACCGGAGTTAGGGGCAGAAATGTCACCCGATGGTGACGCCGGCCCAGGGCCAGGCTCTCCAGTTGTGCTCACCATATGATCGTGAGGAGATTTTTGGGCGCCCATCCGGCTTTGGCCGGTGTGGTGCGCAAGGGGGTTATCCCATCTGCAAACTGGAAGTGAGTGAGTCGCGATTGCGGAGGTCCGACGCGGGCCAGGGCATGGTCATCGTCGGTCTTGCCATGGTGGCCCTGATGGGAGCCGCCGGCCTCGCGGTCGATTTGGGCTATCTCCCCTTATGGACTTGAGAAGGCCGTGCCTAAGGATAAAAAAGAGATAGCGGGAACTAGTCTTCGGTTACGTGCGTGACTGGGAACAGCGGTGACTATAGGCGGCGGCCTGGGCCCAAAGCCGATGTTCCAATCGCAGGGGGGCTTCACATGTCGTTCGACAGGTCCGACTCCTTTCTATCAGGAGGGAACCTATTTTACAGACTGCAAAAAAGGCGCCGTAGAGGTCCGTTCCGGGCCGCGCCGGGCCGTGTCGGCGGCGAGGCTGGCCAGGCTCTGGTCGAATTCGCGCTGATGCTAGTGCCGCTGCTGCTGGTGATACTCGGCATCATCAAATTTGGCATCTTGTTTGGCGAGTACGTCACCTTGACCAATGCGACGGGCTACGGCGCGAGAACGCTCGCCGTAAGTCGTGGCAACGGCACCGGACCTCCAACGGCCTGCCAGGCGGCGACAACCGCTCTCGACAATGCCGCCACAACCCTCAGTACGTCGCAGATCACGGTCAGCATCACGTTTCCTTCGCCTGATACCTCCACGTGCAGCGCCTTGCAGCCGGGAGACTCCGGGGAAGTCCAGGCCACCTACCCGTGCAACTTGCAGATTCTTTTTTTCAACTTTTGGCCGAACTGCGAGCTCAGTTCGCAGACAACGGTACGTATCGAATGAGGTGGATGATGGTCTCTTTCAAATACCGGGCCTCCCGCGCAGAAGGCGGGCAAGGCCTCGCGATTCTCGTGGTTTCCATGGTCGGCCTTCTGGCGATAACGGCGCTGGCAGTCGACCTCGGTTTCATGTACCACGCCTATAGCGAGCTCCAAGCTTCCGCCAATGCCTCGGCAACCGCGGGGGCCGGGGCACTGCCCAATTCGGATTGGGCCACCGTGGCCACGAACTACAGCGGAGTGGCTGGGGACAAGAACGTGAACGGCGATCTCAGCGGCGTGACCATGGTCGCCGGCTACCCGCAAGGGAAATGCCTGCAATACATGGTAAACAATTTCGGGCTTTCGTGCAACAATGCGGTGGGTTACAACGCCGTCGCCGTGGTGGAGACGGTCACCGTGCCCACCTTCTTTGCCAAGGTGATCGGCATCAATTCCATGACGCTCACCGCGTACGCGCTTGCGGCCATGAAGGGCGGTGAGCCGTCTCCGGCGAACGTCATGCTGATTCTCGACTCGACGGCATCAATGAAAGATGCTGACACCGATCCGAATTGCATTGCGGCTACCGGCATTGCGGACCCCTCAAAGCTGGATTGCGCCAAATGGGGAGCCCGGATTCTAATGTCGAGCCTCGATCCCTGCGCCACTACTCTCACTTCCTGCGGCAGCGCCACTGAAGGCTCAAACGGCGGCTATAACGTCCCTAATCCCGTCCAGACGGTCGGCTTGTTGACCTTTCCTGGGCTCGCGACTTCCGGCGCTGCCTCGTACGACTACACCAATTGCGGAAGCAGTATGGGATCGCAATATATTAACTCATACGGACCTCCAACCACGTCTCCGCCGTACTTCACAATCGTCCAGCCTTCGAGCAATTACAGGACATCCGACTCGGCGGGTCTCAACGGCGCATCCTCGAACCTGGTCCAGGCCGTCGACTGGCAAGACGGCGTTCCCGGCGGCTGTATCCCCACCGGAGCAGGCACGGCGGGAGGATACGGCATCGAGGGAATTGGCGGCAAAGGAACGTACTACGCCGGCATCACCACCGAGGCGGCGTCCGACCTCGCTGCGCTCCCCGCGCCCCAGAATGCCTATCAGAACGTGATTATCGTTCTCAGTGACGGCGCCGCGAACGCCAAATGCGTGGCCGGCACCGGCTCCAACTCCAACTATTGTGCGGGAAGCGGCAGCCAGTTCACCAGCACAACTCCAACAAGCTACGGATCGGGAGAATGCGCGTATGCGGTCACCGCGGCGCAGCATGCCTCGGAGACCAAGAATGCCGCGGGCCTCTACACGTGGGTATTCACCGTCGGATTCGGCTCCGAGACGGCAACGTCGCAGTGTTCGACCGATACAGACCCCACGATTGCCCCATGCACTGCCTTGCAGGAGATGGCTTCCGTCGGGGGCGTCACCGACCTGACGAAATTCTACTCGGATGACTCCGCCGGCTGTGTGGCCCCGGACCACCCGGACATAACCGGCTTGAGTTCGATCTTCGGTCAAGCGATTCCCTACGAGTTGCAGACGACCCGCTTGCTGCCGTTCAACACGGACTAGCGGCGTAGGGCAAGGCTCCGCAGGTGAGGCCGTGCGATCTAGGGATCGGAAGTCTTCGACGAGTGAAATCGCGCGGTCTCGAACTGGGCTTGAGTACCGGAGCTAGGGGCGGAAATGTTACCCGGCAACGGCGTACACCATCCTCGTGCCCAACACCACCCTCTTTAGCGGCAACTCGACTATCAACGACAACTATTCTTCGTTGGAGAACGGTTCAAACCAGTGACGCTTGCGGAGTAAGACGCTTTGGAAACCCGGGCGTTGGAGATTGTAGTGGCCCGACAGGGAAGCCGCGGGTGATGCTCTCGCCGAGCGGTTCCAAACCCTCACAGTCGCCCTCTTGCAGGCGCTTCCTCACTCTATCCAATTGAGCTCAAAAGATTCTACCGACTATTTTTCAGATGCAGGGCACCTCCACGCCTGAGTGGGTCTTCGACCCGGCGGCGAAGCTCAGCACGAGATAGCCACGCGGTCACGAAGGGTGACCCAATAGGCGCGTCGTGTCCACTTTCCGTGACCCTGTCCCGCAGGTGCATTGGGTCCAGCACGATGCCCGGCAATGATATCCCTATGGGCACGTGAGGGATCCGCGGAGTGGAATCGCACGTGCCCCAGACCAGGCGTGAGTCCACGGCGCCAGCACGAAAATGTCACTGTATGGTGACACAGCCGGCTCCGGTTTCGGAGACTGCAAAGAGTCAGCAACGCCAGAGGAGTAAGAGGAGAAAGGCAATGAAGATGCTAAAGGCAGGACGGAAATCTGAAAGCGGCCAGGCCCTGGCTGTAGTCGGCCTCGGCATGGTGTTTCTGATGGGCGGCGCCGGGATGGCTACTGACATGGGATACCTTCGCTATCAGCAACGGCGGATGCAAAATGCGGCCGATAGCGCCGCGGTGGCCGCTACGGCGGAGTTATTGAACGGCGATTACGTGACCGCGGGGCAGGACGACGCTGCGCTCAACGGCTTCACCAACGGCGTCAATAACGTGACGGTGGCGGTCAATTACCCGCCCACGCTTGGACCCTATGCCAACCAGCCGGACTTTGTTGAAGTGATCATCACCGGTACCATGCCTACGTTCTTCATGAAGGCCCTGGGCTACAACAATGAAACTGTTTCGGCCCGGGCGGTCGGCCACTACTATAGCGGCGCCAACTGCATCTACGCCCTTTCGCCGACCGCCAGTGGCGCGATCAACCTCAACGGGAGCTTCTCTTTTGACGCGGCGTGCGGCGCGGTGGACGATTCGGATGCCAACCAGGCATTCACCATGAACGGAAGCGGTACTTTCACCACCACAGGGACAATGATCACGGGAGGACTCAGTCAGAACGGCAGCGGAACCATTTCGCCGACACCGGCAACGGGCACGCCCCCAGAGTCTGACCCTCTGGCCTATTTGACCGAGCCGACGGTCGGCAGTTGTAATTACACTTCCTACGTGGTTAACGGATCGAGCCCTGCCACCCTCAGCCCCGGCGTCTATTGCAATGGACTGACGCTCAACGGCAGCGCAACGGTGACTTTCAGTTCGGGTCTTTACATCATCGATGGCGGCACGTTCACCATCAATGGCTCCGAGACAGTCACAGCGAGCGACGTCACCTTTTATCTCACCGGCGGAGCGAGCATGACGATCAATGGATCGAGTAGTGACACGTTTGTTGCTCCCACCACAGGGACGTATGCCGGTATTCTGATCTTCCAAGACCGCAGCGACAGCTCGACTGCCACCTTCAACGGCAGCAACTCGAAGGAAATCACGGGCGCGCTCTATTTTCCTGACGCTGAGCTTATATACAATGGCAGCGGCCCGCAGTCGGCTTACACCATCCTGGTGGCGAACACAATCAACATCAACGGCAGTGCGACCCTCAACGACAACTACGCTTCCTTGACGAACGGGTCGCCCGTCAAGACGGCGACGCTGGCGGAGTGAATATGCGAACTCTAACATCGGAGCGTCACGTTTTCCTTGCACGAGTGCAGAGGATCTTTCGCCGATGCCTCGCGCAGCAGGGGCAGAGCCTGGCCGAGATCGCTCTGATGCTTCCGGTGATCCTGCTGACGATGATGGGCGCCATCGAAATCGGACGCGTGGCCTACGCTTCCATCGAGGTGTGTACTGCCGCGCGCGCCGGCGTCGCCTACGGCGCTGAGAACGAAACCAACGCCGCCAACACGAGCGGCATGGAGCAGGCCGCCCTCAACGATGTGAACCTGACGGGCATGACCGCGAGTGCCAGCTCCGCTTGCAAGTGCTCGAACGGGTCCGCAACGAGCTGTCTCTCGAACACCTGCTCCAGCGGCGAACACCTTGAGGAGTACGTCAGCGTGTCGACTAGCTACTCCATGCACTCCCTTTTCAAGTATCCCGGGATCCCTCAGACCTACACGCTCTCAGGGTACCAGACGATGAGAGTGCGGCAGTAAAGGACAGCGATTATGCGAGGCGAATCAAATCTGAGCCGCACCCACACCCTGATGCGCCGGTGGGTCCGGCGTCTTCGAATTCGCGGCAGCGAGCGCGGCTCTACCCTGGCTGAGTTTGGCCTGAGCTTCGCGCTGCTCTTCTCGATCCTCTTCGGAATCGTCGACTTCGGACGGGCGCTCTACGCTTACGACGCGATCTCGGACGCCGCCCGGATCGGAACCCGATATGCCATCGTGCGCGGCGCTTCGAGCGGCGATCCCGCCACCGCCGCGACGATCGAATGGTTTGTGCAGAACAACTGCTGCGCCGGCCTGAATCCCAACTCCATCATCGTTAACACGGCCTGGAATCCCAACAATTCAGCCGGCAGTACCGTGACCGTGCAGGTGAGTTACACCCTGACCTTCATGCTGCCATTCTTGCCCACCTGGTCTGTGCCCATGAGCGCCTCGTCGCAGATGATGATCTCGCAGTAGCCGCGGCGGCTCCGCCCCGCTGTCTCGCACGCGCAGCCCTCGACCCCAGGCGCCGCCCCTATTCTCCAACGATCTCGATGAATACACGCTTGCGGCGTCGGCCGTGATGTGCATCGCCGAGCCCAATGCCGGCGATCCTTCCAAATGATAATTGCGGTGTCCCGATGCGCCACTGGACGACTTCGCAGCCGCGTTTCTCAAAACCACGGGGAGCGCAGGCGATGCAATCCGCAATCACAGCGGCATCCAATAGTCAGGAGGCGGGGGAGCGTCGAATTCTGGAGGAAATATCCTCATGACGCATCTCTGGCAATACGAACATGTATGGCTATGGCCCGCCATCATCATGGCGGCGTCCATTCTGCTGGCCCTCATCGTTCACAAAGTTCTCTTCTCAATTGGCAAGCGCCTGGCGAAGAGAGAGTCCAGCGTGATCCTGGGCTCGCTGGTGTCGCACGCCGAAGGACCAACCCGCTGGATCTTTCCGCTGCTGGCGCTGATGCTTGCTCTGCCCACGCTTCCCGTCCGCTCGGACTTGGTGGACGCGGTGCGCCATGTGGTGGGCCTCGGCATTATTGCCGCCGTCGCTTGGGTGATCATATTCCTGGCCGAAGTCTTCTCCGACGCCCTCTACGCGCGCTATCGCACCGACATTGCCGACAATCTGACGGCGCGGCGCATGCGCACCCAGATCGCCGTGCTGCGGCGCATCTTCAGCATCCTGGTGGTGGTGGTTACCCTCGCCGTGATGTTGATGACCTTTCCGGCGATCCATCAGCTCGGCACCAGCCTGCTGGCATCGGCCGGCATCGCTGGTCTGGTGGTCGGCATGGCGATGAAGGGCACGCTTTCGAACCTGGTTGCCGGACTGCAGATCGCCCTCACCGAGCCTATCCGCATCGACGATGTGGTGATCGTGGCGGGGGAATGGGGCTGGATCGAAGAGATTCTGACTACATACGTCATCGTGCGCACCTGGGACCTGCGACGGCTGGTGGTGCCGCTCTCCTACTTCATCGAGAACGAGTTTCAGAACTGGACCCGCAGAACGTCGGATCTGCTGGCCTACGTTTACCTTTCCGTGGACTACACGGCTCCCATCGAGGAGCTCCGGCAGGAATTCCGCCGCATCGTGGAGGCTTCGCCTTTGTGGGACCGTAAGGTTTGCGTGCTTCAGGTTACCGACGCTACCGAGTCCACCATTCAGATCCGCGCGCTGACCAGCGCCGCCGATTCTTCAAAGGCCTGGGACCTGCGCTGCGAAGTTCGCGAGAAGCTCATTACTTTCCTCCAGGAACGTTATCCCGAGTGCTTGCCCAAGACGCGTGCGACGGTCCGGGGTTTGCCGGAGAATGGGCACTTCGTGGGCGGGAATCCGATGGATGTTGCCGCGCGCGAGCATGTCGCCAGGTAGGAAGAGATACTTTTTCGCCCTTCGAGCGTCAAGTCGCGAGCGAAGCACTGGCGGGATCCACCTGAGGTTCGATCTCTGCGGCGCTCGCGGAACGCCGCGAGACTTCCAGGTCGTAGTAGCTTTGGAGGTTGAGCCAAAACTCCGGAGTTTCGGCGGCGCGCTTGAGTTCCTTTTGGAGTTCGCTCCTCTCGCTACTTTACCACGATGCCGGCGCGCCGGCAGACCCAGACCTTACTTGCTGAGGCTGGATCTCGGGAGCGTTCTGAGAGAAGGCCTGCGCCTACCCTCGGGGTCTGCGGCAGCCCGCCGCGCTAGCCAGCGGAATCCCCTTCGAGATCGCTGCGCATGGATACAGTCACGGGCCCACGGCTCTCTGCGCCAGCGAAAACCATGTAGTCGCGCCTATACCCTCGGTGTAATCAGCGTGAGGGTGCCCCTTATTCCGTTGGAGGTTTGAGCGACGGTTCTCGGACCCGGTTCGATTAGAATCGGGCTGGGAAAATCTCAAACAAGGAGAACCGTCGTGGAGAAAAAGTACCAGATCGCGGAGAAAAATGATAGTCGGAGTCTGGCTGAGGTTTTGGTCAAGAACGGACAGAGCTTGCTGCCCATGGTGGAGCTGA
>JASHPE010000145.1 GCA_030038235.1 Terriglobia bacterium
ACGCACCTCAGGTATCTGCTCGCTGCGGTCGTGGCGCTGTCGGGGTTCGTTTGTCTCCAGTTGGTCGTCTTCACTGATAGCCTGCTGCGCCTGTGGGTCGGGCAGCAATTTGGCGGCGGAACGACGGTAACCAGGATCATCATCCTGGCGATTCCCTTTTATCTCATCTACTGCTGCCTGAGAGGCTCGGTGGACGCTGCCAGCATTACGGCGTATAACACGCACAATCTTCTCTTCTCGCTCGGCCTGTTTGTTGTGCTGCTCGTTGCAGTGGTGGAGCTCGTGACACCGGCATTCACTCTAGAGGGTGTGGCGGTGGCCCTGCTGCTCGCTTGCGTCTTTCTCGCTTGGCTGACGCTTCGCAGTATGCGAATGCTTCTGGGTCTGACGATGCCGTGGCGCCTGGCGGCTCCCGGGCTGCTTGCTGGCGCCGTAATAACCGGGGCAACCCTCCTTGCGTGGAGGCTGATCGGACCGAAACTCGACGCGTTCAGATCGTTGCTGCTGGTGGTTCCAGCCAGCCTCGCGTTCGCGTTGGTGATGAAGGCGACGAGGTCACCGTGGGTGACTTTCTTTGTGAACCTTGCCTTCCGTCGCAACTCCCCGAGTCAGCCTGAGGCTCTGACGGGGCCGGCTGCAGAAGTGACGCCATTTGCTATTTCCGAAGGCAGCGATTAGCTGTCTGCCTCCTTTATGTGCGGAATCTGCGGATATTTTGGATTTCAGGGCTTCGAGTCGCCGCCCCTGGAAAGCATGACCGCTACACTGGTGCACCGCGGTCCTGACGGCAGCGCGACTTGGCAGGATCAGGAGAAGCGCGTGGGCTTGGGGCACACTCGCCTGTCGATCATAGATCTGCAAAGCGGCGCGCAGCCCATGAAGTCGACCGATGGGCGGTTCGTCATCGTATTCAACGGCGAGATCTACAATTTTCGCGCGCTTCGCGCCGAGCTGGAACAATTCGGACGTCCATTTGTGACCCAGTCGGATACGGAGGTCGTGCTCGAAGCGTACCGGCGCTGGGGCGCCCAGAGCCTCGATCGGTTGCGAGGCATGTTCGCCTTCGCACTCTACGACACCCTCGAAGGCAAACTCTTTCTTGCGCGCGACCGCACCGGCGTCAAGCCGCTTTACTACTATCACGGGAAACCGGGCTTCTTTTTTGGCTCGGAGATCAAAGCCATTCTGGAATGGCGGGCAGTGCCGCGGCGCCTCGACTATCAGGCGCTGGCGGATTTCCTCCGGCTGGGCTACACCCTGCCGCCGGCCACGTTCTTCGAAGGCATCCGCGAGCTTGAGCCCGGCTCCTGGCTTGCGCTTTCGTCGTCGGGCACAGATCGAGGACGATTCTGGCAGTGGCACAGGACTCCTGCCGATTGGCGCGAAGACGACGCCCTTGAAATCGGCGAGAAGGCGCTCACCGAGAGTCTAAAGGACCACTTGGTTTCAGACGTCCCCGTCGGAGCGTTCCTCAGCGGCGGCATTGACTCTTCGCTTCTCGTCGCTCTGCTCGCCATGAAGCTCGGGGTACGGATCGATACCTTTCACGTGCGTTTCGGCGAGTCGCAATACGATGAGTCCGCCTACGCGCGGGCGGTGGCCGCCCATTTGGGCACGCGGCACCACGAAGTGGTGACCGACGACGTCCGCGGGTCTGATTGCGGGGAAAAGGCTATAGCAATCGTCGACCGCGTGCTCGGCCAGTTTGATCAGCCCTTCGGAGACTCATCGGCGATTCCCACGTACCTGGTGTGCAAGGAAATCAGGAACCACGTGAAGGTTGCCATCTCGGGCGACGGCGGCGACGAGATGTTTGGCGGATACTCCCGCTTCTGGTACGCGGACGTGGCTCATCGGCTGGCTGCTCTGCCTGGCTGGCTGCTGAACGGTTTGACCCTGGGCTCTTCATATCTGCGGCCGCTGGCGCCGGACCGGTTCCGTGAAGCGCAGAGGCTGTTGGCTGCAGCGGCGCCCGCGAACGGCGACCGGCTGCTCTCGATTTGCAACTATCACGGCCGCGCCGAGCTGCCCGTGATTCTGCAGCCGTTCGCGCGCGATCGGATCGGAGATTATGAGCCTCGGTTCTGCCTCAACGGCCACGGAGGTGGCCCGTCTGGTGGGGACCTAATCGACTCTACAATTCGATTCACACTGCCTGGCGACTACCTCAAGAAAGTTGACGTCATGAGCAGCGCCCACGGGCTCGAAGTCCGGGTCCCTTTTCTTGGCGAACGGGTGCTCGAGTGTGCGGCGCAACTGCCGCACTCGCTCAGATATCGGGGAGCCAGGAACAAACTTCTGCTACGAAAACTGGCCGCCCGCTACCTGCCGCAGAAGGTTGCCGCCAAGCCGAAGTGGGGCTTTGGGATTCCGCTCGACTCGTGGCTGGGAAGCTCAGGACGTGCGGCGGTGCGAAAAACGCTCGATTCGCCCCAGGCGCGAATTCGCGATCTATTCCGGTCCGAGTACATATCTCCTCTGCTCGACAGCTTCGTTAGCGGGCGCCGGGACAGGTCAATTCTGAGCCGATACGGACTCTATCAGCGCGTTTACGCGCTATGGAGTGTTGAGCGATGGCTGAGCCGCTGGCAACCGGCCCTATGACCGCCGATTTGCTCCCCGGTTTGACGAAGGCTTTAAGCGCTGGCCAGCATGACTGCGCGCCGCGGGTACTATTCGTGGTCCCGGGAGACGGTTCGGGGGCATCGATGATCTTCATCCGGCGGCAGATTGACTCCCTGCGGGCTGCCGGCGTGATCCCCCGTGATTTCTTCCTTTCGACGCGCACCTCGCCAGGCCGTCTGTTGCGGGAGCGCCATCGGTTTCGGCAAGCAGTGCGGGAGTTCTCGCCCGACCTCGTCCATGCGCAGTACGGCACCATGACTGCGTGCTTCTGCTTGATGTCAACCAGATTGCCGGTAGTCGTTACTTTCCGGGGGAGCGACCTGAACCCTTGCCGGAGCATTTCGCTGATGCAATCACTGGGCGGAAGACTGCTTTCGCAAATCGCAGCTCAGGTGGCCTCCGAAGTCGTTTGCGTGAGCGAGCCGCTCCGGCGCCGCGTGTGCGGCCGTCGATCGGTTCACATCATTCCGAGCGGCGTCGACACGAACCTCTTCTACCCGCGCGCCAGAAGCCAAGCACGCAGGGAGCTAGGCTGGCCACTGGACGAGCGCGTGATTCTGTTCAACTCGGGCAGCGACCCCGTGACCAAGGGTGTCTGCCTCGCCAGAACCGCTGTCGATAACGCTCGCGGTCTGCTGGAAGGGATCCGGCTCGAGGTGCTCAACGGCCATGTGCCACCCATCCGGATTCCCACATATCTCAACGCCGCGGACTGCCTGCTGGTGACCAGCCTCTTCGAAGGATCGCCCAATATCGTGAAAGAAGCTCTGGCTTGCAATCTGCCGATTGTCTCTCTTGACGTCGGTGACGTACAGGAACGTTTGCAGGGCGTGACTCCGTCGGAAATCGTCCGCGCCGACGCCGATGAGATCGCCCGCGCGCTCGTTCGGATTCTTTCCTCGCCGACGCGATCGAATGGGTTCAGCCGAGCCGTGGAGATCTCCACCGCTGCGATGGCTGGAAAGCTTCTTGAAGTCTACCGGTCGGTGCTGAGACGGAAGCCGCCCAGCACGCGAAAGGCGGCCGCGGCCTGACCCATGGAGTACTACGAGGTCCTCACTTGCGCGACGCTTGTGATCGCCGCCCTGGCGATGGCCCTGTGGGTGCGCACGCGAGACTTCTCGGTCATCCTGGGCATCGCAGTGCTCTATTACTGGTCTCTCTATGGGGCGTGGTTTCTCATCACCGACAAGCTTGGAGGGTCCTCGGGACGGCTCTATGGGTATCTTGAAGCGAAGATGTTCGCGATTAGCCTCGACGAGAACTACTTCAAGACGCTCGTCTACTACGGGGTCTTCATAATTGCCGTCGAGCTTGCGCTGCTCTTTCTGGTGAAGCCGGCGCCCCCACGCCAGGCAACCGGGCGGCCTCTATGGGTTTCGCACGGTTACCTGCTGCTCTTCGCGACATCGGCCGGGTTGGTGAGTTATCTGTTGATACGGCCCTATATCAGCGAAGCCTTGCAGATTGGCCTTTCAGGTTATAAAGCTACCCGTGACAGCTCGCCTTACTTTTCGATCCACCAGGTTTTGAACCGCGCGGCTCTCATCGTGGTCGCAATCGGCTTCGCGACTCTCTGCTCGGACGAGAGGCCGCGGTTGATTGCTGCAGAGCGCCGCCACTCGACGATTGCGGCCTATATTGCGGTCATCGGAGGATTGTTCAGCTTCAATTTCGTGCTGGGAAACAAGAATGAGCCGCTGAACGCCGGTCTTGTCGCGTGCCTGCTCTACATCTACAACAGCCGCCGACTAAGAGTGCTGTCCCTGGTTGCAGCCGTTACGGCCGGCATGTCGGGTCTGTGGCTCATCGACCACTTTCGCGCGTATCCGCTGGCCGAAGTCGCTCAGCAGTTCGCATCGCTCGATTTTTCCTCGCTGCTTGGCGACTCCTACGGGCTCGTGAATGCCAGCAACGAGCCTTTTGCGGCCCATTTTTCGATGTACGGCGCTCTCGCTTATCACATCGTTCCCGTGTTCGGCCAAAGCTTCGTCAGCCTGGCGGCCTCCATGGTGCCGCGATTGCTGTGGGAGGCTCGCCCCGCGGACGTGTATACATACTATGCGGCGAGCGTGGGAGCCATCAGCGGGCAGGGCTACACCATCCACCACGCCACGGGCTGGTACTTGAATTTCGGCGCGGCGGGTGTGCCCCTCGGCGGAATTACATTGGGTTGTGTATGGGGCGGCTGCCTCAACGCGTATCGTAACCGGGCTCGCGCGGCATCGCCATGGGGCCTCGCATTCCGCACCCTGGCGCCCTGGTTGTTCGTGGCCTTTCTGCCCAACCTGATTCGAGCCGGCATCGAAAGCTACAAGGCTTTGGCATTCGAAGGTCTGCTCATCCCGGTCACCGTCGTAGCCCTGGCGGGTTGGAGACGAAAACGATCCGTCGCGCGCTCGACGGTTGCGGAGCCAGCCGTCTCACTGGGTTCGCGGCGGGGTTTGGGATCGGCCCGTGCCGCAGCAAGGGCCGGCCTTGCACCAGACCGGCAAACTCCGCCTCCCGCACCTGGGCTTCAAACCTCATGAAGATTGTCACGATTGTCGGTGCGCGGCCGCAGTTCATCAAAGCCGCCGCTGTGTCGCGACTCTTGCGCAGCGCCGCTCGCGAAGTGCTGGTGCACACCGGACAGCATTACGACGTCAACATGAGCGAAGTCTTTTTTCGCGAGCTGGGGATTCCGGCGCCCGACTACCTCCTTGGCGTGGGCTCCGCGTCGCACGGCGAGCAGACGGGAGAAATGCTAAAGCAGATCGAGAGCGTGCTCTTTCGCGAAAAGCCGGGCTGGGTCCTGGTGTATGGCGACACCAACTCGACGCTGGCCGGCGCACTGGCCGCCGCCAAGCTGCACGTTCCCGTGGCGCACGTCGAAGCGGGCCTGCGCAGTTTCAACCGGCGAATGCCCGAGGAGGTGAATCGCGTCCTCACCGACCACGTTTCGACCCTGCTGTTCGCACCCACTGAGACCGCAGTCCGGAATCTAAGACGGGAGGGGATTTCCGCTGGCGTCTGGCAGGTTGGAGACGTAATGTACGACGCCGTGCTCCAGCACCTGGATCACGCTCGCGAACATTCGCAGATCCTGAAGCGCCATCAACTTTGTCCGAAGGAATACGTGCTTGCCACGCTGCATCGCGCTGAGAACACCGACGACATCCAGAGACTGCACAGCATTATGTCGGCGCTCGCTGAGATCGGGCGCGAGATTCCCGTTGTCTTGCCCCTTCACCCGCGCACCCGACATCTGATCGGCGGTCTGCCGGCCTTGACGACTGCACCGCTGCGGATGATCGAACCTGTTTCGTACTTCGACATGCTGCGACTGGAGTCGAGCGCCCGCTGTATCGTCACCGACTCGGGCGGGGTGCAAAAAGAGGCGTTCTTTCTCCGTGTCCCTTGCGTAACAACCCGCGACGAGTCGGAATGGCTGGAGACGATCGACAGCGGATGGAATACTTTGGTCGGAGCCGATCGCATGAAAATCGTGAAGGCGGCGCGCCAAGCCGCACCCGGACGATCCGGCGAATGGCCGTACGGCAAAGGCGACAGCGGAAAACAGATCGTCAACATTTTGGCCTTTGGCCGACCTCGGCCGACTGTCGAGCCGCATCGAGCCGAGAGCCCGAGCGCCGAGCGGCTTCGGACCACCGAAGAGAGAGCAAACGTCAATGCGTATTCTCTTCCTCACGCAGTATTTCCCGCCTGAAATCGGGGCGCCGCAGAACCGGATCTCCGACCTTGCCTTGAGGCTTTCGGACGCGGGTCACACCGTCAGCATTCTCACGGCGTTTCCGAATTATCCGGAGGGCCGTCTCGCGGCGGCTGACCGCGGACGGCTGTGTAGGGTGGACCACTGGCAGGGTCTCCGGGTGGTGAGAACCTGGATTTACACCACATCCAGCAAGGGCTTCCTGCCGCGGCTTTGCAACTACTTCTCGTTCGTGCTCTCCTCGGTAATTTTCGGCGCGCGCTCGATCGGCGAGCAGGACGTGGTGATCGTGGAATCGCCGCCGCTCTTCCTGGGGCTCGCGGGCCTGGTCATCAGCCGCCTGAAGCGGGCGCGCATGGTCTTCAACGTATCGGACCTCTGGCCGGAATCTGCGGTCGCGCTCGGTGTAATCCGTAACTGCGCCCTGATTCGATTCGCGGCTGCTCTCGAGCATTTCATTTACCGGCGCTCCGATCTGGTCATGGGCCAGACTCGCGGGATCATTACCAGCATCACCGCCCGTCTGCCTCTGGCGC
The DNA here is from genome assembly GCA_030038235.1 of Terriglobia bacterium. GTDB lineage: Bacteria > Acidobacteriota > Terriglobia > UBA7540 > UBA7540 > Gp13-AA77. The sequence goes on from JASHPE010000145.1 coordinate 6,874, forward strand.
CGGTCTATCTGCTCACAAACGGGGTCGCGCTGGAGCGCTTCCGCCCAGCCGGAGATCAGGCGCGAAGAGAACTGGTGTTGCGCCTTGAACCTTCTCTTAAAGGGAGATTCGTTGTTGGTTTCGCTGGCTTACATGGTCTGGCGCAAGGTCTGGAAACCGTCCTGGAAGCCGCAGGGCTGCTTTCGGAACGCAACGACATCGCGTTCGTGCTGGTCGGAGACGGCGTGGAAAAGCCGCGACTGAAGGCGTTGGCCGCCGAACTGCACCTGGGGAATGTATTTTTCTGGGACTCGCAACCCAAGGAGAGAATGCCCGAGATTCTCTCGGGCTTTCACGCGGCGCTGATCCCGCTGAAGCGTCTTGATCTGTTCAAAGGCGCGCTGCCCTCCAAAATGTTCGAGGCCATGGCCGCGGCGCTTCCCATGATCGTGATGGTGGACGGCGAAGCGCGCGCTCTGATGGAAACAGCCCAAGCGGGCGTCTACGTGCCGCCGGAGAATCCGGAGGCTCTCGCGGAGGCTATCGGGGAACTGGCCGGCGATCGTGCTTCTGCACGGCAGCTCGGCGAGAATGGCCGCGCCTTTGTCTTCCGGCATTTTGATCGTGCCGTGATAGCCAAGCGATTTGAGCAGGCCCTGCTCAGCGTCTGCTGCAGGGATCGACATGCCGAGGAGACGCCGACCCAAGCATGTCATTCTGAGCGCAGCGAAGAGTCTCTCTTCAATTCTGCCGATGGGAACAACTAAAGAGAGATTCTTCGCTGTGCTCAGAATGACATGCGAACGGACTTATGACGCCATCTATAGATCTGGAACGATCCCGCGTGGAGGCGGCTTATGGACGACGCGACGCCCAGCGCGATGCGCGGCTCTATTCTCATTTCAATCCGGCGAACCTGCTCAGCATCCAGGAGCGCGAGCGCCGGGTGCTTGCCCTGCTTGCCGCGCATGGATTCTCTGATCTCGCGTCGCTGAGAATTCTTGAGGTCGGCTGTGGCTCAGGATTCTGGATACGCCAGTTCACGCAATGGGGTGCCAGGCCCGAAAATCTGACTGGGATCGATCTGCTTCCCGGGCGTATTGCCGAAGGGCGCCGGCTTTGTGCGACCGCCGTCACACTGGAGTGCCAGGATGCCCGGCAACCTGGTTTTGCCGCGGATTCGTTCGATCTTGTGATCGCTTCCACCGTCTTCAGTTCGATTCTCGACAGCGGCGTGCGCGGTCAGATCGCCGGGGAAATCCTGCGGGTTTTGCGACCTTCGGGGGCGGTGCTCTGGTACGATTTCTTCCGCAACAACCCGTCAAACCGCGAGGTCAAAGGCGTAAGCAAGAGGGAAATCAACAGGCTCTTCCCCGGATGCCGGTTGCACGCGGAACGAGTGACGCTTGCGCCGCCGCTGGCGCGCCGGTTGGCGCCGCTCTCGTGGAATCTATGCCGCGCCCTCAACGCCATGCGCGTCCTCAACACCCACTACCTGGGGCTGATCTTGCAGTGTTCGTGAGATGCGCAACTCGTCAGAAGCCGTGAAAAAAATCAAACACAGAGGCACGGAGACCCAGAGACGACAACCAGGATTAAGATGTCATCTGTTTTCCGACGTTTCCCACGTTTCTCTGCGCCTCGGTGTCTCGTGTTTGATTTTTCACAGATTCTCAGGGCTGGGGCGGATCCGAATTCTGGTAATTGAGATTATTCGGCCCGATCACCGTACCCTTGCCGCCATTATCGAACGCCATGCCGATAACACCCACGCCGAACCGGTTTTCGGTCACCACGGTGGCAGACGGCTGCGGCGCGCCGGAATCGATTTGCAGCCCGCAACGCTGCATCGTCCAGCCGTAGCTGGTGTTGCCGATTACCTTGTTATCGTTCGCTTGCGCGTACTCCGAGTCCGACGAGACGTCGATGCCCGCGTAGACGCCGGAGCTGGCCTGGCTGGCTTCGTAGACGGTGTTGCCCCTGATGGTGGTAGCGGACGAACCGAGGATCAAGATTCCGAATTGGCCCGCGAAATAGACTTGATTCCTCTCCACGTAGTTACTGTCCGCGTGAGATTCGCCCTGAATCGCCGAGGCCTCGATTTCAATGCCCGCAACGGCTGCATCGAGCACCGTGTTCCCGATCAGGTGGTTAAACGTGGCATTCTGGCATATGTGAATCGCCGCCTCGGCGCCGGGGCCGTTCGACATGCCGGTCAGGACGTTGTTTTCGATCAGGTTGTATTGCCCCGACGGCTGGCTGTCGAGCGCGTAGATGACAATCTGATCGCTGGCGCCGCCGCTCAGTTGATTGTTCATGACGACGTTCGAGGAGGCTCCAGCCGAGAGGTAGATGTGGTGACGCCCCTGGGTCGCCGTTTGAATCGACACGTTATGGCTGATGACATTACTGTTGCTCGTCTCGATCAGCATTCCGTAACCGGTAGTGGCGGTGCCGATGGCCTGGGTCAGGGTGTTGTTCGTGATCACGTTCAGCGACGAGGTTGGGTCCGAGTGGATCTGAATGTTGCAGCCGTTAGAGCTGGTTGTCCCGCCAAATCTCACGTCCTCGACCGTGGTCGCGGTGGAGCCGCCTGTAAGGTACACGCAGCGCTGGGTAGTCGTCTCGTCCATAGCCTGACCGAGAATTTGCAAGTGACTGACGACCGTGTGGCTCGCGGCCCCCGTCACCGTGACAATGCCGCTGCTGCCGGACGCGGGAGCTGTGATCACGGTGCAATTCCCGGAGCCTGTCACGGTCACGTTCGACTTGTTGATGGTCACTGGGCCATAGCTGCCGCAGGCCAGCGTGATGGTGCCGCCCGTCGCGGGCAAATCGTCTACCGCGGACTGAAAGTTGGAAACGTGGGCCGTCAGCGGCGCGCTGCCATTCGAAGGGGCAGGAACCGGTGCATTGCCCGTGCCTGGAGCCGGGGGGTTGGCTTGTTGACGCAGGCACGCAACCCTCTGAACGAGCTTAGTGAAGTGGGTGGCACAGTATGAATCGGCGCGAGCTGCTTGCGCGGCAATGCAAATACTAAGTGTTGCAAAGCTCAAAACGCTGAAAGAGGCGGATCGAGCGGTCCTCTCCATTTGAGTTCTCCCCTTGCTGCTGCTTCCTCTCAGGGTGGCGGTCAGTCTGAAATTTATACTTGGGCGGTCTGGTACTCAATGTGCTATGAGAGTTCCTTTTCCTTAGAAAACTTTTACTTTAGCTTGTCGTTATTCATGTTAAATAGGCCATATAGTTGCCATTGGAAAGAGCGCGACCGATTGCTCTAAGCAGATCGCCAGTCGTACGATGTCGAGCCGCCGAAGTTTTGAGGAGCCCGTCATAAGAGAGAGCCCCCGTCAGTTGGGTTTCATCAAGATAGAGGATGAGACCTTAATGGTGACTTACGTTGCCCGGACATCTGCAACAACTGCGTCAGTGCTGGCGTATGCTCGCCGCGCCTGTCCAGTAGAAGCGGAATGAACCGAGATTGAATGCTTCGGACGTGTGGTTCACTCACTTCCGGGCGTGGGCATGGGTATCCGAATTATCGGGCCCGCACCGAAGGCATGGTTCCGCGAATTTCTTGACAATAGAACTAGCGTTGTGTACGCAAGTCAGGTGCTACAAGAAACTTATATTGGTGTAAATTCAAACTGACCCAATACCTCCTCTCAGAGATCTATCGACAAAATTCGTCTTTTGATGAGAACAACAGCCTGAAATGCCGCCGCCATCGATGAGCGCTCACGGACACGTCTGCGAAGCGGCAGAAGTGAACTTGAGCAATCGAGAACGGACAGTTCTGTCTGCACGACGCGATTTGGTTGCTTCTAGCGGCTTGCTATTGGGGAATCTTTGGCGCGGATGAACGCCCCTACGGCGTTGGGCCGGAGAAAGTCATTTGTTTTCTTGTACTAACAAGCCGCTGGTATCAACCGAATGCAGATTGGTACTTCAAGGGAAAAAACTGTGATGCGCACCACTATGCTGGAATTTTCCCCTCCCCTGATCGGTGAAGAAGAGATCGCCGAAGTTGTTGACACCCTCCGCTCCGACTGGATCACGACCGGTCCCAAGGTGAGCCGCTTCGAGAAGGAGTTCCGCGAGACCGTCGGCGCCGACTCGGCCCTGGCGCTGAACTCGTGTACTGCGGCTCTGCACGTCGCGTTGGCCACACTGGGAATCGGTCCCGGCGACGCGGTGATCACCACTCCTATGACCTTCTGCTCCGGAGTCCACGTGATCGAGCAGGTCGGGGCGCGCCCGGTGCTGGTGGACGTGGAGCCGGACACACTCAACATCGATCCTGTTAAGGTGCGCGAGACGTTAGAGCGCCGGCGCCACGAGGGCCGGCAGCGTGTGAAGGCGATCATGCCGGTCCACCTGTACGGCCACGCTTGTGATCTGGATGCCTTGAAGGAGATCGCGCGCGAATATAACCTCGCCATCATCGAAGATGCGGCGCACAGCCTTCCGGCCGCGTACCGCGGTCGGCCGATCGGCGCCGCGCAATCCGGCGGACCTCCCATCCTGAGCTGCTTCTCGTTTTACGCCACCAAGAACCTGACAACAGGCGAAGGAGGGATGTTGTGCGGCCCTCGCGAACTCGTCGACGAGGCGCGAATCTGGAGCTTGCATGGAATGAGCCGCGACGCCTGGAAGCGCTACAGCGCCGAGGGCTCCTGGTACTACGAGGTGGTGCGGCCGGGATTCAAGTACAACATGGCCGACATTCAGGCGGCGCTCGGGCTACATCAACTGCGCCGCTTGCCCGCCTTTCACGCACGCCGCACGGAAATCGCCCGGCGGTATAACGAGGCATTCCGAGGCACGCCATCGCTTAAGATTCCGGCGGCGCGTTCCGATGTGGAGCACGCCTGGCATATCTACGCGTTGCGCGTGAATCCCGGCGCTCTCGCGATCACGCGCAACCGGTTCATTGAGGAATTGAAATCGCACCGAATCGCCACCTCGGTACACTTCATACCGATCCACCTCCACCCTTACTATCGTGACCGCTACGGTTATAAGCCGGAGCAGTTCCCGGTGGCTTACGAAGAGTATCAACGCCTGATTTCATTGCCTATATTTCCCCGCATGACGGATCGCGACGTGGAGGACGTTATCGAGGCGGTGGCTGAAATTGCCGAACAACACGGCTCAATCGCCCGCTCCCAGGAAATCTTGAGCGCCGAACTCGGGGTCGGAGCATGAGAGCAAAACTCAGACGCGAATTTCGCATGATGTTCGACCGGGCGTGTGCCGGTCTGGGTCTTGTGCTTCTCTCGCCCTTGTTTGCCGTGATCGCGATCGCAGTCAAGCTCCAGGATGGCGGTCCGGTTTTCTATTCACAATCGAGGATCGGAAGAGGCTTCAAACCCTTCCGCCTTTACAAATTCCGCAGCATGGTGCCTCACGCCGACCGGATCGGGCGGCCGCTGACCGCGCCGCAGGACCAGCGCCTGACAACTGTGGGGAAGGTCCTGCGGCGATTCAAGCTGGACGAGTTGCCGCAGTTGATCAATGTCGTCAAGGGCGAGATGCAACTGGTCGGGGCACGGCCCGAAGTCGACCGCTACGTGAGAATGTTCCCGCTGGAGTACGCTGCTGTTCTCCGCGACCGGCCCGGCATCACCGATCCGGCAAGCCTGGTTTTCCGCCACGAGGACGAGCTCCTTGCCAGGGAAAATCCTGAGCGCGATTACATCGAACGGATTCTGCCCGCGAAGCTCAAAATCTCACTCGAATACGCACGCTGCCGTCACCTGGGATCGGACTTGGCTGTGATCCTGGGTACTGTCTTCGGCGCTTCACGGTTGCCCTCCTGGATAGCAGCAAATTCAAAGCAAGGCTATGGCTTAGACTCCCATAGGTAGTAGACCGCTCGCGGCTTCGTACGTTAAAACTGTCGCACCCCAGTCAATTCTTACTCCGCGTGCCAGGGCGAAATTCAGTAGCAACGGCCCTCGCGGCACACGTCATATCGGAGAATCCATGCGCAGGATCCACTTTGAACTCTATACCACCGCAAACCAGCGAATCATTGATGCCCTAATCTCGGCGTCGGCTTTTTACCTCGCTTACGAACTTCGCTTCGACGGGCATATCCCTGTGGCGTCGGCGCACCAATTGTGGCTCGTGCTGCCTGCGCTCGCCGCCGGACAGGTGGTGCTGAGCTCGATGCTGCGTCTCTATCGCCTGGTCTGGAGGTACATCGGTCTGGCGGACGCCCTGATCCTGGCTCGCGGCTACATGTTGAGTGCGACGATTCTTCTGGCGGCGCGCTTCGCCCTGATCTCGATAACGCCGCAGCTTTGCGTCCCGGTGAGTATCTGCATCATGTACTTCGTCTTCGCGTTCGTGGGCGCGATTGGAGCCCGAGCGTTGAGGCGGCTTCAGTACGAGGGGATGCCGTCGAAGGCATGGAATGGGAAGCAACTGCGGCGTATCCTGCTGGTCGGCGCCGGACGGGCAGGCGCGATGCTTGCCAAAGAGATCGCCTGCCGCGACGACCTGAAGCCGGTCGGATTCCTCGACGACGATTCGAACAAGCTCGGCGCCGTCATCAACGGATTGCGCGTATTAGGTCCCATCGACGCCTTGGCGCTGGCAGTTGCCGAACACGGCGTGGAGGAAGTGGTTATCTGCATGGCCAAGGAACACCGGAACGCCCTCAAGAAAATCTGGGCCATATGCGAGTCTCTTCCAATCCGGGCGCGGATCGTTCCCGCGTTTGAAGAGATCCTCGAGGGCAAGGCCAGTATCGCCGCGTATCGTGACGTGCAGATTGCAGACCTCCTGGAGCGCGAGCCCTTGAAGCCGCACTTTGGTGACCCCGAAGTGCTGCGCGCCTATCGCGGCCGCCGGGTCCTGATCACCGGCGGAGGGGGATCAATCGGGTCAGAACTCGCATGTCAATTGGCCGCCCTTGAGCCTCAGGAACTGGTGCTGCTCGACAAGGATGAAAACGGCTTGAACGACACCTGCGTGCGGCTGCGGACCCTTCAGACGAACGCGACCATCTATCCGGTTGTCGCCGACCTGCGCATGCTCCCGAGATTGCAGGAAGTGTTCTCGCGATTCCGCCCCGATATTGTCTTTCACGCGGCAGCGCACAAGCACGTGTACCTCATGGAGATGAATCCCTGCGAAGCCGTCTTGAACAACGTCTTCGGCACGCGGAACCTCATGGAGACGGGGCTGCGCTTTGGAATGCGGCGCTTCGTGCTGATTTCGACCGATAAAGCCGTCAAGCCTACGTGCATCATGGGCGCGACCAAGCGCCTGTGCGAAATGCTGGTGCAGGCGCAACGATTGTCCGTCGGGCAGCAGGCCAATCGTTTGTTCTGCTGTGTTCGTTTCGGCAACGTGATCGGCAGCCGCGGGAGCGTCGTGCCGATCTTTCAGAAGCAGATTGTGCGGGGCGAGCCCATCACCTTGACTCATCCCGATGTTGAGCGCTTTCTCATGACCATACCCGAAGCCGTCAGCTTGCTGATTCAGGCCGGCACGCTCGGAGCGGCCGGAGAGATCTTCGTTCTCGACATGGGGAAACCTGTACGCATCGTCAGCCTGGCGCGCAATTTGATCGAACTCTCCGGCTTGCGTCCCGGATTCGACATTCCCATCCGAATTACCAAGCTGCAAAACGGCGAAAAACTCAGCGAGGAGTTGCTCGACACCAGCCGCGAGGAACTGGCGCCTACGCAATTTGAGAAAGTCGGAAGAGTCAGATGTGAATCCTTCGACGTGCGAGCCTTTATGGAGAGGCTCGGCGTGCTTGAGGCCGCCGCATGGGAGGGTAACGCCGAAGGCGCCCTCCGGATTATCGAAGACTTTGACATCGGATTCCGGAGCGCACCTGTGGCGGCGACTGGCGGGGCAAGGGCGGAATCCGTCGCGGCGGAGCAGAACGCCAAGGATGTGGAATCGCCGGTCGGCCTGGCGGAACTGGCCCCTGCGAGGCCCTGACCCAGGTTGAGGACTGCTCCGGTTTGTCGAATCAGTCAGGAGGTGCAGCATGCGGTACTC
>JASHPE010000146.1 GCA_030038235.1 Terriglobia bacterium
GCCGGCTACAATTTGTGCGACGGCTGGGGCAGCATGAACGGGAGCAACCTCCTCAACGCGCTGCTGGGATCGACCTCGCCCACCTTCACGCTCTCGGCTTCACCCAGCACTCTGACGATTACCCAGGGCGGCAGTGGTACCAGCACCATTACGGTGAATGATGTGAACGGATTCACCGGCAGCGTCACTTTGGCCGCCTCCGGTCTGCCCAGTGGCGTGACCGCGGCGTTCGGCACGAACCCCACAACGGGAAATAGCGTGCTGACCCTGACGGCCAGCAGCTCAGCGACGACCGGGACGGCCACCGTGACCATCACCGGCACTTCGGGCACCCTGACCGCAACCACCACGATCGCGCTCACGGTCAATTCCGCGGCGACGCCCAACTTCACCATCGGCGCCTCGCCGTCCTCCCTGACCATAACCCAGGGGAGCAGCGGAACCAGTACGATCACCATCACCAGCCAGAACAGTTTCAATTCCGCAACCACGCTGAGCGCGAGCGGGCTGCCCAGCGGTGTGACCGCGGCCTTCTCCGCGAACCCGGTGACTCCCCCGGCGAACGGCAGCGCAACCTCAACGCTCACGCTGAGCGCTTCCAGCTCGGCAACTACCGGAACGGCCACGGTGACGATTACCGGAACCTCCGGCTCGCTCACTCACAGCACCACCATCAGCCTCACGGTCAGCTCTTCTTCGACGCCGAACTTCACCATGTCCATCTCGCCCTCTTCTCTGACGGTCGATGAGGGTGGCAGCGCCTCCAACAAGCTGACCATCACCAGCGTGGGCGGCTTTAGCGGCGCCGTCTATTTGAGCGTTAACTCATTCCCGAGTGGCGTCTCGGCGACCACTTCGGCACAACCCGTGCAGGTACCGAAAAATGGCAGCGCAACCGCAACCATCACGTGGAGCGCTACTCGCCGCGCACCCACCGGAACCTACACGATCGAGCTGATCGGAGATAACTCAAGCGGAAGCATCCAGAACGAGGTACCGGTCACCTTGACGGTGGCGCCTTGACGGCGATTTGGGCAACCATGACGGCCTGAACTTCGCCGCGCAGTGGCGCTGAAGCGGTCGATGACGGCTACTACCCATTGGCGGCCTGGTTCGGGCCGCCAATGGGCTCCCTGTGAGAGTCCCGCGCGAGGGAATTACGATGCTTGAGAATCGACGGGCCATTCCAGTGCATATGATCACGGCCGTGTTGTTGATCGCCATCAGGCCAGACGCGCACGCGCAGCAGACGCCGGCTCCGGTGATACAGCAACCGCCGCAGGCGCAGACCCCGCCTGTCGCGCCCACGTCCACCAATCGACTGGTGACCGGCAAGCTGATCTACGTAGCGCCCATGCCTAATAACCTCGACAAGTGGCTGCAGGAGGACTTGCGCACGTGGGGCCGATATCGCGTGACCAGCAACCCCGAGGGCGTGGATCTCGAGATCAGCGCTGTTGTTCCCGAGAGGCAGACGCAATACCGTGAACGGCACGGCGTTCCGCTGCCCAAGAACCCGCCAAAAAAGCAGCCTCAGGAGAGTTCGATCAGCGTGGTGGACTGGACCAGCGGAGCGCAACTGTGGAACGCAGCGCTGCTCAACCGGAACCCAAAAGCGAATGAGGCTGCGCCCGCGCCTGCTTCGAGCATCGAGATCCCGGCCCGCGACATGACGCCCGACCAACTGGCGCTGAAGATCGCCCGCGAGTTCGAGCGTTACGTCGAGCAGCTCGATGGCTCCGGAGCGCATTAGAGTCTGCCCGAAAAGGCGCGGCAAAGCCCCCGCTACCTCTCGTGATTCTCCGAGACGAGGAATGGCTGATCGTGTCCGGGGAGGATGCGGCCGCGCATGGCCAGGATGCTTTCACGGTCGCGGCGGAACTGCGCGCGATTATAAGGGATCATGGTCAGGATCCGGTCATCGTGATCGCGGCTCAGTAGCGCGTCGCCGGCGATGATCGTAGGTTCGGTGCCGTTGCTCACCACGATCGAAAGGTGCCCGGGTACGTGGCCGGAGGTTAGGTGAACTCCCAGGCCTTCGGGCAGCGGTCGATTCTCGATCCAGACAAACTGTTCCGGCGAGCCAACGCGCAGCGGGTCCCATAGACGCAGCCCGAGTTTGCGGAGCTTGCCCATCAACTGACGCGCCCGGTCGTAATCGAAGGTCTCGGGGTAATACTTCAGCACCAGCTTTTCCCAGTTCAACTCATCGGCAAGATCGGAATAGAGAGAGCACGCCCAATCGTGGGCCTGCTGGCTGGCGTAAATGGGAATGTGAGGGAAAAGCGAATTATTCAGCACATGATCGATGTGGAAGTGCGTGCTGATGAGCCCTTCAATGTCCTGAGGTTTCAGCCCGCGCTGTTCCAGCGCCTTGATCAGCAGCGGAGCTTCGTGCGCCATTCCGCCGTCCACCACCAGGTGGTGAGCCCCGCTTGACAGAAGCACGGAGGTCGCGCTCCGCCAGCTCCCGGGAAGCAGTACTTCCGCCTTCCAACCATTGTTCGCCATCGTGTTTGCGGATTCGCCTCTGGCTCATTTTAGCAGCAAACGCCGATCCGACAGGCGTAAACCGTCACGTACTCTTCGATGCCGCATGCTGCCGCAGCGCCTCTACGGCGGGCGCTTCTTCCTCGATCACCCAACGTCGCAGACGAAGGATGTCGGCGGCGCGGGCGACGCCGATCGGCTTAGACCTCCCATCCTCGCGGCCCATTACCACCACGTTCTCGGCATTCTGCTGGATCATCCGCCGCGTGACCACATCGACCGTCTCGCCGGGATAGGCCGTCACAAAGTCCTGGCGGGCAATGTCGCGGGCCCTCACCGGATTGTTAATCTCCTTGAGCAGATCGTGCGCTTCAAGGATTCCCAGGAGTGTGCCGTCCTTCTCGACCACGGGGAGCACGCCGGTATTCTCGGTGTAGAAGTCGCGGACCACCGATTTGACATCGGCGTCTGCGGGGATCGCGGAGAACTCCTTGCGGATCACCTGCTCGATGCGCGATCGCATGAGCACCGGCACGGAATAGTCCTGCAGAACGATCAGGCCGCGCTTGACGAGCTTGCCCGTCATGATCGATTCAGCGCTGAAAAGCCGCACGAACCCGTCGGAGATCATGCAGCACACCACCAGCGGCAGAATCGCGTTGGGATTGCGGCTGAGTTCGAACAAAAACACGATGCTGGTGAAAGGCGCGCGCGCGATGCCCGCAAATACGGCCGCCATCGCCACCAGGGCATACAGGGCAGGGTCGCTCACCAGATGCGGAAGGAAATGATGCCAGGCGGATGCGTAGGCGGCGCCGATGCCGCCGCCCACGATCAGCGAGGGCGCGAAAACGCCGCCGGTGGTGCCGGAGCCGAGCGAGATCACCAGCGCCCAGAACTTGGCAAGCGATACGCCCAACAACTTCGAGACCGTCAGTTGGTCGTTGAGCATGTCACGGATCGTGTCGTACCCGGTGCCGAAGATCTGCGGGTAAAAATAGCCCAGGATTCCGAGAATCAGCGCACCTACAACCGGCGCCCAGATGGCGGAAGGTTTCAAGAAGAAATGGTCGAAATAATCCTCCAGCCAAAACAATACCCGGATCATGCAAATCGCAACCACGCCCATCAGGATGCCAAGCAGCGCGAAGAGCCATAGCTCCTGCATGCTGATGAGGTGGAAGGCGGGCGTGGGAAAGAGCGGCGCCCAACCCACAAAGTGGACCCGCACCGAGGTCGCCGCCGCCGCCGCGATAGCCACGGGAACGAACGATCGCGCGCGAAACTCGAATAGAAGCAGTTCGATCGCTACCAGTATGCCAGCGAGCGGCGCCGTGAAGGTGGCAGCCATGCCTCCGGCGGCGCCGGCTGCCAGTAGGACGCGGCGCTGGTAGGGCGTCAGTTTGACCAGTTGACCGAAGATGGACCCGAAAGCGGCGCCTGTTTGAATGATCGGACCCTCAGCGCCAAAAGGTCCGCCGGTGCCGATGGCAAGCGCGGTGGCCAAAGGCTTGAGAATCGCCACGCGCATCCGGATAAGGCTCTTGCCCATCAGCACAGCTTCCATGGCCTCGGGAATCCCGTGTCCTTTCAGGGTCGGTTCCCAAAAATGGACCATAACTCCCACCAGCAGGCCACCGATGGGAGGAATCAGGATCACCCAGACGCCCAGGTGATTGCTCACCGGATAGCTGATGGCAAACGACCATCGGCCAAAGAAGAAGAGGTTCGTAAACAGGTAGATCAGCTCGAGCAAGCCCTGCGCCACCAGACCTGCCACCAGCCCGACCAGCAGCGCCAGAGCCGACACCTTGACTATCGCGGGTTCGAGCGCCACACCGAATTCGCGAAGGTAGAGACGTGGTTTGCGGCTTGAAACTTCGGTGCTCATGCCGTATCTGGACTCCTTCGAGGCGACCCGGTGCGCGAGCTCGCTCCGGCCGCTTGCAAGAGCAGCGACGCCAGCCGTCCGGCCTCGTCACGATGCAATCGCGAGAGCCGCGCCAGCAGCGCTGCGCCCCGAGACGTGAGATAAACACAGACGAATCGCCGGTCGCGCTCGCCGGGCTCCTTGCGGACCAAGCCGCTTCGCTCCGCGCGATCCACCAGGCCTACCACCGCGTTGTGACGTTCCTGGAGGAACTCGGCCAATTCGCCAATGTTGGCCCAGCCGCGTCCGGTGTGTCCGGCGACCCCGAGCAGCAGTTGATGCTGCTGCGGGGTGACGCCTGCGGCGCGTGCGGCCTTCTCGCTGAAGCGCAGAAACTGGCGCAGGTGATAGCGGAACCCGGCAAGGCGGCGAATCAATGCCTCATCCAGCCAGGGACGCTTTGGCGCGGCGGGAAATGGTACTTCTGGTTTCATCGCAGCTCCATTATATCACAATGTGATATGTTCTGGGCCCACTCACTGAGGAGTGGCGAAAGCGGCTTCAAGGCTTCTGGACGGCTTTGGTGCGGGACGGTGGATCGGCCTCGAGTTCCTCCATGGAACTATCCGCACGTCTTGCCCAGAAAGGATACGGCAATCCGGCGGCCCGGTTAATGAGCACGGCTTCCGCTGAAAGCAGGATGACTGCCAACTCGATCGCGACAAGATGAAGGGGCCGAGTAACCAGGCCCAGCGAAACGATCAGCGTGGTTGCAGCGGCGGGGGCATGGGCGGCCCGAAGAAGAATCATAAGCGACCCGCTGAGCGCCAGGGAGAGCGTGACGGCTGCCATTCGCCGGAATCCCATGGGTAGTCCGAGACTCGACGGAGCGCGTTCGAGTCCCATCAACCAAACGGAGCCGTAACCGCATAGAATGCCGATGGCGTGGCCGTAGATTGCATGGCGGGGCGAGGCGCTGGGCGACATAGGGTGAAAGAAGAATAGTATTGCGGTGGGCCCCACGGATGGGAAAACGAATGGGGTACGCGAGATCCTCGCGACGGCGCCGAGAATCGCCATCGAGACTACTGCGCTGACGAACACGAACAGGGCCCATACCAAACGCTCTGGGAACCTCTTAAGAAGTCCGATCAGACGATTGCGCGCCATCAGACTGCGGACAGCTACAGGTTCGTGAAGGTAGAGCCTTTGCCGTGCCTTGGCCGGGTTTTTCATAAAATCGCACCTCACCGCGGGCATTCGATCAGGAGGTCCGTTCTGGTGTAGGCATCCTGCCTGCTGACCTCGGCTCGGAATGCAGGTTTGAAGCGCCCAATGTGTTTCGAATCCTGTCAGCCATCGGAATCCCTTTCCAGGTGTTCTGCGGCTTGCGCCAGGCTGATGTTCGGCGGAACTGGCGTATAATTTGAATACGACTCGTGTTCACGCACAGCGATCGTCTTGAAGAGCAGCGCTTTGCCGTTCATCTCAACATCTAGTGTCTTCAGTTCCCAGTCGCCGGACGCCACGTTCTCCTGCGTCACAGAAAAGGTGCCGCCCGGATCGAGGTGCCCTGCCAGACCGCCCCAAAACTTGACCTCCCTCGACAGGCGCCCCGAGATGCTGACCAGACGCTTCTGGTCGAGGTCGACCACCATGGCGCCCGACAGCGCGTGGAGGACCCGCTCTTCGTTTCCAGAGGCCCTGAAATTCGGGTTCGGCGTGAATCTCAGCGTGAGGCGGTCGCCCTGTCGCCCCTCCACTCGATAGCTGAAGGCGTCGGGAAGCAGTTTCAGGAACTTCCTTTCTTCCCGGCCGTCGGCGGTTTCTTTCCTTTGAGCCGCCTCGACTGCATTTGGCGACCGGATGAGCTTCTGTATTCGTATCTCTTCGGCCCGTCGTTCGGCTAGGTTCAGCGGCTGGCCATTTACGGCCAGAAGACGATGGATGGTGCCGTTTTTCGTCTGGCAGTACTCAAGGACTTGGGTTTTGCCATCGTGGGTCGTCCCTTTGCGATAGCACCAGAGATTGGGGTCGTTGACTTGCCCGCTCAGCTCGTTCTGGATCACTTCACGCACGATCTGATCGGGGTTGGCCGTGAGGGCCACTGTCGCTAAGGTCCGATTGGGACGTGTGACAAACACACTGAAGAGAAGAAGAGCGGCTAAGACAACATGCGACAGAGCGCGCAGACGATTCCGTTGCATGGCATTCAGTTAGATCACAGTGCGATCTCGTTGGCTTCAGATGTTTGGGAGACCTTAATCGGAAATCCCGCCGGTAACAGACGGCAAGAGCTGACTTGCCGACGGAACAGGGCTGGTCTGTCCCGATGCGGACACGGCAATCGCCGCCAGTAGAACGAACAGAAAGCTCACCGAAACCACGAACGTTTGATTCATCTTGTGCATGATGCCTCCCCGACCCTGACTTGCGCCCTCGTGCGGCTGATGGATCGTTAGCCGAGTGTGGCGTCCGTCGTTGCCACTCACGGTAGCAACAGCCAGGCGTGGCTATGCTACTGGATCACCCGGAAAGGCACGTTGCTCGAAAGCGTGCCGCCGGGCGTGACCACCTGGACGGTGCCGGTGGTAGCGCCTGCGGGCACGGTAGTCGTGATCAGCGACGGCGAGGCCACGGTGAACGTCGCCGCTGTGCCGTTGAACGTGACGCTGGTCGCACCCGTCAGATCCGTCCCAAGAATCTTAACCGGTTGTCCCACCCTTCCGTCGGGGGTTTGTGTCTCCACAAACGGCCCAAGGCCGACAGACAAGCTGAACAGCGTGCCGCAGCCGGACCTGCCGCAGCGTCCGCCCGTATCCCCGCCCGACTGAGTTGCACCGTAAAGGATCCCATTGGTGTCCTGAAGCAGCATGGTCGAGGGATCGAATCCGTCCGAGCAATCGCTTCGGGAGCAAAAGCTGTAGAGGGTAGTCAGAGTGCCACTGGTGGTCATTCTGAATATTGTGCCGCCGCCATCGGCCCCGCCACCATTAGTTGTCGTCCCGTAGAGGTTGCCGTCGGTAGCCTGCACCAAGGCGGCAAACGGACCGGCTCCATCCGGACAGAAGTTCTGGGAACAAAAGCTATAGAGCGTGGTCAGGACCCCGCTGGCGGTAATCCTGAAGACCGTGCCTGACCCATACGTTCCGCCCCCATTTGTTGCGCCGTAGAAACCACCGTCGAGCCCTTGAATCAGTCCCACGGGATAGGTCCCGTCCGGGCACTCCGAGCCGCCCTGCGCGCAAAACCGGTGCAGCGTGGTCAAGTGGCCGCTTGGGGTAACCCTGAAGACTGTCCCGCATCCAGCGCCCCCGCAATTCTCCCCGCCATACGTGGTGCTCCCGTAGAAGTTCCCATCGGTGCCCTGAACCAACGCCACATAGTAAGGGTTGGCACCGTCTGCGCAGCCGCTCGTTGAACAGAAGCCGTAGAGGGTTGTCAGGGAGCCGCCTGGCGCAAGCTTGAACACTGTGCCACAGCCGTCAGCACCCTGTTGGCAGGCGTTGCTGCCACCGCCAAAGATTGTTGTACCGTAGAAGCTCCCGTCCGAGCCAGCGACCAGTCTGGCTGAGGGACTTGCCCCGTCGGTACAGCCCGGCTGCGAGCATGATGTGTACAGGACGCTCAACACGCCGCTCGGTGTGACGTCGAAGATGGTACCGAAGCCATCGGCGCCGCCGTAGCCTGTAGAGCCGTAGAAGCTCCCGTCGGGGCCCTGAAGTAACCCTGCGAACGGTGACTCACCGTCAATACAACCGCTCTGTGAGCAAAAATTGTAGAGAGTTGTGAGGCCACCGTGTGGGCTGATTTTGAAAATGGTGCCGCAACCATTCGGGCAAGCTTCGCTGGATCCCCCGTCCACGGTTGTGCCGTAGAGGAGCCCATCGGTCGCTTGCACGAGCGGCGCGAAGGGGTCGGACCCATCTGTACCATCGAACCTGTACAATGTTGTGAACGTCTGCGCCTGCGCAGCAATCGCCGTCGCCAGGAGGACCACCAAAAAGCTCGCTGAAGCCACGAATGCGCGCTCGATCT
The DNA here is from genome assembly GCA_030038235.1 of Terriglobia bacterium. Taxonomy (GTDB): domain Bacteria; phylum Acidobacteriota; class Terriglobia; order UBA7540; family UBA7540; genus Gp13-AA77. Next base: position 8,399 of record JASHPE010000146.1, read on the forward strand.
TGAACATGACTCTCGCCGCTGCCTTCCCTGACAGGTTGCTGGATGACTTCCTCACGATAGCACACCTAGACTTAAGTATGGCTGGAGCGCAAATGAGATCGCCGGCTGTCTCACTTCTTCATTCCTGCGCCTCTCGGCCGCTGAGGCACGCCGTCGCGCCGTGCACGATGCGCGTGTCGTCGGACTCGTGCGAATCGAGCCGGACCGATTTGAGCTTCGGCCGCACAGTTGGCTTTGAACTCGGAGATCGCGATCTCTTGCATCGGGCTCCTGTCGTGAACAGGGTAGGCCCTTCGCGAAGGCAGGTTTAGGGCTTACCTTGTTGATTGTTGTTGTAAAAAAACGAGAGCTGCAATATGAGTTTCTTGTCTGGGAATTCCTCAGGTAAGTGGGAAAGGGTGCCGAGGCCACAACACTGCGCGCCGCGGCCGTGTCCAGAATTTTCGAGCCTGAGGATTCCGCTACCTTCAGTTCTTGCACAGATCCGTCTCTCTCGATTGCGAAACGGATTGCGACCCGACCTTGGGCGCCTAGCCGGGCGCTTTCCGGCATCATCGCGTACCAGTTGGTCCGCACGATGCGCATGATTCGGGCGAGATAAGGCCCAAAGTCGACCCCTTTCGTGTCGGACAGAATCACTGCCGATCCCGCCGCGTTGCTGCTATTGAAGCCACCCAATGCCATACCCGGTTGCTGCGATGGCGCTTTGACCAGACCGGCCGCCGCTGCCGACGCAGCTTGGTCGAGCATTTCCTGCGGCGTTTGGGCGGCAAGTGCCGCCGGCTGGTCTGCGACCCTCGTAAAGACCTCCTGCGTTTCTAACAGCGCACCCCCGACGTTCGCACTGTTGTCCTCAAGCAGTTCCCCTTCCTTGGACAGGTAGCGAATCATCTTGCCGGAGCTCAACAATCGGCCGTCCTGGACCCACCTCCAGTCTGTCACCAGCCGATTGCCGTCCCACTGTGTTCTCGCGCGATACTCTCGTCCGTCGATCGTGCTCGTGACGGTCTCTGGTTCGGCCGCAACGAGCTCGTACGAAAGGGACCCGCGCGTGATCTTGATGTGACCAAGGTCTTGTTCAATCCTTTCAATCGGGCCAGAACCTGGAGGAGGCAGAGGCGCGGGCACTTGCGGGCTCGCGGGGTTTGAGTTAGATGGGAAACCCTTGCTTTTTGTCGGCTCGGACTTCCAGCTACCGGATAGATCCCAGCCGCCCTGCGCCAAGACGTTGCCAGGCAGGGCCAGCCATGCTGACACCAAAAGCCATGCAATCGACAGAATTCGTTTCATGCATCCCCCTTACGTAGCGGCGGCTTACCGTGGCGCCAGCCGATTCAGCACGTCCTGCAGCTTCTTCATTTCCGCGCCGTAACCCGCCCAATCGCCCTGACGCAGTGACTGGTCGGCTTTCTCGAAGTCTTCGCGAGCCTGGCGCGCGAGGGCGGCAAAGTCCTCGGGCGTGCCGGCTGCCGTGCCTGCAGCGGGGGCGCCTGTGGCCGACGGTGCGCCCGCAGCGCCAGGCGTGGCGGCAAGAGTCGTCGGGGACGCTCCGCCGAAGATGCTGGTGAGCGCTGCGTCAAGCGTGTCATCCATCACCACTTTGTCCGAGTAGGAGACGATCACGCGCTTCAATTGCGGCAGTCCGGCGCCGGTCTCAGTCGAGAGGTACAGGGGCTCAATGTAGAGAACCGAATTGCGCACCGGAATCACCAGCAGGGTGCCGCGGATCACCTTCGAGCCGCCCTGTCCCCACAGCGTGAGAAGCTGGGAGATGGCCGGGTCCTGATCGATCCGCGACTCGAGCTGTTGCGGCCCGTAGATCAGCTTCTGCTTGGGGAACGTGAAGACCATCACCTTGCCGTAATTGGGAGCGTCGCAGCGCGCCGCCATCCAGGCGATCATGTTTTCCTTGCGGGCGGGAGTGAAAGGCACCATGAGGATGAACTCTTCCTTGGTGCCGACCTCGGCGAGCTTCATGATGGTGTAGTAGGCTGACATGGGCGCATTTTCGCCGCGCGCCGCGCTCTGCGCCACCCGCCACAGGTCCTCTTTGTTGTAAAAAACCCGCGAGTCGGTCATGTGATAGGTCGCGTACTTGGAGGCCTGAATGGTGAAGAAATTCTCCGGGTAGCGGATGTGCGCGCGCAGGTCCTCGGGCATAGCATCGAGAGGCTGAAAAACGCCGGGGAACAGGCTGGAATACACCTGGATCAGCGGGTCAGTGGGATCGGCCACGTAGAAGTGCACCGCTCCGCTGTAGGCATTGATGGTCGTCTTGACCGGGTTGCGGATGTAGTTCGTATCCTGATCGCCGAACGGTTCCGAGTAAGGATATTGGCTGGACGTGGTGTAGCCGTCGAGCATCCAGACGAGCGATCCGTCATCGGCGACCACCATGTAGGGGTCCTGATCGTAAGTGAGAAACGGCGTCAGACGGCTCGCCCGTTCCAGGATGTTGCGATAGATCATGACGCGGCTGGAATCCTGAATGTCTGTGGAAAGCAGGACCTTGAGTTCGCCGAACTTCAGCGCGAACAGCAGCCGCCGCCAAAAGCTCTCCACGGGCAGACCACCCGTGCCGGCGTAAGTGTTGTAAACGTTCTCGTCGCCCGAAGGGTAGTCGAATTCTTTCAGGTGCGTGTCGACCACGCAGTAATCGTTGGGCACCTCGCCGTAATAGATCTCCGGGCGGGTGATGCGGATGGAGGGCACGCTCGATGCCGGGGGAATATCCTTCACGAAGAACACGGGCAGACCGTCGGGCGTGGCCTCGTTCACCGGGCTCATGCACAGGCCATAGCCGTGCGTATAGGTGAGGTGTTCGTTGATCCAGTTGCGGCTGGGGAGGCTGGCCGCATTCAGCTCGCGCGGCGAGAGCGACACCTGACGGTAGCTGCCGTTGATCCAGTAGCGGTCGTTGTCCACACGCGCGAAGTCGTAATAGGTGCGGATTTCCTGGAGCTGCGCGAAGGTGGTCAGCAGCGGCCCGTGGTCCCAGAGCCGGACGTTGGCGATCGTGGCCGAGTTTTGCGTCAGATCGTTGGCGGTCAGGTCTTCCACGTCGGGAAACTCGTGTTCCTCGAAGCGGTCAAGCGCGTACGCCTTGCGGGTGAATTCAATGGCGCGCGTGATGTAGGGCCGTTCCCTATCGAGCTCGTTTGGCGCCACGATCAGGCGCTGCACGATCTCGGGATAAATGGCGCCCAGGATCCAGACCGCCACCAGCGCCAGCACGCCATAGACCGCCGTCCGCAAGCGCCCCGTGCGCGCGCTTGCGACGAGCGCCAGGCCCACCACCACGGTCAGCACGAGCAGAATCCAGAGCACAGGAAGCGAGGCGTGAATGTCAGTATACCCGGCGCCGGTGATCAGCCCCCGCTGAGAATACAGCAGATTATACATAGAGAGCCGCGCCTGGTAGGCCAGCGCAAAGAAGAAGAAAGCGCCGATTACACCGAGATGCGCGCGGGCTGCGGGCAGAAGGGCCACCGAACGCTGGGTGATGGTCACGCCGCCCTTTAACGCGTAGAGCACAGCGGTGCCGGCGAAGGACACGAGGATGATCACCAGCGCCAGGTCATACAAAAATCCGATGAAAGGCAGCTTGAACAGATAGAAGCTGAGATCGATACCGAACAGCGGATCGGTCTGGCCGAGGGGCACGGCATGGGTGGCCTGCAGATAGTCGAAGGCATGGCCGCCCGCCCATTGTCCCGCCGCCCAGGCCACCAGAACCACGCCCAGGGCAATCAGGCGCTCGAAGATGGACGAGAAGCGCTCAAACAGCGGAAACTCGATTAACTCGCCGTGCACGCGATAACCGTGGCGGCGCGCGAGCGTGCGCGTCAGCAGCAGGTTTCCGCCCACAATCAACAGCACGGCGAGGGCCACGAGGCTGCCCAGGTCAATCTGGGCCTTGAGCATCGTCCAATAGATGATGCCGAAGCCTTCCTGGCGGAACCATAGCCAGTCGACGATGAGGTCAAGGCCGCCCGAAAGCAGCGGGACGACGATCACCAGCAGGATGCTCAGGAACAAAATCAGCTTGGCTAGACGGTCAGGGCGCACGCAAGTCCCTCCGCGCTTATCTTTTCATAGCGTCGCCTTTGGCCGCAACCAAAAGCAGATCCCGTTCGCTTCGTTCAGGGCAAGAACCTGTTTTTTCTACTAAGTTCTCGAAGAAATCAGGCTTCGGTAAGCAGGTACTGCAGATTTCCGATTTTGAACTCTATTTCTCGAACCGTCGGACCGTCGTTTTCATCAATATTTGTTCCGGGTGGTTTAAGCGAAGGCCGGTTCGCCGTTATGCTAGGGAAGACATGTCAACTTACATACCCACGGAACGAACACAGGTCAAGCGACTGCCCAAACGCGCCGCCTATGACAAGGCGCAGGTGCATGCCATCCTCGATGAAGGATTCGTCTGCCACGTCGGGTTCGCGATCGATGGGCAGCCTTACGTCATTCCCACGCTGTACGCGCGCGCCGGCGAGCGCATCTACTTTCACGGCTCGGCCGCCAGCCGCATGCTGCGGTCCGCCGGCGAGGGTGTACCGGTCTGCCTGACCGTGACGCTCGTGGACGGCTTTGTCCTGGCGCGCTCGGCCTTTCATCATTCCATGAATTACCGCTCGGTGGTCGTGCTGGGCTCGGCGCGGCCGGTTACCCATGACGCCGAGAAACGGGAAGCTCTGCACCTGTTCACGAATCACATTGTGCCCGGGCGATGGGAGGAAGTCCGACAACCCACCGATCAGGAATTGAAAGCCACCAGCGTCCTCGCGCTCGATCTCAACGAGGTTTCGGCTAAAGTGCGAACCGGTCCGCCGCTCGACGAGGAAGAGGACTACGCACTGCCGGTTTGGGCCGGCGTGATTCCCCTCGAGATCGGGTTCGGCGAGCCTGTCCCCGACTCTCGGCTGCAGCCCGGAGCTCCGGAAATCGATGTTGGCCGGCTGAAAAAGCGCCGGAATGGCGCAGGGCGTTAGCCCGGGGCCAGGGGTCACCTCTGGTCGCCGTTTACGTGGCCGCCATCGCCGCCCCCAGACTCTCGGGTGCTGAAAAGGAGAGCGCTCCGAACATTGTATACGTCCGGTACGTCATATACCTTTACTCTTCAGTGCCCACATGCTATCCATGGCTCGTGAGTACCGAATCCCCGCCTTTCCCTGGTTCCGAGTCACCGTCTCTGCGCTCGACCGGTCGTTTGAGCCCGCGGCAACTGGAGTCCCGATCGCCGCAACGCCCAAAAATCCACTGGACCCCGCACGACGTGTTTATCTCGCTTTTTTTCAGAGACTTACCTGCGAAAAGGGGCCGCTTTTTCGCAAATCGTATGCCTACAGCCGCGTCCAATTCCAGATTGGGAGTTCGTGGCCGGCGAATCGAGTCCGAGGTGGCTGAATGACTTCCAGCGAACCCGAGCGAACCCGACAGGATTAACCTCATTAGAATCAGGGGAATGGGCTATTCGAGGCGAGGAGCGAACCCGACGTGGTTATTTCGCTTGTTTTCAGAAGATTACGCGCGAAAAAAGGCCGATTTTTGGCAAATCGTATGTCTAGGCGCTCCTTCGTACTCTAGATCGTGGTCGCGCCGTCCGTGCGGGCGTTCGACGGGCGGTAGCTGGCAAATTCGCATCAGGTTCAGCATTCCACCTGATTTGACTCACGCCAGCAGCAGTGATACTTTGCCTGCATCAGGTTTTGGGGGAGGTAGCTGCGATGGATCGACCCCGGGCTTCGTGGCATATTCCTGCTTTCGGTCACTCAGACAGCGGCGCTTGGTGCGCCGCGACGCTGCTCGTCTTCCTGGTTCCGGCTTGTATCTGGGGCCAGGGCCTGCGAAGGTCCGGCATCACCGGGACCTGCAGCCTCAACGGTCAGGTGCGCACCGATGAAGGCGTCGCGGTCAGGAACGCCACAATACGGCTGGAGACTCCCGAAGGAGAGATGGTCGAGGAGAAGCCGGCCACGACCGCCGGGCAGTTCTTTTTTTCGGACATTCCCAAGGGTGACTATACACTGGTTGTGACGGCGGAGGGATTCGAAACCGATCGGGAATCCGTGAATATGGTCGATGGTCCCGAGGAGTTCAACATCTCAGTCAGCCTGAGCCCTGCCGGCAAGCGCGATCAGCTTAGCGGGGAGGCGCCCGCCCTCTCGGACGCGCAAGCGCCCAAGGAAGCAAAGCGCGACTATGAGCAGGCGGTGAAGTCGATTGGGTCTCGGAAATACAGCGACGCCGGCAAGCACCTGCAAGCTGCCGTCGATCGATATCCGTGCTATGCGCGCGCCCAGACCAAGCTCGGACTGGTGAAGACGCAGCAGGAGGATTATAAGGGTGCTGAAGCGGCGTTCCGGAAGTCGATTTCCTGTGATGCGGGCTACCTCGACGCATATCTCGATTTAGGTCAGCTCCTGAACGCCGAAAACCGGTTTGACGAAGCCGTGCCGGCTTTGAAAGAGGGTCTCCGGCAATCGCCGGCGTCGTGGCGATTTTATTATGAATCCGGCGTGTCGCAGTATGGATTGAAGCACTACGATGGCGCCCAGCAGCTGCTCGAAAAGGCCAAATCCCTCACGTCCGATGCGCCCGCTGAGCTTGACGTGAAACTCGCCGACGTCTATCTGAAGAAGAATTCGTTTCAGAAAGCCTACGCTGCCATGGAGGATTATTTGAAAGCGGATCCCGATGGAAGATTGGCGCCGCGTATCCGGAGTATCATGAAACAGATGGAATCGAGTGGCGTGCTGCAGGCTCAGGTGCCGCCTTTCCCTCAGCAAGTTGCGAGTAGCAAGTAGGAAGTAGTTAGTTAGTGGGTCCGTTCGCTGTAAAGTATGAAGGATGAAGGATGAAGTGCGAAAGACTAAAGCTGCAACTGCTTCACAAGGGTCGGTATTGGAATTTCAGACTTCAGGCTTCAGGCTTCACGTCGCGTGGAGTCTGACTGCCCTGTGCTTCGTTGCCTGCCTCTTGCTTCCCCTTGACGCGTGGTCACAAGGAAGGACGGCAGATCTCAGCGGGCAGGTGAGCACCGACCGGGGCGTTGCGGTCAGCGACGCAGTTGTTGTGCTCCAGACGCCAGAGGGACAGACAGTCGAGCAGAAGTCCGTCACGACCGCCGGCCAATTCTTTTTCACGAATGTTCCCAAAGGCCGATACACGCTGGTTGTCAAGGCGGAAGGCTTCGAAACGTATAGCGAGCCGCTGGATATGGCGGAGGGCGCCGACCAGTACCAGGCGTCAGTCAACCTGACCGAGGCAGGAAAGCTGGTTCAATCCACGGCGGAGCCGCCCGCGCTTTCCGACGCGCAGGCGCCCAAGGAAGCCAAGCACAACTACGAGAAGGCAGAGAAGGCGATTGCGTCGCGGAAATACGGTGAAGCCAGGAAGCAACTGCAGGCTGCGGTCGCCCAATATCCGTGCTACGCGCGCGCCCAGAGCAAACTCGGACTGGTCATGAGCCAGCAAAAGGATTACAAGGACGCCGAGGCCGCGTTTCGAAAGTCGATTTCGTGCGATGCCGGATACCTTAGCGCTTACCTGGAGTTGGGACAACTGCTGAACGCTGAAAACCGCTTCGGCGAGTCCCTGCCCGTTCTCGATCAAGGTCTCCGGCAGGCCCCCTCGGATTGGAGTTTCTATTATGAATCGGGGATCGCGCAGTACGGACTGAAGCATTACAATCTGGCTGAACAGCAGTTCGACAAGGCGAAATCGCTCACGACCGCGCCTCCGGCTGAACTCGACGCCAAATTGGCGGACGTCTACTTGAAGGAAAACTCATTTCAGAAGGCCTACGCCTCGATGCAGGATTACCTGAAGGCGGAGCCCGACGGACACTTCGCGTCGCGGATCAAGTCCATCATGAAGCAGATGGAATCCAGCGGCGTGCTGCAAGCCCAGGCGCCGGCGTTCCCGCAGCAGAATTAGCCTTCCAGCTCTTTGGCCTGGGAGCGCGGGCACTCTGCCCGCCATAGATAGATTCAGGTAGGACAGGGCGGGTGAGATGCCTGCGCTCCCAGGCCACCCCTCGTCGTGGCGGATTGCGCCGCGGGTTCAGGCACTGCTATGCTGAGAGCTGGCATTCATACCGATGGCGAAACTCCTGCAACCCAGTTCATGGTCCTCCTATCAGCAGTGGTGCGCCCACGCTGCGGCAGCACGAAGGCTTCTCGCACCGGCGATGCTCATTGCGGCGGCCCTGTTCAGTCCTGCGCTGGACCGGGCTCAGGCGCGGCCCCCCGGCGGGACTGGCAGCTCCGCACTCCAAGGCCACGTCCCACCGGAAGCCCAACAATTGGCCGCCGAGGCGCAGGATGCGGTGAGCCGCGGCGATTACGCGAAAGCCATCGATGCCTACCAGCGGCTCGCCAAACTCGTCCCCAACGTTCCTGAGATCCACGCCGATCTCGCTACCGCCTACTATTCCGCCGGACGCTTGGACGAGGCGGCAGCCGAGGCGCGAATCGCGCTCAAGAGTAAGCCATCGCTGATCACGGCAAATTACGTACTGGAAGCGAGCCTTGCCGAGAGCGGTCACTGCCCCGATGCGATTTCCGGTCTCGAGAGGGATTACCCGCGTGCCACGGGGCCCCTGAAGCTCACTCTCGGCCTCGACGGTTTTCGCTGCAGTATGGCCGGTGATGAGGCCGATCGCGCCCTGGGGTTCGCCCGCTCGCTGAATCACGATTATCCCGACAACCCCGACGTGCTGTACCTCAGCGCGCATTTCTATTCCGATCTCTCGGACGATGCTTCGCAGCGACTGCTTGCCAAGGCGCCGAATTCGTATCAGGCCCACCAGATGAGCGCCGAGGTGCTGGAAATGCAGGGCAAGACGAACGACGCCATCGACGAATACCGCAAGGTGCTGGCCATGAATCCGCGTCTTCCCGGGATTCACTTTGAGATCGGTCATCTGCTGCTCGAAGGCCAGCCCACGGCGTCGGCTCTGGCGCAGGCCAGGAACGAATTCGAAGAAGAGCTGAAGACCGATCCCCATAATCCCGGCGCCGAGGGTGAACTCGGTGAGATGGCCTGGCAGGCGCGCAATTGGGATGATGCGATCACGCACTTTCGCGCCGCATTGAGGATCGATCCCGGCAACGAGGCGGCTTTGGTCGGCTTGGGTAAGTCGTTGCTGTCGGCGGGACGCGCTTCCGAAGCGGTGGGTCCGCTCGAAATGGCCGCCAAGATGGCGCCCGGCGATCCAACCGCGCATTACCAGCTCTCATTCGCCTATCGCCATCTTGGCCGCGCAGCCGACGCGGACCGTGAGATGGCAGCCTATCGGCGCGCTTACGACCAGGTCCAGCAGGCGAATCAGGCGACCCGCTCCGGCCTCGCCGGCGACATGACGGCGAAGCCGTGAAAGAAAGAAGCTAGAAGTCAGAAGCGAGAAGTCAGAAGTCAGAATTAGCGCCCGGGCTTGCTTCCGACTCCTGACTTCTGACTTCTTTTGTATGACCCGCAGATCATTCCTCCATTCGGCTCTTGGTGCGGGACTCTTGCTCGCCGTTCCGGCTCCACTCGGTGCCCAAGGCATGCGATCGCGCGGTGTGAAGGCGGCGCCGCGCGCGAAATTCTCCGGCAGGCCCTGGCCGGTCACATTCAAGAACATCACAGCCGAAGCGGGTCTGTCGGCGCCCGTCATCTACGGCGAAGAGTACGTGAAGCGCTACATCTTCGAGGCCAACGGACCCGGCATCGCGTTCTACGACTACGATCACGACGGCTGGCTCGATATCTTCGTACCGAGCGGCACTCGCCTGCAGGGATTCCCACCTGGGCAGGAACCGACGAATCGCCTCTATCACAACAATCGGAATGGCACGTTCGCCGACGTCACGGAGAAGGCCGGCCTGAAGTGCACGGGCTGGTGCACGGGTGTCTGCGTCGGTGACTACGATAACGACGGCCGCGACGATCTTTTCCTTACCTATTACGGCCAGAACGTTCTCTATCACAACAACGGCGACGGCACCTTTACGGATGTCACCAGCAAGGCCGGCTTGGTTGAATCGCGCCCGCGCTATTCCACCGGCTGTACCTTCGTCGATTACGATCGCGACGGCCGCCTCGATTTGTTCGTGGCCCGCTACATCGATCTTGACATCTCTAAGACTCCGGTGGGCGGCGCCAATCGCTTCTGCCAGTATCGCGGCGTATCGGTGAATTGCGGACCGCTCGGACTTGCCAAAGAGACGTGCTCGCTGTATCACAACAACGGCGATGGCACCTTTACCGAGGTCAGTGAGAAGGCCGGCATTCTTAAGTCTGGACCGCGCTGGAGTCTGGGCGCGATCGCGTTCGACTATAACAACGATGGCTGGCCGGACGTCTTCGTGGCCTGCGATTCCTCGCCCAATCTGCTCTTTCGCAACAATCACGACGGTACCTTCACCGAGACCGGCACGGAATCGGGTTGCGGATTGAGCGGCGACGGCCAGGAGCAGGCCAACATGGGCATCGCTCTCGGCGACTACGATGCCGACGGCTGGTTCGACCTGTACCTGACCCACTTCAGCGACGACGTTCCCGCGCTCTATCACAGCGTCAAGGGGGAATTCTTCGACGATGTCACGTATGCCGCCGGACTGGCCGTGAACACCAAATACGTGTGCTGGGGTGTGGACTTCGCGGACCTCGATAATGACGGTTGGCTCGATCTGTTCGAAGTCACAGGGACCGTCTATCCTGAGGTCGAGAAGGTGTACAAGGATTACCCCTACAGGACTCAGCGCGTGGTTTATCGCAGTTTGCAGAACGGCGCGTTCGAGGAAGTGTCCGACCTGTGCGGACCGGCAGTGATGGAGCAGCATTCCAGCCGCGGCTGCGCGTTTGGCGATTTCAATAACGACGGCAACGTGGACGCGCTGATCTTCAACATGAGCGAGCCGCCCTCGCTGCTTCAGAATGTCAATGCGAGCGGGAATCATTGGCTGAGCGTGAAGTGCCTGGGTACGAAGTCGAATCGCTCGGGAATCGGGGCGCGCGTCACCGTCGAGGCCGGCGGGCGTCGCCAGATTCGCGAGGTGCTCAGCGGATCGAGTTATCTCTCGCAAAGCGATTTGCGGCAGCATTTCGGCCTGGGAACTGCGCGCAAAGCCGACATGGTCGAGGTCCGGTGGCTCAGCGGTCAAGTGGATCGCGTGAACAACGTTGACGCGGACGAGTTCGTCACGATTGAAGAAAGCCGCGGCATCGTCAAGCAGGGATAGCCTGCGCGCGGCGCGGGAGGAGGGAAGAATTTGGCTGCGAGAGCTTGATTCGAACAAGCATTGCCGGAGTCAGAGTCCGGAGTCCTGCCAATTGGACGACCTCGCACTGGTTCTGGAGCCCCGAGTCGAACGGGGATAGCGAGGTTCAAAGACTCGCGGCCTACCTTTAGCCGACTCCAGAGTAAGTTTTGGCAGAAGGCGGAGGAATCGAACCCCTGAGTTTTACCTCACCCTGGTTTTCAGGACCAGTTGCCGGCCATTCAGCAGCGCCTTCCATAAACTGGCGGAAAGAGCAGGACTCGGACCTGCACAGGTATTACCCTGACTCCGGTTTAGCAAACCGGTACGTTGCCATTCCGTCATCTTTCCGGCCGGCCGGTTGGAATCGAATCGAACCACCAGCCATCACCGTCTCGAGGTGACCGCTTTACCATTTTGCGCACAACCGGAAAACCTGGTGCGGGAGGCGGGACTCGAACCCGCAAACTCCACGGTCTGAACGTGGCGCCTTTACCATTTTGACCACTCCCGCATGAAACCTGGCGGGTGAGAGAGGATTCGAACCTCCAGCGTCCCCAAAGGGATCCAGTTTTACGGACTGGCGCGGCCCACCGCCTCCGCCGCTCACCCGTACTCCGCCTCGGACTCGAACCGAGATGACCTCGCTTTTGAGGCGAGGATGTCTGCCATTGCATCAGCGGAGCGCATTGGTACGCGGAGAGGGATTCGAACTCTCACTGTGCAGTTTTTAGGACCGCCGACTCTACCTATTGGTCTACCCGCGCACAAAAACAAAAAAGCTCCGGTTTTTACGCCGGAGCTTCGTGGGTTTCAGCTTGTTTCTTCGCGCTTACATCCCACACCCCGGCGCCTTCAAGCTAAGATAGCTCGACTGCAACTGTAGCCGGGATTGGGATAACATCTTCATAGACGTAAATCCAACACTACAGGAATTCCTGCAGCGTGTCAAGTCGAAACGGATGCGGGTAGTGTCCTAATTTCAGACGTACGGGCGGCCCTTGTGGCCGCCCAATGCGCGTTCCTCGCGCGCGCCCTCAGTTGGGCGGCCACAAGGGCCGCCCGTACGTCTGAAATTAGGATACCACCCGGATGCGCACACTCTTGACTCGTAGCTTGTCACTCGCCACTCGTCACTTACCACTTTTCAGCCTCTCCTCCGCTCAACTCGATTGCGAAATGGTCCCAGGCCGGCGAGTCGAACGCCGTTCTCCCGCTTTTCAAGCGGGCGCTATGACCGCACTAGCTCACCTGGGTTGCTTCACTTCTCCAGTTCGACGTTCCAGTAAAGATAAGCCTTGTAGTCCGACCATTCGGGCCGCAACGTGTTGATGTGCAGCCTGAAGTTGAACCTGGGATCGAACTGGTTAGGCTCGACGGGCTTCTGCCGCAGCCTCAGACCCGCCTCTGGCGGCGTATGATCCGACTTGCGCTTGTTGCAGTCGACACACGCCAGCACAAGATTCGTCCAGACTGACTTTCCGCCTCGAGCGCGGGGCACAATATGGTCGATGGTGTACTCCCGGGTCTCCAGCAGCACGCCGCAGTACTGACACGAACTGTGGTCGCGGATGGCGATGTTGCGGCGCGTCATGGGAACCTTGAGCCGCAGCTTCCGGCTGATGTGATTCCGCAGCTTGATCACTCGCGGCAGTCCCATCTCGAAGGAGGGCGAGCGAAGGATGCGCTCCGCGTCCTCGCACACTACCACGGCGCGATCCTGCCATTGCAGGTTGACGGCCCGCTGCCAAGACACGAAGGTAACGGGGTAGCCCTGAGTATCGAGAACGAGAGTGTCGCTCATAGCTCTTTCCTCAAAATTGGAGGGAGCGCCGGGACTTCAACCCGGATACATCCGCTTAGAAGGCGGAGGCCCTGTGCATTAGACGACGCTCCCGGTAGAGTGGACGGGACTTGAACCCGCTAATGCCCGGCTTGAAAGGCCGGGGGCTCGGCCGCTTCGCCTTCCACTCCAAAATACTGGCGGGCAGTACGGGATTCGAACCCGTGGTCTGAACCGTGACAAGGTTCCGAGGACGGCCTGGCTCCTCTAACTGCCCGTTGTCCCCAGCGCGGCCGGAACTCCTGACTACCTGGGGTCAGAAACGACGTTTTCCAACCGCCGACCTGAGGACAACCTGGTAGCGGAGGCGGGAATCGAACCCGCGTAATTTGGCTTATGAGACCAAGCTGGGACCACTCCAGTCTACTCCGCAACAATCTGGTCGGGATGGGAGGATTTGAACCTTCACTATCCTGCTCCCAAGGCAGGTGGGCTGCCGGTTACCCTACATCCCGAAGCTCTGGAGCGGATGACGGGAGTCGGACCCGTGTCGCCGGTTTGGAAGACCGGCACTCTACCATTGAGCTACATCCGCGTGGAGCGGGCGACGGTAATCGAAACCGTGCCTCGACCCTGGCAAGGTCGAATTCTGCCACTAAACTACGCCCGCTCAAATCTGGTGGAGACGGAGGGAGTTGAACCCTCATTCCCTGGGTGCAGGCCAGGTGTGTTCCCGTTCTCACTACGTCCCCATTTGGTGCCCCGTGCAGATTGCGAGCCTGCGACCCTCTGTTTGTAAGACAGCTGCTCGTAACGCATCTGAGCTGACAGGGCGAACTAAAAGGGCAGGGAACGGCCGCCTCAAGACGAACATGAGTTTCCGTTTCCAGGTATCTGTCTCCCTTCGTCTGACATTGCCGCCAAACTGGTCCGGGCGAAGGGACTTGAACCCTTACTTCGCGGATTAAGAGTCCGGTATTCTGCCTCTCGAATTCCGCCCGGATGGAGCCGGCAGGTGGAATCGGACCACCGTGTCTTCTTTACAAGAGAAGCGCTCTGCCACTGAGCCATGCCGACCCGTCAACTGGAAGCCCTGATCGGATTCGAACCGATGACCTGCTCCTTCGGAGAGAGCCGCGCTGGTCCGCTGCGCCACAGGGCCGATTGCTGTAGTGCCGGTGTCCTCACCGGCGTGACAGAGCCGGAAAATCCCGGGTGTCCCCACCGGCAGCCACCGAGGCTGAAAAATCGCCGGTGAGGACACCGGCGCTGCAGCAAAATAAATCTGGGGTGACCGGCGACGCTCGAAGTCGCACCATACTGGATTCACAGTCCAGCGCTCTTCCTCTTGAGCTACGGCCACCATGGAGCTGCCGGCGGGACTTCAACCCGCAACATCCGCCTTACGGGGGCGGCGCTCTGTCATTTGAGCTGCGGCAGCATGGTAGGAGCGGCCGGACTTGAACCCGCATCGCCCTGCTTAAAAGGCAGGCGCTCTCGCCGATTGAGCTACGCTCCCGAAACTGGCTCAGGCCCTCCGATTTGAACGGAGATCACCCTGGTTAACAGCCAGGTGCTTTACCGTTAAGCTAGACCTGAACAATCCTGGTCCCGCGAGAGGAAATCGAATCCACGTCGCTCGATTATCGATCGAGTGCTCTGCCACTGAGCTATCGCGGGATGGTAGGCGCGATGGGATTCGAACCCACATTAATTGCCGGTTTAGGAAACCGGTGGCCGTCCAGTTGGCCTCACGCGCCTGACAAACTCTGCACATCCTTGTAAATCTTATGGAGGGCTCGGCGGGATTTGAACTCGCGGCCTCTTCGTTCGTAGCGAAGCGCTCTATTCCGGGCTGAGCTACGAGCCCTCATGGTAGTGGGCCAGGGAATCGAACCCTGCCGAGCACCCTGATCCGGGGCAATTACGGGCTTATAAGGCCCGCTCGCACACCAGTGCTACCCACCCTGGAGGCGCGGGCCGGAATCGGACCGGCGATGACCTGTTTTGCAGACAAGTGCCTTGCCACTTGGCTACCGCGCCCTGGCGGGAGCAGGAGGAATCGAACCCCCGCTTGCGGATCTGGAGGCCGCCGCGCTGCCACTACGCCATGCTCCCGGGTTGCTTTCGTGTCTTCAGTTGTCAAAGAGCAATAAAAAAGGCCCGCTTTTTAGGGCGGGCCTTCTTAGAATTCTGATTGTGCCTGGATTCTACCCGCCTCCTCCGCGTCCTGGATTTGTCGCCATGATCGAGCTATGGACTAGCGTGTGGACGCACACCAATATGCGATACGGCCAACCTTGCCGCTCGCATCTGGATTCGAATTTGGGGAATCGCTGCACTTCGTACCCTGGCCGACGATTGGATTTTAGTCTACGCTGAGCTGCTTACAAAGCAGGCGTCTTAGACTCTTGGCTACACCGGCACACTACGATTATGCACACTTAAAGGAAGAATGCAAGAGAAAAATTTGAAAAATTTCTAGTCTCCCGTTCCGCCCGGGAGTGCGGGCGGCACGCCCGCGCTCCCAGGCCCGGCGCTTCAAATTGATTCCCAAAGCTTTACATCGGGTGTAAAGTTAATTGCCGGCTGGAAACCGGCTCAGACGCCCCCGCTGGGACCCCGGAACTGGAGTCGCCGGTGAGGTCGAGAGCCCTACCCGTCAAGGAGCTGACACTTATGTCTCGAACAATTCTCGCTTTCTTCGCCGCACTGCTTTTGCTGCCGGTTGCCGCCCGCGCTCAAACCGTCGACGACGTTGTCGCCAAGTGGGTCCAGGCGCGCGGGGGCATGGACAAGCTGAAGTCCGTCCAGACCGAGCGCGTCACGTTGAAGCTGCACGCGGGCATGTTCGAGGCCACCATCATGCAGATCAACAAGCGGCCGGACATGATGCGCCAGGAATTCATCCTGCAGGGGATGGCGCAGGTGGAAGCCTACGACGGCAAGACCGGCTGGCAGTTGAATCCGTTCGAGGGGCGCCGCGACGCCGAACTTCTCTCCGAAGACGAGACCAAGAGCCTCGTGGAGCAGGCGGATATCGACGGGCCGCTGGTGGATTATGCCCAGAAGGGTCACAAGGCTGAACTGGTGGGCCACGATGACGTGGAAGGCACGGATTGCTACAAAATCAAGCTGACGCTCAAGAACGGCGACATCCGCACCATCTACCTCGACACCGACTCGCTGATGGAGATCAAAGAGGAATCGCAGACCATGATTCGCGGCGCCATGCAGGAAGGCGAGACGTATTACGGCGATTACGAAAAGGTGGACGGCATATACGAGCCTTTTGCGATCGAGTCCGGGCAGAAGGGCAATCCCGACCGGACGAAACTCACGGTGGAGAAGGTGGAGTTCAACGTGCCAGTCGAGGATTCGGTATTTGAGATGCCGGCAGCTAAACATTGAAATTGAGTCATTGAGCCATTGAATCATTGAGTCAATGATTCAATCGCTGGATGATTCACCGTCGTCAATTCTAGGATGGGGGATTTCTTCACAATGTACAGACCAGCCGCTCGCTTCGCAATTCTTCTGGCGCTGCTCGCCGCAATCTCATTTGCCGGCGATCTCGTGGCCCAGGAGGTGAAGTTCGATTCTGACACCATTTCCGGGCTCGGCGCGCGCAACATCGGCTCCGCCACCATGAGCGGACGCGTGACGTCGCTGGCGGGCGTGTGGGAGAAGGATCGCCTCACGATCTACGTGGGGGCGGCGAGCGGCGGCGTGTGGAAGTCGGTCAACGGCGGCACCACGTGCAAGCCGGTCTTCGACAAAGAACCGGCGCAGTCCATCGGCGCTATCACCATCGATCCCTCGAACCCCAAGACCATATGGGTGGGCACGGGCGAAGCGTGGACTCGCAACAGCGTCTCGATCGGCGACGGCATCTACAAATCGACCGATGGCGGCGACAATTGGACGAATATGGGATTGAAGGATTCCGAGCGCATCGCCAAAATCCTGGTCGATCCCAAGGCTTCGAGCACCGTGTACGCCTGCGTCCCGGGCAAATTGTGGAGCGACAGCGACGATCGCGGCCTCTACAAGACCACGGACGGCGGCCAAACCTGGACGAAGATTCTGAAAGGCGCCAATCTCTCCACCGGCTGCTCGATGATCTCCATGAGTCCCGACGACTCCAAAGTGATCTACGCGGGCATGTGGGATTTCCGCCGCAAGGGCTGGACGTTCCGCTCCGGCGGCGATGGTCCCACCGCGCCGAGTGGCAGCGGATTCTTCAAGACCACCGACGGCGGCGCCACGTGGACGAGCATGGACGTAAAGAACGGTCTGCCGCCCAAGCCCTGGGGTCGGATCGCCGTGGCCGTTGCGCCCTCGAATCCCAAAGTGGTTTACGCCTTGGTGGAATGCACGTCGAGCGCCCTTTATCGCTCCGACGACGCCGGTGCGACCTGGCATCGTCGGGATTCCAGCCAGATGATGGTCTGGCGTCCGTTTTATTTCGCCAATCTGATCGTCGATCCCAAGAACGAGAACAAGGTTTACAAACCCGACGGTGGCCTGATTCTGAGCAACGACGGCGGACGCAGTTTCAGCGGCATTTCCGGCGGCGCTCACGGCGACTTTCACGACGTCTGGATCGATCCGCGCAACTCCGATCACGTCATCACCGGCGACGACGGCGGCGTCTGGTATTCCTATGACAGCGGCAACAACTGGTGGAAGGCTGACAACCTGCCGATCTCGCAGTTCTATCACGTGAGCGTGGACATGGCCGACCCCTATCACGTCTACGGCGGCCTCCAGGACAACGCCGTCTGGCGCGGCGATTCCTCCTATCCGGGCGGCATCGGCAACGACCGCTGGGAGAACCTGGGCGGCGGCGACGGATTTTTCGCTTTCGCCGACACCGCTGATCCGCATTACGCTTACGTGGAATCGCAGGGCGGCGAGATTACGCGCATTAATCAGTTCACGTTGGAGTCGCGCAGCATCAAGCCTCTGCCTAATTACGGCGAGGGCAAGCTGCGCTTCAACTGGAACACGCCCATCCCCATGAGTCCGAATGAGCCGGGCACGGTCTACATCGGGGCGCAATTTCTCTTTCGCTCGCGCGATCACGGCCAGACCTGGGACCGCATTTCGCCCGACCTCACCACGAACGATCCCGACAAGCAGAAGCAGGAAGAATCGGGCGGCGTCACCGTGGACAATTCCGACGCCGAGACGCACACCACGATCTACTCCATCAGCGAATCGCCGCGCGACGGCCAGACGATCTGGGTGGGCACCGACGACGGCAATCTGCAGCTCACGCGTGACGGCGGCAAGACGTGGAACAACCTGGTGAGCAACGTGCCCAACCTGCCGCGATTCTCCTGGGTTTCCTGGGTGGAAGCCGGCCGATTCGATCCGGCGACGGCTTACGCCGCTTTCGATCGCCACAGTTTCGGGGACATGCAGCCCTACGTCTACAAGACCACCGACTACGGCACGACGTGGACGCGCCTGGTCGGTCCTGAGAGCGGCGTGCGTGGATTCGCTCACGTGATCAAGGAAGACACGGTGGCGCCGAATCTGTTGTTCCTCGGCACCGAGTTCGGTCTCTGGATTTCGCTCGATAGCGGCAAGCAATGGGCGCAATACAAGGGCGGGGAATTTCCGAGCGTCCCCGTGCGCGACCTCGTAGTGCATCCGCGCGACTCCGACCTGGTGATCGCCACGCACGGCCGCGGCATTTGGATCGTGGACGACATCACGCCGCTGCGCGAGCTCTCGCCCGCCGTGCTCTCTGAGCAAGCGGGGTTCGTCACCGGCCGGCCGACCCGGCAGCGCCTGATGGCTTCCGGCGGCTGGTCGAACGGCAACGCCGTGTTCGTGGGCTCCGATCCGCCGGATGCGGCCTTGATCACCTACTATCAGGCGAAACGCCACATTTTCGGCAAGATGACGATCCAGGTGTTTGACCCTCAGGGCAAGCTGCTCGAGACGCTGCCCGCCAATGCGCGGCGCGGCCTCAGCCGCGTGCAGTGGGACATGCGCTTGAAGCCGCCGCGCGTGCCTCCGGCCGTTTCGCTCGCCTTCGAAGCCAGCATCGGTGCGCGCGTCCTGCCCGGCACCTACACCATCAAGATGACGCGCGGCTCCGACGTTTACACCGAGCAGCTCACCGTCGGACTCGACCCGCGCGCCACCTACACGGCGGCGGATCGCCAGCTTCAGCTTGACGCGGTCCGGCGCGTCTCGGCGCTGCTCGACGACATGAGCTATCAGGTCGCCCGGATCAACAGCGTGCGCGACGCACTGGCCCAGCGCGCCGCCAAATTGCCGCAGGGCGATCCGCTGCGCGCGCAGCTGACCACGCTGTCCGGTCGCACCGACGATATTCGCAAGAAGATCGTAGCCACCAAGGAAGGCGGCGCCATCACCGGCGAATTACGCCTTCGCGAGAAGACAACAGAACTTTACGGCGATTTCGTCTTCTATGAAGGCAAGCCCGGAGATTACCAGGTGGCGCGAATCGACTCGCTAACGCACGAGCTTGGCGACGTGGCGCATGAGTTCGACGGCTTTGTGGCGAAGGATCTGGCGGCGGCGAATCAGTCCCTGACGGAGAAGAAGCTCGAGCCTGTTCAGCCCGTCTCTCGTGAGAATTGGGAGAAAGCTAATCCCGCGCCAGGAGCGGAAAACGCCGGCGCTGCCGCCTTTCGGCGGGCCATGGGCGAGCGCGACTAACTTGCGTCCCGAGCGAGCCAGCGGTTGAGTGGGCCCGTCTCGGCTCCTCACGGCCTACAGCCTTTCCGCGCCCTCAACCTTGCCGAGGTCGCGGTCGAACGTGCCTAGCGGCAAATGACCGGCGCTGCGCGAAAGCTCGAGCAGGAGACAGCCGGAAAAACTCACCCGTGGATATCTGCGAAACTCGGCCAGAGCGGCAGTGACCACCTCCGGATCCTGCAGCGACAGTTCCCGGTGATTGAGGAGCGTCTCGACCGCCGAGGCAATCTCACTGCGGCCGCGACCGTAAACGGCAGAAAGCACCCACACCGCTTCCGCAAGCGCGAGCAGTGAAACCCACACACCGCCCTCCACCCAGCGGGAGGCGGCGGCAAATTGCCGGACATCGTCTTGGGTGATGAGTCGAACGAGGACGTTCGTATCAACGGCGCGCATGCCGCTCCCGGACGTAGCGCCGAATTCCGGCTTTCAGTTCGGCGAGGCTTCGGAAACTCGGAGGCTCGTCAGGGAAAGCCGCGCGATGGACATCGTCCCAACCGTACCGCCCCGACCGCTGCACGACGATCCTATCGCCCTCTTCATTCCACTCCAGAACCGATCCGGGACCAACGCCGAGTCTCCGGCGCACTTCCGCGGGGACCGAAATCTGACCCTGCGCCGTGACTTTGGAACGAGCTAATGCCATACTGTCATCTTACCACGGTAATGGGCCGCGTGAGCGCATTCTTACGGCAGTGCGATTCCGCGGCACGCCACCCGGCTCAAACGATTCGGTCAGAGCGCTAGGAGCCGACCCAGTTGATCCAGGTCGAGTTGGGCCGGATCGGCGCCCACCCGCGAGAAGTACAGCATCACCGGCTTTCCGGCCTTAGCCACGCGTTCGATTTCTTCCAGTGTGCCGCTCTCGGCACTGCCCGTGGGAGTGCCGATTCTGGTCCCAAAAACACCGACGAGGAGGTCGCAGTCGTCCACTATCGTCCGGTTGATGACTTCCTGCGGACGAACGCCGTACTCTGGCGCGGTGTGTGTCTCCCACCGGAGCGGCAGGAGTGTGACGCGGCGTGTGTACGAATAAAGGTTGTTCCACTCCTGGATAACGCGGACAGCTATCTCGCGTTCTTCGTCGACGTCTGACGGAGACGCTATCAGAATCCGAAATACTCGACTGTCGTAAGCCACCGAAGACCCACCTCGAGAACAACTTTCATTAGGAAAAATCACTGAAGCACATGGAAGGGCACGTTGCTCGATAGCGTACCGCCGGGCGTGACCACCTGGACCGTGCCGGTGGTGGCGCCTGCGGGTACGGCCGTGGTAATCAACGACGACGAGACAACAGTGAACGTCGCTGCTGTGCCGTTGAAGGTGACGCTGGTCGCGCCATTCAGATTGGTTCCCAAGACGTCAATCGGCCTGTCAATCTTGGCGGAGGCCGGCTCCGTTTCCACAAACGGGCGAAGACTTGCCGACAGGCTGAAGACCGTGCCGCAGGCATACGGAGCGCACGAGAAACCAGCCCCACCGAAGGGCGTTGTTCCATACAGCTTTCCATTAGTGTCCTGGATCAGCGCCGCTACAGGCACTCCGCCGTCCGTGCAGTTGCTTTGGGAGCAAAAGTTGTAAAGCGTGGTTCGCATCCCGCCGGGAGTGATCTTAAAGGCGGTCCCAGCGCCGTCATCCCCTCCATACTCTGTTGACCCGTACAGGTTACCGTCGTTCCCCAACGTCAACCCGGCATAAGGTAAGTAGCCGTCCGTACATCCATCCTGAGAGCAAAAGTTGTAGAGGGTCGTCAGCGTGCCGCCCGGGGTGATAGTGAAAATCGTACCGCAACCCGTAGGGCAAGCGTTGTTCGTTCCCCCGTAAGCCGCTACTCCGTAGAGGTTGCCATCAGGGGCCTGGATTAGTCCCGCGAAAGGGGCCGCCCCGTCGGTTCCCTCGAAGCTATGCAATGTCGTCAGCGTACCGCTCGGCGTGATTTTGAACACTGTGCCACAGCCGTCGGAGCTGGCACAGAAGCCAGCCGCCCCGCCAGACACCGTCGTGCCATAGAGGTTGCCATCGCCGCCCAGAACCAGTGCGGCATAGGGGTCCCTCCCATCCGTGCAGCCGGGTTGTGAGCAGAAGCTGTATAAGGTGGTTAGCGCACCGCTCGGCGTGATTTTGAAGACCGTGCCGTCGCCATTGGGCCCATAGTCGGACGTTGTCCCGTAAAGGTTCCCGTCGGCTGTCTGGAGCAACCCGGCGAGCGGATAGCCACCCTCCGAGTTATCAAAGCTGTGCAGCGTTGTCAGCGTGCCGCTAGGAGTAATTTTGAAGACAGTTCCATAGAAGTTGCTGGCCCCGCCATAAGCAGTCGTGCCATAGAAATTCCCATCAATGCCCTGGATCAGGGCTCCGTAAGGCCACTGGCCGTCCCCGCAATTGCTTTGGCTGCAGAAACTGTAGAGCGTCGTCAGCGTACCACCGATCGTGATCTTGAACACCGTTCCGGTATACCCGTTGGCCCCGCCCTCGTAGGTCGTCCCATACAGGTTACCGTCCGTGCCCTGGAGTAGCGCCGCCATTGGTTCGGCACCCCCCGTGTAATCGAAGTTGTGAAGTTTCCTGAAGGTCTGTGCCTGCAAGGCAAATGCGGTCGCCACACAAAGCAGAAGGGCCGAGCACGCACGGGTACACCAACTCTCCTGTAAGCGGCGTCGGTTGTTCAATCGTTGTCTAAGTATCGGATCGTATGGTGCCGAAAGTCCAGAGTGCCAATCAGAGTCGTGCATTGTCCCCCCTAGTCTAGTCTAGTAGGTTCTTTCGATCTCGACTTTACTGAATTATGCGGAACGGCACGTTGCTCAACAGCGTCCCGCCGGGCGTAGCCACCTGGACCGTGCCGGTGGTGGCGCCTGCCGGTACGGTGGTCGTGATAAGCGATGGCGAGACGACTGCCGAGCGCTTGAGCCATTCACTTGCCGCGTTTCCCAAGTATCCCGTGCCCGAATTTTAGAGCGCCGACTGGCATTCCGCCCGGCGTCACAATTTTGAACATGCTTCTGTCCGCTACGGCGTGACCCTGTAAACCACTCCGTAGCCGAAGGCTCCGCCCATGTAGGTCGTACCGTACAGGTTGCCCGCACGGTCGCGGAGGAGGCCGCCCTCGGGATATGCCCCACTGCGCCAACGGAAGCTATGCAGTACAGTTTCCTCTCCCGTGGCCGTCACCTCGAACACCGTTCCGCAACCGCCGTCACATTCGCCATCTCCACCGTTGATGGTAGTGCCATACAGATTGCCCGCCGAATCCTTTACCAGGCCAGCGTAGGGATTTGCTCCGTCTCCATCCAAATCGGTGAAGCTGTACAACACGGTTTCGTTCCCGGCGGGATCGACTTTGAACACCGTTCCGCACCCCAGCCCCTCTCCGCAACTGAGATCGCCGCCATATACGGTGGTGCCGTACAAGTTGCCGACTGAGTCCCGGACCAGAGTGGAAAACGGATTTCCGCCGTCGGCCGCTCCGGTAAGGTTGTACCAAGTCCTCCCCGTGCCACTGGCCGTAACTTCGAAGACTGTTCCGCAGCCCGAGTCGGATAGGCAACCGGCACCGCCACCCCACACAGTGGTGCCGTAGAGACTGCCCGCCGCATTACGAATCAGGCCAGCCACCGGATGCGTCCCGTCTGTGCCTTCACTACCGAAGCTGTACAGCATGGTCTCGGTGCCATCCGCGGATAACCCAAAAACGGTCCCACGGTTGTCCGCGCCGCCTGCCCAGGTGGTGCCGTACAGATTGCCGGAGGAATCCCGCACCAAGCGTCCGAGGGGTTGCACTCCGTCCGTCCCTTCCCCGAACGCATGCAGGACCGTCTCAGCGCCGGTTGAATTCAACTTGAAAACGACGCCGCAGCCGTTTGCGCCGTATTCACAGCCGTTCACCGCCCCGCCCAACGCCGTAGTGCCGTAAATGTTGTTGGCTACATCGAGAACCACGCCTGCTTCCGGATAGCAGCCGTCAGCGCCGCTCGCGAAATTGTACAGCACGGTCTCGCTGCCCGCCGGATCTACTCGGAACACTACTCCGCAGCCCGGATGGATACCACCTTCAATCGTGGTCCCGTACAGATTGCCCTCGCCATCAAAGGCCAGGGCCGCCCAGGAGTACGCCCCATCGTTCGGCGGACCGGCGAAGCTGTGGAGGACTGCATAACTCTGCGCCATTGACGTCACCGCCGTCGCCACGCAGAGGGTGAACACGACGTATGCCATCTTTAACCAATCAGCGGTTTTCATGGCTGCTCCTGAATTCAACCA
>JASHPE010000147.1 GCA_030038235.1 Terriglobia bacterium
ATTTCGACGATCCCGACGTGGACGCCATGGTGGTTCCGCCTGGCCACCTGGCCTTGCGGCTCCGCGACACCAACCCGGAGCTCATCGCGGCCGCGAGATCGCTCTTCGGCTACCCCTACCATGATCTCGCGCCGGATCACGAGGCGTGGCTCGCCAAGCGAAAGGCTGAACTGCAGAAACGGGAGAGTCGCGCCTACTTTAGCGGCATCCTCGACCGGCTGAACGTCGAGACCTCACTCGCCAATCGCGCGGCCATGGCCGATTACCTCGATCCGGCTCGCTTCCGCTGGGTTTTCTTTGTGGATTCTTTCCTCTTCCCTTTCGACAACAGCGCGCTGGCCGCCCGGAATCCTGACGAAGCCGCTTATATGCCTTTGCAGGACAAGATGTTGCGCCGCTACATGAAGCAGGACGGCTTGACCGCTCTGCCGCCCGATCTCGAGGGCTATCTTGCCTTCATTAGCCGGGTATTGGCAGAGAACCAGCAGCACGGCGGGATCGCCATGAAGTTCGAGGCGGCCTATTTCCGATCGCTACGCTTTGGTGATCCGCCACGCTCGGTGGCCGAGGCTGTCTACACCAGGTATCACGGCGGGGGCGTTCCGGAATCACAGGAGTATACAGACTTCCAGGACTTCATCTTCCGCTACCTCGTCGGCGAAGGCGGACGCCTGCACCTCCCGCTTCACTTCCACACTAACGTCGGCGCCGGCGACTATTTCAGCCTCGCCAACGGCAACGTGCTGAACCTGGAAAACGTCCTGCGCGATCCGCGCTACCTGCAGACCACTTTTGTGCTGCTCCACGGCGGTTACCCCTACTCGCGCCAGGCGGTCTGGCTGGCGGCCATGAAGAACGTCTATCTGGATTCGTCCGGGACCGATCTCATTCTTTATCCCGAGGAGTTCAAGCGGATGCTGAGACTCTGGCTCGAGACCTACCCGGAGAAGATCACTTACGGCAGCGATGCTTTTCCATACAACGCCGCGCTCGGGGCCGAGGAGTCCTATTGGCTGGCGGTGCATTCGTCGCGGGAAGCGCTGGCGGAGGCTCTGGCGGAGATGGTCGACGAAGGCGAGATCGGCGAGGCGGAAGCGCTCCACTTCGCCCACATGTATCTGCACGATACGGCCGCGAGCCTGTATCCGCCGCTGCGTGCCCGCTGAAGGCAAGGCGAAACACAGAGGCACAGAGACACGGAGTTCTTGAAGGACTGCGGGGAGTTGGCTTCCGCCAGCGTGGCGGCAATTGAGGCTAGCGCGGCCCGTTGGCATCTGCCCCTTTTGTCTCTGTGTCTCTGTGCCTCTGTGTTGGCATTTACTTCTTCGCCGAGATGGGCGCGGGCATGTACCTGTGGAAATCGCCCGGGACGTGGGTGTGCTCGAACTGGATGGTGACGTGGCTGATGCTGAATCGCTCTGCCAGCGCCTGCCGGATACGCTCGCAGATCACCTCGCACTCCGACGTGGGCATGTCGAGGACGCGCACGTGACAGGAAAGGGCGTGCGACTTCGAGCCCAGGCTCCAGATGTGGATGTCGTGGACTTCGCGCACTCCGGGCACGCCGAGCATCACTCCCGCGACGGCCGACGGGGTCATGCCCTTGGGCGCGCCTTCCAGAAGGATGCGGGCCGAGTCGGTGACTACGCCCGCTGCGCTCCACAGGATCATGCCCGCAATCAGGAAAGCCAGCAGCGGATCGATCAGATGCTCACCGGTGCGCGCGATCAGCCAGGCGCCGGCGATGATGGCGATGTTGGAGAGCGCGTCGCCGAGGTTATGAATGAAGACGGCCCGCAGATTCAGGTCGCTGCGGCCGCCGCTCAGGGCAAGCGAGATCGAACCGTTGATCACCAGAGCCACCACGCCCACGATCATCATCAGGCGGCTGGAGATCGGCTCGGGCGAGAGGATCCGCTGGTAGCCCTCATAGCAGAGGTAGAGGGCCACCGCCACCAGCAGAAGCGCGTTCACGAAGGCGGCGAGAACCCCGGCGCGCTGATAGCCGTACGTTCGCTGCGAGTCGGGCGATTTGCCTTCTAAATGGATCGCGAGCCAGGCCAGGCCGAGCGAGGGAATGTCGGCCAGGTTGTGCCAGCCGTCGCTGATCAGCGCCAGGCTATGCCCGGCGAGTCCGGTGACGAACTCCACAACCACCAGGACAAGCGTTACGATCAGCGCCAGATTTAGCGCCGCCGCGGACCGAGAATGCGAATGAATATGCATTCCGCCTCTGGCCCGATTCTATGGGATTCGCGAACCGTGCGGCAATGCCGCCGATTGCCGGAATCGCCAGAGAGCTTCCAACACGGAGACGCAGAGGCACAGAGAAAGATGTGAAGCGTCGGAAGACGAACGCCTTCATGTAATCCTCGTGGCCTTCTCTGTGTCTCGGTGCCTCTGTGTTTGATTTCCAGCTTAATTTCAGACGTGCTCTTGAAGGTGAGTCAGCAGATGGACCAGCGTTCGCACCGGATGTCCTGTCGGACCCTTGGCGAGGTACGGCTTCTCCTCGTTGGACCAGCGGGTGCCGGCAATATCCAGGTGGACCCACGGCGTGTCGCCCGCAAATTCGCCTACGAACATGGCGGCGGTGATGGCGCCGCCGTGGCGTCCGCCGGTGTTGGCGAGATCGGCGATGGAACTCTTATAGAGGTCGCGATAGTCCTCGTCGACCGGCAGTTCCCACATCTTGTCGCCCACGGCCTCGGCGCTCGCGCGCACGCCGTTCACCCAGTCCTTGTTCCAGCCGAACACCCCGGTGATCCCATTACCGAGCGCCACCGTGACCGCGCCGGTCAGCGTGGCGGCGTCGATGATCACGCCTGCGCCCTGCTCCTTGGCATAGGTGATGGCGTCTGCCAGGGCCAAACGGCCTTCGGCGTCGGTGTTGAGGACTTCAATCGTCTTGCCGGACATCGACGTGAGGACGTCGCCCGGCCGATAGGCCTTGCCGCTCGGCATGTTCTCAGCCGCGGGAATCACCGCCATCACGCGCGTGGACGGCCTGAGCTGGGCGATTGCCCGCATCACCCCCAGCATGGTGGCGCCACCCGCCATGTCCGTCTTCATTTCGTGCATGTCGGCGGCGGGCTTGATGGAGATTCCGCCCGTATCGAAGGTGATCCCTTTGCCCACAATCGCGATCAGGGGCGCAGATTCCGGGGGAGGCTGAGGCGGGTTATAGCGCAGTACGATCAGCCGCGGCGGGGCGTCGCTGCCCTGGCCCACGGCCCAAAGCGCGCCCATCTTCAGCGTCTGGATCTGATTCTCGTCGAGCACCTCGCAGGCGAGACCAAACTCCGTCGCCATTTTTCGTGCGCGCTCGGCCAGCATCTCCGGCGTCATGCGATTCGACGGCTCGTTGACGAGTTCCCGCGTGAAGTTCTGCGCTTCGGCGATTACGCGCCCGCGATCGGCCGCCGCGCGCGCACTATCACTCACTCTCTCCCCGCGGGTCGCGAATCGGAACGCGTCGATGCGCTTGTTTGAATTGCGCTCGGTTCGGTAAGTGTCGGCGTCGTAGTCCGCGAGCACGGCTCCTTCGGTGAGGGCCTGGACGGACTCCGCGTCGGAAGTCTTCGGGCCCAGCAACCAGGCCACGTCGTGCACGCCTCGGGCTCGCAGATAACGCACGGCGACTCCTGCCAGCCGCCGTAGCACCGCCTGGTTGAACTTTGACTCCTTCCCTGCGCCAATCACCAGGAGCACCCGCGCCGCCAGTCCCGCCGGATGGTGAATCAGCGTGGTCTCGTAGAGCTTGCCGGTGAGTTCGCCGGACTCCTCCAGCTCTCCGAGCAGTCCCTGCGTGACCTCAGGCAGATGACACACGGTCCCGTTCACGGCAGAATTCTCGTCAAAGGCGAAGGTCGCCAAAGCAGGAACGGCGAGTTGGTCCAGCGGTTCAGTTGCGAAGTCGATCTTCAAGAAGTCCTCCAGGCGGTGTTTATTGGATTTTGGGCTTTCAGTTCTCAGTCATCAGTTCTAATCAGTTCTCAGCAATAAGTGTTGATCCTCAGAACTCAGTTTTCATCGTTCATCATTCATTGTTCATCGTTCAAAGCTCCGACTTCGCCTCTGATGCTCACGTATATCCTGTGCCGTCTCGCGGTCGATGGTGCGCCGACGGATGGTTTCGCGCTGATCCCACACCGTCTTGCCTTTGGCCAGCGCCAGCTCGCACTTGATGAGATTCTTCTTGAGGTACATGCGCGTCGGGATGAGGGTCAGCCCGCGTTCCTGGGTTCGCCCCCGCAGCTTGTCGATCTCCGAGCGATGCAGCAGCAGCCGGCGCTCGCGCATGGCCGGATGATTCAGGTAGCTGCCCGGCTGATAGCCCCCGATATGGCAGTCGAGTAGCCACACCTCGTTGTTGCGCACGGTCGCGTAGCTGTCCTTCAACTGCACCTTGCCGTCGCGGATCGACTTCACCTCGGTGCCCGTCAGCTCGATGCCGGTCTCGAACTTCTCCAGCAGATGATAGTAATGCCCCGCCTGCCGGTTGACAGCGAAGTTCTTGGGCGCATCGCGTTCGGATTTCTTGGTCTTCATGGCGGGCCTGGCGGGCTGGGCCAAACATAAAATCTTAGCATAGCGGGCGTTGCTGATTGCGGATTGTCGATTGCCGACTGCGTGTTCCCTTCAGCCCGACCGACTCAGGCGGCCCTTGGTTCCTGCCCATATTTCGGACGTGGAGCGATCCTCAGCGCAGAACGCAACATATTGTGGCGGATCGGAGCAAATGCCCCAATAGCTTGCATTGCGGTCGTCAAGGCAAAGTGAGAAGTTCCTATTCTGAGCAAAGTAAGAAGTTCCGCTTTCCCTTTTTGGTGGCGGCCGACCGAGGGAGCCCGGAGGGCGACCGAGGTTAGCCGCCCCACCAAAAAACGCCGCCCCCTACCCCGTCTCGGGTTGCAGTCCGGAGTTCTCCGACATCACGATCGACCGCAGCGACGGACTCTTCTTCAGATCGAAGCCCTTCATCCAACTCGACCCCGCTCCGGATCGAGATGACGTCACCCGGGGTGGTTTAGGCCGTGCAATCTTGGGCGCCTTGGGTTGAGGCTGGGATTCCCTCACGCTCAGGTACTGCTTGCCAAAGCACACGGCCCCCGCGCAGCCCCGCCCGGATCTCGCGACGCTCAATCTGGTAGATTCTTCCCCGGTGCCGGATCGTGTAGTCGTGGGTCACGATCCGTTCCTCGACCTGGCTCAGGATTGCCACCAGGTCGTGCTCCTTGCGCAAGGGCCGATGCGCGTCCATGGTGCTTCGCGGCACCGCATTTCCCGCTTGACTTTTCCGGGCTTCTATGTTATGCGTAATACCTAAATGACAACGAGCCAGAACCATGCTCGTTTGAACGGCTGGACCCCACCCACCGGATGCTGTTTTCGCGCTCCAAAGCCACCAAACCCATTTAAACTAAACCCAATCTATTCATTGGCTTATCCCGAAATGGTTTCCGCCAAACCCATTGTGGTTATCTCGCATGTTTTCAGCGGCTTAACCCGGAGAAATGGCTCTTTTTTCGCAAAAGGATAGTTGTACATGGCATTGGTCCCGTCCAACCGCTCAGTAATCAAGTTGCTCGACCTCATTGGTCGATATGGCCGGGAACAAAGCATGCATACAAAGGAAGCTGGAATGTGGTTTAGAATCAGCAACATGCTTATAAGAACTTTTTCAGGTTCGGACGCCAATCAAGAGCGGGGGCTCTTACAGGACGGGGAATGTTATAATCGATGGTTAGAAACCGCCCTGACCTATGAGACTTGGGATCGACCTTGGAACAACTCGTGTCGTGACGGCCTACGTGGACCGCGGTAATTACCCGGTGGTCGTGTTTGACGCACCCGATGGCGCCTCGAGCGACTGGTTTCCGCCCCTGATCGCCGTGCGCGACGAGGAACGCCTGTACGGCTGGGATGCGTGGCGGGCCCAGCAGGAGCCCGGCTGGACGATTCTGCGCAGCGTCAAGCGGCTGCTGGAGGAGGCGGGCCCGGAAACGCGCATCCAGGTGGGCGGGCAGGTCGTTCCCATGCAGCAATTGCTGACCGAGTTGGTCCGCTCGTTGCGCGATCATCTGCTGGCGGGCTCGAACCTGCCTGTAGCCTCGAAGTCGGAGCCGCTTGAGGTAATGCTGGGGGTGCCCGCGAATGCGCACAGCAATCAGCGCTTTCTGACCGTCGAGGCCTTCCGCCAGGCCGGATTCCAGGTCCTCGGGCTGCTGAATGAGCCCTCGGCTGCCAGCATCGAGTTTGGTCATCGCAATCGCAAAGCGCGCAGCGGCGCAGGCAGCTCGCGAATCCTGGTGTACGATCTCGGCGGCGGCACCTTTGACGCCTCCCTGGTCGACATCGGCGAGATGTCACACGCCGTGGTCGCATCCGAAGGCATCGGGACGCTGGGCGGCGACGATTTTGACGAGGTCCTCGCCGACCTCGCTCTGGAGACAGCCGGAATCGGCGAGGAAGAGCGCCACAGTCTGACGCAGGCGGAGATGTTCCGGCTGCACGAGGAGTGCCGCCAGAAAAAAGAGGCGCTGCACCCCAATACCCGGCGGCTGGCCGTCGATCTCGGGGCCGCGCGCGAGGGATGG
This sequence comes from Terriglobia bacterium, assembly GCA_030038235.1. Lineage (GTDB taxonomy): Bacteria > Acidobacteriota > Terriglobia > UBA7540 > UBA7540 > Gp13-AA77. The sequence continues at coordinate 6,600 of JASHPE010000147.1, forward strand.
CCCGAAGTCTCGCTCACCACCGAGGCGTTCTACGAACGCTGCCGTCCGCTGATTCAGGAAACGCTGCACGCGGTGGAGGATCTGCTCGGTTCTGCGATCGGGCGCGCTGGTGAGGAATCTGCCCGGCAGGGCGAGCCGCGCCTGGAAGCGCTTTACGTCACCGGCGGGGCCAGCGAGTTGCCGCTGGTGTCGCGCGTTCTGCGCGAGGAGTTCGGCGGACGCGTGAAGCGATCCGCGTACACGCGCTCGGCCACCGCAATCGGACTCGCGATCCAGGCCGACGCCCAGGCCGGGTACCATCTCAGCGAGAAGTTCACCCGATACTTCGGCGTCTGGCGCGAAGCCGAAGGTGGTCGCTCCGTGATCTTCGATCCGCTGTTCGTGAAGGGCACGTCGCTTCCGGTGCCTGGCGATCCGCCGGTCGAGCGCAGCCGCTCTTATGCGGCCGTCCATAATGTCGGCCACTACCGGTATCTGGAGTGCAGTCATCTGACGGATGAAGGACGGCCCGCCGGCGATCTTACGGTCTGGGACGACATCCGGTTTCCCTTCGACGCCTCCTTGCGCAGCGAGAAAGAGCTGAAATCTGTGGAGGTGGCGCGGCTGGGCGACGGCACCATGGTCGAGGCGGAGGAACGCTACAGTTGCGATTCCGGCGGCGGCGTCACGGTGACCATCAGCAGTCTGACCGGCGGATATGATCGAAGCTATCGCCTCGGGCGTTGGTCGGCGGAGGAAGCGCCCATCGTCCCCGCGAAGCGCAAGACAGCCAAGCCGCGGGCGGCCCGCAAGAAGACTGAGTCGGAATAGACCGCCCGATCAGCCAATTCACGGAGCCGCGGGTTCATCATCGGTAAAATGCGCACAACTGCGAGAAAACGTCGAACGTCGTGCGTGCTGCTCCGGGGACGTTGCTTCACCTTGCTGGTGGCAACGCTGCTGGGTGCCGCCTCCATCGCCGGTGCGAAAAAGAAGAAGCCGCCGGAACCCACCGACGTCCCAAGCCGTATCGCGGCGCTCGGGCAACAACTCTGGGGCGTGCCGCTTGATGAGTCCGGGCCACTGACCAGCCAGATCGAGAAGCTGGTCTTCGACTACATGAACCAGTGGCTCGCCGCCCATCCGCCTGACGCGCAGCCGGCGCCAGGCCAGATGACTTATGTGCTGAGGGTCCGGCGCGAAATCGAAAGCCTGTTTGCCGGGTTGCACAGCCCGGTGTACGCCACCGGCAACACATTCGAGCAGCCTTTCAACGGCGGACAGCTTCTCGCCGCCGGATATACGCTCGGCTGGAGTGACTTCGACCGCGCCAACGTCCTGGCGCTCTATCAACTGCGTGGCGGGAGCGTGCAGCAGGTGGCCCTGACCCACTTCCTTCCGGACGTGGACGTGCGTTTTCACTTCTTCAATCCACCGCCAGCCGCCGCCGGCCAGTTCTGGTTTCTGATGTATGGAAGCCGTCTTGGCAAAAGCAGTCCGAGGCTGAGCGCGGAGCTTTATGCCTTTGACGGCCAGGCGTTGAAGTCGCTATGGAAGATCCAGGATGTCTATGATGGCCACTTTTCGTTCCCGGCAGCGGGGGGGCGTGTGGTGCTGAGCTATCTCAAGGAGGATGAGCTAACGCAGGCGATCGCTTCGAACCAGCAGGTGGCCAGGCACGAGTCAGCATATCGCGTGGCGCCGGATGGGCTGGATCTGGAATATGATCGCTGAGATCGCTGTAGCGCCGGTGTCCCCACCGCCGCGATGGAGCTCAAAAACCGCCGGTGTCCCCACCGCCGCGATGGAGCTGAAAAACCGCCGGTGTCCCCACCGGCGCGATGGAGCTGAAGAACCGCCGGTGTCCCCACCGGCGCGATGGAGCTGAAAAACCGCCGGTGAGGACACCGGCGCTACAGCAAAAGGAACCGTTACCTGTTCACGCGCTCCAGGTAGTTCCCCGTTGCAGTGTCCACGCGGATGGTTTCCCCGGAATTGATGAACGGTGGAACATTCACCACGAGGCCAGTCTCCATCGTGGCAGGCTTCTGCACATTGGTGGCTGACCCAC
>JASHPE010000148.1 GCA_030038235.1 Terriglobia bacterium
TGTGGCAGTGCTCGATCTCCAGGCGAAGGCCGCAGCGGGCGTGGCCGGCGAGATTGGCGGGCTTGGGCTCGATTGCGATGTCACTTCGTCCGCATCGGTGGAACGCGCTTTCCGCGAGATCGAGCGGAAGCTCGGCTCGGTCGGCATCCTGGTGAACAACGCCGGCATCACCGGACGTACCGTGCCGCTATGGGAACTGGATGAGCGTGACCTCGATGCGGTCTACGCGGTGAATCTCAAGGGCGTCTTTCTGTGCGCGAAGGCCGTTGTCAGCGGCATGCTCGATCGCCGCTATGGCCGTATCCTGAACGTCGCCTCGATTGCCGGCAAGGAAGGCAATCCGACCATGATCCCGTATTCGAGCACTAAGGCGAGTGTGATCGGGCTCACCAAGGCATTGGCCAAGGAAGTGGCAGGCAAAGGCGATATCACCGTGAACTGCATCGCGCCGGCCGTGATCCGGACGAAGATTCTCGATGGCGTTGCGCCCGAGACGGTGCAGTACATGGTGAGCCGCATCCCGATGGGCCGCACCGGAACGCTCGACGAGGTCGCGAGCCTGGTGCAATACCTGGTGTCGCGCGAGGCGTCGTTCACCACCGGCCAGTGCTACGACATCTCGGGCGGACGAGCGACCTATTGAGCCCGGTCTGCGGGTTGCCTTGCAAGGTTCTTCGTAGACTGGAAGTGGTTCAGTTTGATGCAGGGGCGGTTCGTGAACCGCCCCTACATCAAACTGAACCACAACCCGTAGATCCGAGACCCTTCGCCTGCCTCCGCACATCCAAAGACAGGACGGACCGTCGCGGATAATTTAATGGCGGGAGGACAGCTTTGAAAGCGAGGGAACTGGGACGCAGCGGCCTCAAAGTCTCCGAGCAGGGGCTGGGCTGCATGGGAATGTCGGAGTTCTACGGTCCGCGCGACGACGAGGAGTCCATCAAGACGATTCATCGCGCGCTCGAACTGGGAATCGATTTTCTCGACACGGCCGACGTATACGGGCCGTACCTGAACGAAGAGTTGGTAGGCCGGGCGATTCGTGGCCGCAGGCAAGGTCTCATCATCGCCACCAAGTTCGGTATCTTGCGCGAACCGGGCTCGCTGATCCGCGGCGTGAGTGGACGTCCGGAGTATGTAAGATCGTCGTGCGAAGGCAGCCTGCGCCGGCTGGGCATCGAGACCATCGATCTTTACTACCAGCATCGAATCGATCCGAGCGTGCCGATCGAGGAGACCGTCGGGGCCATGGCCGACCTGATTCGCGAAGGCAAGATCCGGCACATTGGCCTATCGGAGGCGGCTCCCGACACCTTGCGGCGCGCGCATCGCACTCATCCGATTGGCGCGTTGCAGACGGAATACTCGCTGTGGAGTCGTGAGCCCGAGGACGGTCTGCTGGCGCTGTGCCGCCAGCTGGGAATCGGGTTCGTTGCCTATAGCCCGCTCGGACGCGGCTTTCTCACGGGCGAGATCAAGCGTCCTGAGGATTTGGCTCCGGACGATTGGCGGCGCCAGGTTCCGCGCTTTCAGGGCGAGAACTTCCAGCGGAACCTGACGCTGGTCGATCGAATCAAGGAGATGGCGGCAGCAAAGCAATGCACGCCGGCGCAGATTGCATTGGCCTGGGTGCTGGCGCAGGGTGAGGATATCGTCCCGATTCCGGGCACCAAGAGGCGGAAATACCTCGAAGAGAATGTGGCCGCGCTTGGGATCACGCTGAGCGCCGACGATCTCAGGCGTATCGAGGAGATGGCTCCGCGCGGCGTCGCCGCCGGGACGCGATACTCCGAAGCCGGCATGGCTGCGGTCAATCGCTGATGAGATGGGAGCGCGGAAGTTCCTCGCGGCACCGGGATTCGTCGGCTTGTCACTCGCACCCGTTTGCCACTCGTCACTTGTCACTCGCCCGTTTTGGTCGCGGCGGATGGTCCTGTGCCATCAATTTTCGGGTGAAAGAAATCAAAAAAAAAAATGACTTGACCCTGACGTAACGTTAGACCTTACCTTCGATCACGAAGGGAGGCTGATGTATGAAAGGCGAGGGTGTGTACCAGGCGAACCAATTCGCGAGGCGCGCGGGCGTGACGGTGCGCACGCTGCACCATTACGACCGCATGGGTCTCCTCCGGCCAAGCCGTCGTACGCAGGCCGGCTATCGCCTGTACGCCGAGCGCGACTTGGCGCGCCTGGAACAGATCGTAGCCCTGAAATTCATTGGCTTCCCTCTCAAGCAAATCCGGGAGCTTCTCAATCGCAATCCGCTCGAACTTGGCGCGGCGCTTCGGCTGCAACGCACGATCATTGAGGAAAAGCGCCGGCGGCTGGCTCTGGCGGTCGAAGCGATCGAACGCGCCGAGCGCGTGGTGTCGTCCGCAACAAGCCGTCGCACGGCGCGTCGTGGCGAAACGATCGGCTCGGGTGAGGGCGGCGCCTGGGAAGCGCTCCGGAAAATCATCGAGGTGATCAACATGCAGCAGGAGATGGACTGGACGAAGAAGTACTACTCCGAAGGCGCGCAAGCCGACATGGCTGAGCGCCGAAAGCGGTGGACGCCGGAAATGCTCGAGAAATCGAAGCAGGATTGGGCAGAGCTGATTGGCGAGGTCGAATCAGCTGTCGCAGGCGGGGAAGATCCTGGGAGCGCGCACGCGCAGTCGCTGGCGGGGCGCTGGCAGGCGCTCATCGCCGCATTCACCGGCGGCAATCCTGAAGTGAGCAAGGGATTGAACCGGCTCTATAGCGATCAGCAGAACTGGCCGTCTACGTTCAAGAAGCCGTACAGCGACCAAGCGGGCGACTTCATGTGCACGGCCATGGAACTCATGAAGAAGCGGTAGGCACGGCGGCGCCGGAGGGCGCCGCCGGCCAGGTTATAGCTGTGGATTGGGTGGAGGCGACTGGCCGTCGGGCGGCGGTGGCGGCGGATTGCCTCCGTTGCCCATGCGGCCGCGTCGCTGCATCATTTGGTCGTACTCCTGCTTCTGTTGGTCATTGAGGACGTTCTTGATCTGGTCATGGTGGTCAGCCGCAATGCTCTGCATCTTGGCTCGCCGATCCTCGGGCGCGAGAGTTGAGTCAGAGCGTACCTTCTCCATGGCGTCGTGCTGGTCCTGCAGAATGGAGCGGATTTTGGTCTTTTGATCATCACTGAGGTGAAGTCTCTGGTCGAGCCGAGCGACCATCTGATCGGGACTCATGCCCTGTCCGCGCATGCCCCTGCCGCCCGGCGGCGGACCCTGAGGCGCGTTGTCTGGCGGAGGGGCGCTTTGGTCCTGCGCGTTTGCTGTTGTGAGTCCGAGACCCAAAACCAGCAGCGCGCTGCCTGCTATTGCTAGAAATCGTTTGTACACATTATTCTCCTTATAATCGAAGTCCCACCTTTCAGTAATGGTGGACGATTCGGCCTCGTCGGGGGTTTCACATTTTCAGAGGATTGTTAGGGCGCAGAGTCGCCGCCTGGGCTGCCGGTTGCCGGAGAATCTCTCTCGCTACCTCAGCGAGCGCTTGGACGCATCGGGTGAATCCGGTACGCGCACGCAGCGGTAAGCCCAGTAATCGCCCCAGCCCCGCTTGTCGAGCGCGAGCACGTAGCCATTGTAGGCAATGCGGTACGCTTTACCGTTTTCAGCTTCAGTGCCTGTCCACCAGTAAATCACCTGCGAGTGAGGGTTCCACAGCGGCGAGTCTTTGTCAGGCATCACCCGATACTGGGCCTGCTGGCGCGCGGGGTCCCAGGTCCCGCCGGCGTTGCGGCCGCGATACACCAAGGACCGGACGGCCTCGTCGATCGAAGGCAGTCGCCATGAATTCTGCGGCGTGGCCGCCAGCGAGAGGCCGTCGGCGTTCAAGAATGCGCAGCTTCGCTGGGCCTGCCGCCACGACGCGTAATGCGAAGGCCAGCCTGGCCCCACCGGCGCCCAAAGCAGGCTGACGCCGTTCCCCTCCACGAGCCGCATGCCATAATTCCCGTCGTCCACGCGATGGATCGCACGCCATCCCGGATAGGCGCCTGAAACCAGAGCCGTGAGAATCGGAAGCCAGACCAGGCAGCGCCGGGCCCAACGCCGCGGCTGCGGATCACCGAGGAAGTAGAGCGCGCCCAGCACCAGCAACGGAATGGAAATGAGGTATACAGCCGCATGCCCGCCGCGGAAGAAAAGCGCGGCGGCGATGGCGAGGGATCCCAGGACAGGTAGCGCGGCGCGGGGCCACTGAAGGGCCAGGATGCTGATCAACATCACGATCAGCATCGGGCTGAGGTACTGCCCCAGCATCAGCTCGAGATTCTTCAGCAGGCTGGTGAAGTACCAGCCCTCGTGGAAGTTCTCGATGCTGCCCCAGAAGGCCCAGAAACCTGCGGCGAGCGTGGAGATGGAGACGGCAGTCCATCCGAGGATTAGGCGCCATTTGGGGTTGAGTGCCTTGCGCATGGCCAACTCGCGATCACCGGCGGCACACATGCGACGAGCGCCGGGCACGTCTCACTGCTTGATGTTCTTACCGAGGTTGAAGATGGGCCCGACGGAAAATCGGACCGTAAACCGACCATCCTTGAGCAGGTCGCTGAAGAGATGGTCATACACCAGGTCCGATTGCACCCGGATTCCAAAATGCTTGCCGAACAGGAAGTCGGTGCCGCCGCCGAATCCGCCAAAGATCGTCCAATCCGTCTTGGTCCCCGATGGCACGAGCTGCTGCACAATCCCCTGGGCGATCAGATCGCCGGGTGCGGGGTGCGGCGTGGCAGATTCGTGGATCGCCCCGAGGTCGGGCCGAATGAACAGGGTCACTTGCTTGAAGTGACGGTACGCCAGTTGCGGCCCGGCGGCAAAGGTCTGGGTCACGGAATGTGCGGGAACCACCAGCGTGTAACCTGGAGGCAGTTTGCCCGCGGCTGCGAGCGCTTCCAGCTCCGCGCCGAGCTGCTGCTGCAGGGCGGTGGTCAGCAGATTCGGTGTCAGGGTCAGCGTACCCGCCGAGACGCTGTAGTCGAAGCCCAGGGAATACCAGGTCTTCGGCCTGACTCCGACTTGAAAGTGAAAGCCGTTCTCAAAGAGACTGACGTGGGGACTGTCGAGAAAAGTGTATCCCGTGAACAGGTCATATCGCGTAACGTAGGTCTGCTGGCCGGAAGCGCGTGACGCCAGCAGCGTTACGGCAAGGGTCAGCATGACCGACAGCATTTGCCTTATGCGTCGTGTGTTTGTCTGCACTTTCATTGATCCTCTCGAAGGCAGGCTCCGCAAGATCTCGAATGGGCCGAGACGGTGCCAAGTCCAGAGCTGCCGCCAACGCCTCCATGTACGCTGTCGCAACGTCAGAACGGAATGTGGATGGCGCACAGTTTGCGGACGTGGGAGCAGGTCGCAAGGCATGGCTTGCAGCCAGGGGACCTCGCCCGGTTTTGCCCTGGCAACCGGACCTGCGGTGGGGCGAAAACCAACCCGCTCCGCACATCTTCATCTGAAAGTTATTCTTCGCAGGAGCATCCGGCAGTGATCAGCCTCACGCGCGGTTGTGATGCCGTATCGCTGCCTGCTTTTCCCCCGCCCAAATGACGGGCCGGACTTGGCTGCGTGAAGCTTCGAGGTGCAGCGACGACGTAGGACGGGTCGTTCCGATATACTGAGGCGCACGCAAGCCTTCTTCTGTGCGGCCGTCCTTTGGGCTGCTGTCGCGGTAACACTTGGAACATAACAAATAGAGACAGAATTGACGTGCTGGTTCTGATAGCCCCGTGGTAGAATGCCTTTGTTTGCTCGACACCGTCGGGCGGCCTGCAGCGCCAACGCTTGCCGTCAGCGGCTTGAAGGGGGCTTGCAATAGCCCGAGAGCGCGTGGCTTCGAGAGCCGCGTCCTCAGGGCTGTCGCAGGGTTGAGAAAATGCCAGGGGCGGGCGCGAGGTCTGAATTCGCGCTCGTGGGGAGTGTTTATCTCAGCTTGTGCGGTGCCAGGTCCTGCACCCCGATTCGCTTCAGTGAAACCTCGATAGTGACCATACTCCCGTTTGGCAAGGCCGCGTCCGAGAGTTAAATCGGGCGCGTACATGTTCGGTCAAGACGCTGTTTGACGGAGCTGTCCTGGTTTGGCCCAGGCTCGTCATTCGCGGCGGAGCGTGTCTCCCGCCCGCCGCATCAGTGTGGCCGTCCCGGCGAACGCCGTCAGCGAGACTCTTCTAGTACAAATTGTCTGCAACCAGGCGCAAAAGCTTCGTGCCGTCATTCACCTCGCACGATCGTTGCCGCAGGTTGCGCGAGTTTTTCCCTGTTGAATGGGGGTTCGAAGAAGCATTTCGGAGGGGGTATCACGCCGGCCGCTAGAGCAACCGATACAAAATCTGAGGACACAAAAATGTATTTAGCCAAAGGAATCTTCATTCTTACCATCATCGCCCTGCTGGCATTTCCGTTTCGAGGTTGGTGCCAAGCCAATGTTAACGAAGGCCTGGAAACGGCGGTTCTTTACGTCGATGGAGCTACTGGCTCCGACAGTAATCCCGGTACGGCAAGCCAGCCTTTGAAGACCATCGGCAAGTCGGTCACGCTGGCCGAAACGAACAATTCGAACAACATTGGCACGCGCGTAATCATCAACCCCGGGGTTTACCGCGAGGCGGTCGTCATGTACATACCGAGCAATGTCACGAGCATGCCGATCACCTTCGAGGCTGCCACTAACGGGACCGTGTTCGTGTCCGGCGCCCAGCAATGGACCGGCTGGCAGCCCTACAGCGGAAATGGCAGCATCTATACCAACACTTGGCCCTACGCCTGGGGCCTGTGCCCGCCGCTTGCCGGTGCGCCGCCTGTTCCTGACATCGTGGAGCGACGCGAGGGGGTCTTCGTCAACGGCTCCCGCCTCAACCAAGTGCTGTCACTCGGCGAGATGATGGTTGGCACCTTTTACGTCGACCAGACTGGGGGCGAGATCTATATGTGGCCGCAGAGCGGGGTCAACGTTTCCACCGCCGACGTAGAAGTCGCGGTCGAGCCGCAAATCTGGACTGTGGATGGGGACTCGAATTTTGTGTTGCGCGGCTTGACGTTCGAATATGCCAACACCTGCCGCGACGCGGGCGCTGTATTCATCAATAGTCAGTCCGGCAAGCCCTACGCCAACAATTTTCTCATCGATAGCGACAGTTTCCTTTGGAACAACGCTTTCGGCATTGAGGTAGGACAAACGGTTTCCAATTTTACGGTCCAAAACACGGTCGCCAATCATAACGGCCAGTCGGGGCTTGTGGTGCAGGACGCCATCAACGGTTATTATGATGACAACCAGGCGGCATTCAACAACTGGCGGGGAGCGCAGGGGGTCGACTATAACACGAACTCGGCCGCCTTCCACTTTTCCGGCGCGCACGGCTTTACCATGGACGGTTCGCAATCGTACTGGAACCAGACGTACGGCATGCACTTCGATACAGATAACGAGAACGTTATCATCAGCGACTTCGTGAGTAACCAGAATCTTCTGGTGGGCGCGCTGCTGGAGCGGGACCAGGGGCCCATCGACATTAACGCCAGCTACTTCTGCAATGGGAACCCTATCACAAGCACCGACAGCAACGAGGGCATGGACATTCGAGACAGCACCGGCGTATCAGTCACGTCCACCAACTTTGTCGGAAACCAGTTGAACCTGATCGTCAACGGGCAGAACGGCGGATATACGATAACCAATTGGCAAACCGGGCAGCAATACTTTCTGGTGAGCGAAAACGCCACCTTCACCGAGGACGTCTTTACCGGCGGCGCGGGGCAGGAGAACTTCAGCGACACTTACAATTGGGACTGGTCGTACTACCAACCGACCCTGATTTCCAATTACAACACCTGGTGGAACTCGAGCAGCACTTCTGTTTTCACGTACCCTTCGGGAAGCGGCCAAGAAACCTCCAACCTCGCGGGATGGCAATCCGCCACGGGTCAGGACTCCAAGTCGGTATGGGCCGCTCCCACTGGTTCAGTATCGGCGTCCTGCAATCAAGTGCCGGACATGACGGACTACTGGCTGCTGGTACCGTCCCTGGACACGGTTCAGACGGTCAGTCCCGGAGAGTCGGTGATCTGGCCGGTGAACCTCATTGGGCTTCAATTCACCGGGGACGTGACACTGAGTTATGACATCTCGATGATTCCGGGAGCGACGGCGAGCTACGGAAACAAAGTGCTTACCCCCAACGCGACTACCAATTTTACCATTCAGACGGCGAGCACGACGCCGGCTGGAACTTACCAGTTCGTCATCATCGGCACCAGCGACAGCATTACTCGTACCGTAACCGCCCAACTCACCGTCCAATAGCCGTTTGCCCCAAGGGGAAGGAGGAGCCCGTTCTGCCTCCTTCTCCAGTCCACCAGCCCCTCTCCGCCCGCCCCGCGAGGGCAATCGCTTTATGGACCTCTGGTGGCTCTAGGGCCCACTGGTTGACGTTTTAGGCGACCACGGTGCCCATTTGGGAACATCCCCAACGCCGGCGGCGGTCTGCAGAAATTCACAAAAAATTAATATCGTGCTTTGTCTCATACCGTGGTAGAATCCCTCCGTTTTGCACGACCGTTGCGCGGCTTGCAGTGCCACGCATGCCGCCAACCGGTTTACGAAGGGGGCTTGCAGCGGTCTTGGTGGCGCCGAATTTTGGAATCCGGCGTGCCATGGGCTGTCGCAGGGTTGAGACAATGCTTGGGGGCGGGCGCCACAAGTAATCGTAGGCTCGCGGTGGGGGTGTTATCTCAGCTTTTGCGGTGCGGGGTCCCGCACCCGATTCGGCTTGCTTCAGTGATACCTGGGTAGAGACCATACTCCCGTTTTGGTAAGACCGCCCTTGAGCACAGGCAAGGAAGCTTGGGCGTTTTTGGGGTCGAAACGCTGTTTGTGACAGTGCATCCCGATTGCGCCCAAGCCCGTGTTAGCGAGGACAAGTGGAGCGCGATGCGTGCCGCTGTGGCAGGCGTGACCGCGCTCAAGGGGATACTCGTGCATCGATCTCCAATCTGCGGACCAAACGCAGCGCCGGAGATTGAGGAGTCGGGCACGGGCGGTACCGGCGGCGTATTTATCATTGAATCACTATAACCAATTGATGACGTACGAGCGGATGTACGGAACCAAAAGGTAACACGAGCGGCGAGGGCATACTCGACCCTGGAGCCAGGCTATTCGCAGTTCAGCACTTTGGGTTGCGGGGATTTGGAATCCGGCTTGCCGGGCTTGAAGTTCTGCCCGGTGATTGGGGTCGGGAAGAATTCCCGAAGCGGCATCGGAGGGGGGCCTGCAAGCAAAATTCGACTATGACCCGGGGGAGGCCATGAATTCACCCAACAAACTGTTCTTCGCAAGCGCACTGATGCTGATGGTCTCGATGTCAGCGTGGTGCCAGGCAAACGTCAATGAGTCGCTGGAAACTGCCGTGTTGTACGTCGACGTCGCCAACGGTTCCGATAGCAATCCCGGTACCGCCAGCCAGCCGCTGCAGACCATCGCCAAGTCCATCAGTTTGGCTGTCGCGAACAATACAAATGACATCGGTACGAAAGTGATCATCAACCCGGGCATTTATCGCGAGGCCGATGTTCTGTACATAGGATCCGATGCGACCAGCATGCCGATGACTTTCGAAGCGGCGATCGACGGCACCGTGATCGTTTCGGGCGCCCAGCAGTGGACCGGCTGGCAACCCTACAGCGCAAACAACAACATCTACACGAACACTTGGCCCTACGCGTGGGGGGACTGCCCGCCGCTTGCCGGCGCGCCGCCTGCTCCCAACATCGTGGAGCGGCGCGAGATGGTCTTCGTCAACGGTTTCCGCCTCAACCAGGTGATGTCACTTGGCGAGATGACCGTCGGCACATTTTATGTCAACGAAACCAGCGGCACGATTTACATCTGGCCGCAAGTAGGCATGAACATTTACAGTGCCGACGTCGAAGTCTCGGTGACGCCGCAAACCTTCGCGGTGGATGGAGCTTCCAACTTTGTGCTCCGCGGCTTGACCTTTGAATACGGCAACAACTGCCGCGACGGAGGTTCTGTATACGTCAACAGCGAGACGGGGCAGCCTTATGCCACCAATTTTCTCATCGATAAGGTCAATTTCCTCTGGAACAACGCCTTCGGGATCGAGGTCGGCCCCACCGTGTCCGATTTCACCATCCAGAACAGCGTGGCCAACCACAACGGCCAGTCAGGAATAGTGGCGCAGAACGCCGTCAGCGGCTACTACTACAACAACGAGGCGGCGTTTAACAACTGGCGTGGAGCGCAGGGTGATTTCTACAACACGAACTCCGCCGGGTTCCACTTCTCGGGTGCGCACACCCTTACGATGGATAACTCTTTTTCGTATTGGAACCAAACGTACGGGACGCACTTTGACACCGATAACAAAAACATCAGTATCAATGACTTCGTCATGAACCAGAACCTCCTGCCGGGTGCGCTCCTGGAACGCGATGAGGGACCCATCGACATCGCCTACAGCTATTTCTGCAATGGAAACCCGACCACCGCTACCGACAGTAACGATGGAATCGACATTCGCGACAGCATCGGCGTATCGGTTACGTCCAGCAACTTCGTCGGCAATCAAGTCAATATCGTGATTAACGGACTGAACGGCGGATATAACATTTACGATTGGCAGACGGGCCAGGAGTATTTCCTGGTCAGTGAAAATGCCACCTTCATGCAAGACCTGTTCGTAATCGCCGGCAGCAG
>JASHPE010000149.1 GCA_030038235.1 Terriglobia bacterium
CCGGATGAGAACACGATGATCGTGGACGAATCCGATTTTCCGGAACACTACTACGTCTGGCGAGTGGACCTTCAAGCGCAAACAGGGGAGCGCCTCGAACTCCCGAATGATCCGGGATCGGGTAACCGGTTAGCTGTCGTTGGCAACCTGACGTCGCCGGACGATCAGATCGTCGCTGTTTTGCGCCAGCGCTATGCCACTGCGATATTCGCTGCGCCCGGCGGTCCGGTGATCGACCTTGTGCAGGTGAAGCCCTTCAAGTTTCTGGGAGAAACGCGCTTCAGCGAGCGCGCCGTTCCGTCTGGGCCTCCCATAGAGAGCATGGGTCCGAGCAGCTTTTCCATCTATCACGGAAATGGCGCGGTAACGATCCAGTGGTTCCAGGGGTACGGGTCTTATGAATGGAAGCGACGCGATGTCAAGGTGAATTAGCCATCAGCTCTCAGCCGTCAGCCATCAGATCTCAGCCTTCTGTTGATTGTTGAAGTCTGATTGCTGAAAGCTGACGGCTGACTGCTTACCAAAAGGAGCTGCGAAATGCGACATTCGATTGAGACGCTCTTGCAGGACCTTCGCTACGCCTGGAGGATGCTGCGGCGGAGCCCCGGATTCACCGCGGTGGCGGTGCTGTCGCTCGCGCTCGGCATCGGCGCCAATGCGCTGGTCTTCAGCGTGGTCAGCGGGCTGCTGCTGCGTCCGCTGCCGGTGGAACGTCCGGACCAGTTGGCATTCCTCGAAAACAAGAGCTTCAACTCGCAGTCATTTCCTAATTATCGGGATATTCGCGATCGCAACAAAACGTTCTCCGGCCTGATCGGATACCGGCTCGCGCCCATGGAAATGGAATCCGCCGACGGCGCCACGCGCATCTGGGGACTGCTTGCTACGGGGAATTATTTTGATGTGCTCGGCGTGCATCCGCTGATCGGTCGCTTCTTTCATCAAGCCGACGACCTGCATCCGGGCGCCAGCCCTTACGCCGTGTTGAGCTACAACGCCTGGAGCGGCCGATTCGGAGGTGACCGTGGGATCGTCGGGAAGGCGGTCCGCATCAACCGCCTGCCTTACACCGTGCTGGGCGTGGCTCCCGCCGATTTCCACGGCACGGAGCTGTGGTACTGGCCCGACGTCTGGGTGCCGATGATGATGGAACCGCAAATCGAGAATTACTCCGGCACCGGATGGCTCGACAACCGAAGTACATGGGATACCTGGGTGCTCGGCCGACTGCGGCCAGGCGTCTCCAAAGCAGAGGCGCTGGCGAATCTGAACGTCATTGCCGGCGAGCTTGCCCGGGAGCATCCGGACAACAATGAAGGCCTGCAGTTCAAACTGGCGAAGCCCGGTCTCGCGGGTGACTACTTTGGCGGCCCGGCGAGGGCGTTCACTCTGGGTCTGCTGATGCTCGCCGTTCTGGTCTTGCTCGCCGCTTGCGCAAATCTGGCGAGCCTGTTGACGGCGCGCGCCTCAGACCGGCAGCGCGAGATCGCAATTCGCCTTTCGATCGGAGCGCAGCGTGGCCGCGTGGTGCGGCAGGTGCTTACGGAGACGCTGGTTCTGTCGCTCGCCGGCGGCGCGGCCGGATATGCGCTCGCCTTCGTCTTCTCTCAAGCCCTCACCCGCTGGCGCGCGCCCATGGATATTCCGGTGCAGTTCAACGTGAGCCCGGACTGGCGCGTGTTCCTCTTTGCCTTCGCGGTTTCGGTGATAGCCGGTGCGCTGTTCGGCGCCGCTCCAGCCTGGAGGGCTTCAAAAACGGACGCCAATGCCGTGCTCAAGGGCAGCGCGACGGACGGACATCTCAGGCGCCTCGCGTTCCGAGACGTGCTAGTGGTGCTGCAGGTGGCGGTCTGCTTCGTCCTCGTCGCCTCCTGCCTGATCTCCCTGCGCGGGCTTCAGCAGTCCCTGAAGATGCGCCTTGGATTCGAGCCCGAAGGCGTGTCGGTGGTCGCATATGACCTGGGCCTTGCCGGCTATTCCGAGGAAAAAGGCCAAGCGTTTCAGCAGCGCGTGCTCGAGGCCGTCAAGCAGCTCCCCGGAGTACGGTCCGCAGCCTATTCTAACTCGGTACCATTGAGTATCGACCAGTCCTCAACGACTGTCTTTCCGGAGGATAAGCCCGCACCGCGCCCTTCCGACGGTACGAGTGTCAACTTTTACCAGGTCTCGCCGGGCTACTTCGAGACGATGGGCACGAAGCTCCTTGCGGGACGCGATTTCAGCGAACATGACGCCGCAAAGTCTCCCCAAGTCGCAATAGTCAACGCGGCTTTTGCCAAGCAAGTCATGCGGACGGACAATCCGGTCGGCAGGCACTTTCGCAACGGTCTGAACGGTCCTCTGGTGGAAGTGATTGGTGCGGTCGAAGACGGCAAATACACGAGCCTCACCGAGGCTCAAGCTCCCGTGGTTTTCTGGCCGATTTTGCAAAACTATAACGCCACGACCACGCTCGAGGTTCGATCCTCGCTTCCTGCGACGCTGACGGTCCACGAGATGCGGCGGGTGGTGACCGGAGTCGATCGGGAACTGCCGCTCTATGGCACAGGCAGCCTCGATCAAATGCTAGGCTTCGCGTTCTTCCCCGCGCACGCGGCCGCGATCGCGCTGAGCGCCTTCGGCGTGCTGGCGATCATGCTGGCCGTGACGGGCCTTCACGGCCTCGTCTCGTACGCGGTGTCGAGGCGGGCGCGCGAGATCGGCATCCGCATGGCGATTGGCGCGCGTCCTTCGCAGGTGCTGCGCCTCGTTCTTGGCAGAACGCTGGTGCTGCTCGCCATCGGCTCGGCGATCGGTTTGGTATTGGCGCTGGCCGCGGGAACGGTGCTCGCGAGCGTAGTCTACGGAGCTTCGTCTCGCGACCCAGGGATTCTGTTGGCCGTTATCGGGACGATCGCGCTGCTCGGGATCATCTCATCATGGGCGCCGACCCGGCGGGCGCTGCGAACCGATCCCATGGCAGCGCTGCGATTCGAGTGAACCGGACGTGGCACGGCCATCTTGGCCGTGGCAGGGTTGTGGTGCAGGCTTCCAGCCTGCGATGTCGAAGCTGGCAGGCAAGATGCCTGCACTACAACCCGCCTTGACAAGATCTTTGCGGTTGAGCTACTACAGAATACGCCGCTAGCAATTCCACCGTA
Source organism: Terriglobia bacterium (assembly GCA_030038235.1). Lineage (GTDB taxonomy): Bacteria > Acidobacteriota > Terriglobia > UBA7540 > UBA7540 > Gp13-AA77. The sequence goes on from JASHPE010000149.1 coordinate 3,141, forward strand.
GCCTAAACGCAAAGGGATTTGTTCAGCATGTGCCGCTTTGGCTTGTTTTGCCGCATCGCAGAATTCTCATTGGGAGCCGCCCTCGTCGCCGGTCTGTCGGGCACTGCCTTCGCACAGGGCATATCGGTAACTCCCAGCACCTTGACTTTTATCAGTCAGACCGTTGGCACGACCAGCGCGTCCCAGGACGTGACCGTGAAGAACACCGGCACAGCCGCGGTCACGATCAACAGCGTGACCGTGACCGGAAAGAATTCCGGCGACTTCACGGCGTCCAATGCTTGCACCACGTCGCTGGCGGGCGGCGCGAGTTGCACGATCGGCGTGACGTTCCACCCGTCGGCGACCGGCTCGCGCACCGCTTCGCTATCGATCGTCCCCAGCGGTTTCAGTGCCAGCTCCGTCAGCCTCAGCGGCACCGGCGTTCAGGCGAACATCGTGCTGAGTCCGGCGACGCTCACTTTCCCGAGCACCCTTGTCAACACTCCGGCTGCGACTGGAACTATCACGGTCACAAACTCGGGCAGCGCCGATTCCAGCATCATCAGCATCAGCATATCCGGCCCCGATGCCGGCGATTTTACGGAGACCAACAACTGCGGGTCGACGCTGGCGAACTCTGCCTCGTGTATGATCACCGTGACCTTCACACCGTCCGCGGGCGGCACACGCACGGCGACCCTCACCGTGGCTGACGAAGCTCCCGGTAGTCCGCAGACAGCCACCCTGTCGGGTCAGGGCGCTGACTTTATGCTCTCGATCTCGCCCGGCAGTCAGTCCATAAACGCGGGCGGCGAGGCCGTCTACACCCTTACTGTCACGCCTTTGGGGGGCTTTGACCAGCCGATTTCGATAAGCTGCACGAACCTCCCGTCGCTCTCCACGTGCGACGCGTCGCCGGCTACGGTGACGCCGTCCGGCGTAACAGTCGACGTCACCCTGGACCTCTCCACAACGGCGCCTTCCGTGAATGTTACCTGGCCACGCCGCCGACCACCGTTCGGGCCGCTCGCAAGCCGGCTGCTGCTGGCTTTAATGGTCCTGCTGGCAATGCTGACGCTATTCTTGAGGAAGCCTCCGTCTCGCCTGATCCTGGGACTGGCGCTGCTCGCGATGCTCTCTGGGATCTCCTGCGGGGAGTCGACGGCCAACGCCACGGTCTCGACGCCGGGGACTTCTCCGGGCACTTACATGTTCTCCGTCAGCGGCGCCTCGGGAAGCCTGGCGCATAGCATCAGCGGCACTCTGACAGTGAATAATTGATCGGAAGACATTGGGCGCCAGGCGCTTCTCGAAACGCTGCGCGCTTGATACCTATCGCGTGATCTGGGCGAGCGCCTGCCGGACCTCTGCGGTCTGGGGAAAATCGGGGCTGGTGCTGAGGACGCGCTGAAGCTCGACGCGCGCCCTCGCATTGTCGCCGAGCTTGGCATAAGCCAGTCCCAGGTGGTAATGGTAGCTTGGATTCGCGGGGCTGCCCTTCACCGCTTGCTGCAATTGGGTTACGGCTGACCCGTACACGCCCTTCTGGTAGTAGGCCCAACCCAGGGTATCGTTGATTTCGGGCGAATCCGGCAGGCCGCGGCTCGCCGCCTGCGCGAGCGAGAGCGCCTCGTCGGGATTGAGCCCGTGCTGCAGCATAAGGTAGGCTAGGTTATTAGCAGCCAGGGGAAAGTCGGGGCGCTCCTCCAGCGCTTTCTGGTACCACGACCGCGCCTGCTGCCAGTTGCCGCGCCCGTCCTCGATCTGGCCCACCTCGGCGTAGCCGAAAGGATCGTTGGGGCTGAGCGCGATCGCACGCTGCAGCGTAGCGATGGCCTGATCGGCTTTGCCCTGCGCTTCCTGCATCTCGCCGAGCAGTTGCAGCGCCGGTAGGTCTTTGGCGTTCAAATCCACCGCCTTCTGGGCCGCTGCCTCGCCTTTTGCGTACTGGTGATCCTCCGCCAGCAACTGGCCCAGCATCACGTCGTAGCTTCCGTTCCCCGGTTCCTTGACGATCTGCGCCTGGAGGAGGGCCAGAGCCTTGGCCGGCTGTTTCTGGCCAATGTCCAGTTGCACGAGGCCTTTCAGCGCCTCCACAGAATTCGGATCAAGGGCCAGAGCCTGCTGGAATAACTTTTCCGCCTCGGCGTATCGCTTCTGGCTGCCGCGGAACCCCGCCAAACGCGCATAGGCGGTTGCTGACTTGGGGGCCACCTGCACGGCCTGCTCGAAATCCGCCTCGGCGCCCGCGCTGTCGCCTTGGGCCGCCCGCGCCGCCGCGCGATCCATGTAGCCTTCGGGCGATGCCGGAAGCACCTTGATCAGCGCCTCCGCGTTCTCGGTCAAGAGGTCCCAATCGTGCCTCTGCGCGCTCAGATCAACCAGGGCACGCAAGGCGGCCGCCATGTTGGGCCGCAGCCGGACGGCGGTCTGCCACTCGGACTGTGCCTGTCCCAGGTCGCCCTTCTGGTCGTAGATCAGTCCGAGCAGGTAATGAGCGCCCGCATTGTCGGGATTATTCTTGATGGCCTCCCGGAGCGACTGAATGGCATCATTCGTTTTGCCTTGCGCCGAGAAGATCTCGCCGCGCGCGATGAGCGCCCGTTCGTCCGCGTGGTCTTTCTTCAGGATGCCGTCGTTCAGTTGTGCCGCCCGATCGAGGTCGTTGTGGAAGATCAGGAGCTGGATGTAATTTTGCTCTGAAGCAAGGTCCTTGGGATGGGCTTTATAGATGCCGGCGTATTCCGCCAAAGCCTTATCGAGGTCGCCAGCGGAAAAGTAGAAGTTGCCGAGTAGCCGGTAAGCATCGGGATTGTCGGGCAGGGACGCCTTAGCCTGTTCCAACTCTTGTTCAGCCTGCTGCTTCTGGCCTTGGGCCAGGTAAAGCTGTGCTAGCGCCGCCGCCGGCAGGGTGCTCTTGGGATCCAACTCCATCGCCCTGCGGAATTGCTGCTCCGCCTCATTCCAACGACGCTGCCGCATGTAGAAATTGCCCAGCGCCAGCGAGGCCGGCGCCGATTTGGGATCGAGCTCGACGGCTCTCTTGAACGCCGTTTCGGCTTGGGCGGTTTGCTTGGCGTTCCACTCCAGGTAAGCCAGATTCAGGTAGGACTTGGGCTGACCGGGCGCCAGTTGGATGGCGTCTTGCATCTGCTGAAGCGAATTGGAAACGTCGCTCAGCGCCGCATAGGAATTGGCCAGCAGGATATGGCCCTGGACGTTGTTGGGATCCTTCTTGAGGATCGTTTCCGCGATGTCCTGCGCTTGGTGGAACTCTTTGGCTGCCAGCAGCAGATCGCCGAGCATAGCCTGCGACTTCAGATCGTCCGGATCTTCATCGACGGCGTGGTTCAGTTCCTGGTAGGCGCCGGGCCACATGCCGAGCTTCACGTAAGTCTCGGCCAGCTTGGCGTGCGCGCTCTGGAAATTGGCGTCGATGCGGAGGGCGTTTTGATACTGAATGGCTGCCGAGCGGTATTCGCCCTTGTCGAAGTACCGATCGCCGCTTTCGAGGTACTTGTGCTTGGCGGCATTGGGATCGCGGGAGCAGGCGCCGAGCAGCAGAATCGCCGTCAGGACCCCGACCAGCAGGGCTAAGCCTGCGCCGCGACCCGTCGTCCGGACGGGCTCTTGCTTCGGATCCGGTTCGAAACCCACCCTGGCAGCTCTCAACAACGCTTCGAATCCATCGTCACTCAACATCAGACCTGGTTGGATGATTCTACCTCGGCGCGGGGATTCCTATATATAACTCGGACGGTGGCGGAGCAAACAGGGCAGACAGGGCTGCGGCTCCTGGCGTCCGTCTCCTCGTCAATAATCTGCAATTACGGCGAGACCTCTGCCCGTCAACTGTCGACTGTAAACTGTCGACTTGCTAAAATAGTCCGGACCGGCGGTCGACCGCCTCTTTGATTCGACTCGGGGAGCTGAAACTTGGGTTTGCTTCTGCTCATTGCCGTATTCGTGTTCTTTGGTGTCGCCCTGATTCTTCTCGCCTTTGTGGGTCTGCGCAACAATCTCGTCCGCGAGCGCAACGAGCTGGGGAAGGCATGGACGAATGTGGATCAACTGCTGAAACAGCGCCGCGACGAGCTTCCCCGGTTGATCGGCACTTGCCGCAGCTATCTTACCTCGGAAACCGGAGTCTTCGATTTCATCGCGGCAGCCCGCTCAGTGGAGCAGAAAGCGGTGCCGGCTGAGAAGGCGCGCGCCGCGGCAGAGTTGACGCAGGCGCTCAATCGGTTGTTTGCGGTCGCGGACCGCAATCGCGAGTTGAGTCTCGACACAAGCTACCGCCAGCTCAAGAAGCAGCTCTTGATTCTCGAAGAGCGCATCAACGCCGAGATGGAGCGCTTCCGTGCGCAGGCGAATGCTTACAACGCGCGCTTGCGGGGATTCGCTGGCGGCCTGGCCGGACGCGCCGCCGGACTCCGCCAGCAGCCAACGCCGACGGTTCCTCCGAACAGCCAGAACTGATTTGCGTTCTGCGGCAGAGCCGCTACAGCAAGCTGAACCCGGACCGGCGGTCGCCTTCTGTTAGAATAGTAATGAGGGCATCACCTGCCAGACGATCATGGACTACGATCAGCTTGCGAGCTTTCTCGAAGTTGCCCGGCTACAAAGCTTTTCGCGCGCCGCCGAGAAGATCTATCGCACTCAACCCGCCATCAGCGCGCAGGTGCGGCTGCTCGAACAGGAGTGTGGCGAGCGCCTGTTCAATCGCAGCGGCAAGCGCGTGCAACTGACGCCCGCCGGCGAGATCCTGCAGGGTTACGCGCAGAAAATGATCGATCTGCATCGCGACGCCCTACAGGCCATCGCGGAGCTGAATCAGACGGCACGCGGCAAGCTGTTCCTGGGCGCCAATGAGGCCACGTGCCTTTACGTGCTCCCGAAAACCTTCGCGCGATTCCGCCAGCTCTATCCGCTGGTGCAGATCAGCATCTACCGGAACTTCAGCCACAAGATTGTGCAGAAGGTGCAGGAAGGCGCAGTAGAGGTCGGCGTGGTCACGCTTCCGCAGAACACGCCCAATCTCGAGGTATTGCCGGTCCACCGCGATGAGATGCAAGTGGTGATGCCCGCAAATCACGCCCTCGCCAAACAGCGCAGCGTGACGCTGGATGAGCTGGTGCAGTATCCGCTGATCCTGCCCAAGACGGGCCGCACGCGCGTGGTGCTCGACCGTTTGCTGCGCGACAAGCGCAACGAGATTCAGATCTCGATGGAGCTCGCGAGCGTGGAGACCATCAAGAAGTTCGTGGGCGCCGGGCTGGGGCTTTCGCTGCTCAGCAAGAGCTACGCGCAGGCGGAGGTCGCGGCCGGCCTGCTGAAGCTCGTACCGCTCGACGGCGTCAAACTGCATCGCGAGCTGGGACTCATCTATCGCCGGGACCGCTACCTCTCGCTTCCCGCCAAAGTGTTCATCGAAACCGTCCGCGCTTCCATCCAACCGCCCAAGAACGCGGTGCAGAACGACAAAGGCGCGGCGCGGACGGTCGCGGACAGCGATGCCGAATAGACCGCACCTTCCGCCGCCGGCAACGCATCCATGAGCCGCAATACCAAGCCACTTCGAGTAATGAAATTCGGCGGCACTTCCGTCGGCGACGCCGATTGCATCGAGCGTGTGGCGGCTCTGGTGACCGCGCAGGTGACCGAGGCCGAGGTCGCGGTGGTGGTGTCGGCGATGGCCGGCGTCACGGACATGCTGATCCGCGCCGCCACCGAAGCCAGCCGCGGCGATCGCGAGCATTGGAAAGGCGCGCGTCAGGAGCTGGCGCGGCGGCATCGCGAGGTGGCCGACCGCCTGCTTTACGCGGGCGAGCAGGCGCAGGTGCTGCCCCGCCTCGCCGAAGAGATCGGCAACTTCGAAAATCTGTGCTCGGGATTCTCGCTGGTCCGCGAAATTACGCCGCGCGCCATGGACGCGCTCTCGAGCCTCGGTGAGAAGATGTCCGCGCTGCTGGTGGCGGCCGCGCTGCGCTCCAAAGGCTGCGCGGCGGAGGCCGTCGACGCCACGGAATTGATCGTCACGGACAATCACTTCGGCAACGCCTCGCCCTATTTCGATGAGACGGCGGTCAAGACGCGCGATCGACTGGCGCCGCTGCGCCGCCGCCACCTGATCCCCGTGATTACCGGGTTTCGCGCCGCCACTCGCGAAGGCCTGTGCACTACGCTCGGACGCGGCGGGTCCGATTACAGCGGAACGCTGATCGGCGGTGCGCTGGAAGCGGATGAAGTGTGGATCTGGACCGATGTGGACGGCGTGATGACGGCCGATCCGCGCTTGGTCCCGTCCGCGCACATCGTACCCGAAGTGTCGTATCGCGAGGCCGCGGAGCTTTCCTATTTCGGAGCCAAGGTGCTCCATCCGAAAACGATTCAGCCCGTGCTCAAGCGGCAGATTCCAGTCTGGATCAAGAACACCTTCAATCCAACCTGCCCGGGAACGCGCATCGGCGCCGCGCGTGTGGACGCGCCGCCGGGCGTGAAGGCGCTCACCACCATTCGCGCGGCCGATCTGATCACAGTGAGCGGCCGGGACCGGTTGGGATTCTCGGAACTGGCGGCCCGCGTCTTTGAATCGCTGAGCCGCGAGGATATCCCCACGCTCATGGTGACCCAATCGTCGGCGGACAACGTTCTCTGCTTCGCGGTACACGATGCGGACCTGCTGCACGTCCGCGAGGCCCTGGAGAAAGCCTTCGAACTCGAGATCCTGCACGATTACATCGCTCCGCCCGAAGTGCTGCCCCAGGTTGCGATCGTCGTGCTCGTCGGCGAGAACATGAAGGGCACGCCTGGTATCTCCGGGCGCGCGTTCGGCGCCCTCGGCAAGCGTGGAATCAATATCATCGCCATCGCGCAGGGATCGTCGGAGCTGAGTATCTCGCTCGCCGTCGCGTCGGGCGAAGTCAAGGAGGCAGTGACGGCGATTCATGAGGAGTTTGAGCTGTAGGTGGAACTGAGAGCGACAAGGGACACAAGTGACGAGCACGCATGACGTACCGACTGTCCAAGCACGCGCGGCAGGAAATCGAGCGCCGCCGAATTCCATTGGCGCTGCTGGAGGCTGTGATTGCCAGACCGGATCAAGTGATCACCGAGAAAGCAGCCGTGAAGGCCCATCAGTCCAGGTGTGAGATCGGTGGTAAGATGTTCCTGCTACGAGTTTTGGTGGACGATTCAGTGGAGCCTGCAGTGGTGGTGACGGCCTACCGGACCACGAAGATCGAGAAATACTGGAGGACGCGGTGAAAGTGACCTACGACCCAGAAGTCGACGTGCTGCGCATCGTGTTGAGCGACGCCGCCATCGAGGAAAGCGATGAAGACAAGCCCGGAGTGATCCTCGACTACGACAAAGAAGGCAACGTCGTCGGGTTGGAGATTCTGGAGGCCTCCAAGCGCACGGCAAACCCGCGTTCGGTCGAGTACGCTGTCACGGGCTAGCTCCGTCGGCAGAAATATCTCGTCGACTTTCCAATTGCCTAGGCTGAATTACCGATGTCGCAAAGTTAGCGGGGGCTTAGGGCCTTCTTTTAGTGTGAACTTTGCCAAGGCGTCGGAAGTGCAGCAGTTTATGCAGAAGTTATTTGCTTTGCTCAGGAAGCCGGGCTATAAGGAGAGTTCCATTCCAGCGTGGTCTACCTGTCCACATGGACGTTACTTTTATTATTGGGGGGATTGGCCCGAGACCGGGGTGTGTAACGAGCGTGTACGACGGGGGATTTCACCAGAATCTTATCGCCATCCGTGAAGCGATGAGCGAGCGTGGCACAGGGATCGCTTCTGAGCCCTGCGGCTTTCCCATTACTTTCGCTGCGGTTGGGACGCAAAACCACTTTGAAATAAAACGCGGTCAGGATTCCAGCGGCGGTAATCTGAAGACTGTACCTCCGCTGTTACTTGTCACTTGCCGCCCACTCACCGTTTGAAACTTGTCACTCGTTACTGCCTTTATGCCGTGGTACATCGAGTGCGCTCAAGACGACTGCCGCACGCGGCACTGCGCTGACTATCGCGGCCACAACTGCGAGCGCTGCGGAGGTTTGCTCGAAGTCCGCTGTGAGCTGACCGGGCTCAATGGCGCCGGGCTGCGGGCCACTTGGATTGAACGGCGTTTAAGCAATCTGCCGCTGGATGGGAGCGGTGTCTGGCGATTCCGCGAGCTGGTGAATTTCTTCGACGATCCTGGCAGCGTCATATCGCTTGCCGAAGGCCGCACGCCGCTGCTGGAGGCGCCGCGCGCCGGTCACTGGGCCGGGGGCGTTCGACTCAGCGTCAAGCACCAGGGGGCGAATCCCACCGGCTCATTTAAGGACCTGGGCATGACGGCGGCAATCACCCGCGCCGTTGCGCTGGGTGTGCCGGTGGTGGCATGCGCATCGACCGGCAACACGTCGTCATCGATGGCCGCTTACGCCGCGCGCGCCGGCCTCAAGGCTCTCGTCTTTGTTCCAGCCGGAAAGATTTCTGCCGCCAAGCTGGCGCAGGCGATCGACCTCGGAGCCTTCATTATCGAGCTCGGCGAGAACTTCGATCAGGCTTTTGATCTCGTCCGCAAAGCCAGCGCCGACCTCGGCCTTTATCTGGTCAATTCCGTAAACCCGTTTCGCATCGAGGGCCAAAAGACACTCGCCATCGAGCTGCTGGAGCAGCGCAACTGGAGCCCGCCCGACTACATCGTCGTACCGGGCGGCAATCTCGGCAACGTCTCCGCGATCGCCAAGGGGCTTCGCGAGCTGCGTGAACTCCGGCTCGTTGACAAGGTGCCGCGGTTGGTCGTGATCCAGTCGGCGGGCGCTGATGCCTTCTATCGCCTGATCTCGACCGGTGCCCAGGAACTTGTGCCGGTCATGCAGCCGGAGACCGAAGCGACCGCCATTCGCATTGGAAGCCCGGCCAACTGGAGAAAGGCGCGCCGGGCGCTGATCGAGACGCAGGGTCTGTGCGAATCCGTGACCGACGCCGAGATCTTCGACGCCAAACGCGCGTTGACTGTGGACGGCATCGGTTGCGAGCCGGCTTCCGCAGCCACGCTCGCGGGGATTCGCAAGCTCTGCGCCGCAGGACGTATCGGGGCCGGCGCGGACGTGGTGGCGGTGCTGACCGGGCACCAGCTCAAGGACCCGGACTACGTGATCCGCCACGCCGGTGAAATCGAATGCGGGCGGAGGGTGCAAGTGAAGCCCGAAGCGGGCGCATTACGCCGGGCGGTGGAGCGAGTTCTGAAAGCATCGGCGTGAGGATTTGCTGTAGCGCCGGTGTCCTCACCGGCGACTTTTAGCTCCAAAGCGCCGGTGGCGACGCGCTACACAAAATGAACCGGTGGAGACATCGTGACCGTATCAATCTTCCATATTGGACTACCGCTGGATCATCCGTCGATCCCAGTTGAGGAGCGTCCGAGGGTCAGGAAAAGGCTAAGCGACCTGCAAGAGATGATGCGCGGCGCTGGTTACCATTACCAAATCATCTACGCCTCTCCAGAGGGCGGCCTGGATGATTTCAAACGCCAGTTGAGGACACAACCTTGCGATGGCGTTCTCATTGGAGGCGGCGTTGCCGGCAACGAAGCGATGTCGTACTTCATGGAGCAAATCATCGACGCAACGCATGAAGTGGCGCCGAAAACGAAAATTATGTTTTTTAACCACTCAACCGATGTGCGCACAACGGTTGAACGCTGGTTCAAATCTCGGTCTACTTGAAGGCTCCCTGTTTCACAAGGGGTAATTTTCGGGATTCGCTGGAAACCCTTTAACCATGGGTCTTCGGGATTGCAGCTTCGTCGCATTCGTGGTAAAAAAGCAGAACGCCATGAAAGACACGCCAATTACGATCCGCAAATACACCGAGTTCGACGAGATCAAGGCGGACGAGTACCGCTACTGGCAAAGCCGCCCGGTGTGGGAGCGGATGGACGCCATCGAGGAAATCAACGCTGTCGCTTACGCAATGAAAGGCATGGAGATCAAGCCGGATGTACCAAGACTACAAAGACCTCTTGTCCGCCTTTCATGCCCGTGGCGTTAAATACCTCATCGTCGGTGCATACGCGGTAGGTTTTCATGCCCAGCCGCGAGCCACCAGGGACATTGACATTCTGATTGAACCTGATAGCGAGAACGCGAAAGCGGCTTATGCGGCCCTCGCCGACTTCGGCGCGCCGCTTCATAATATCCGCCCGGAACACCTTGCCGACCGCACGAGCTTTATCCGCTTTGGGCATGAGCCGCGCGTCGTCGATATCCTTTCCGAGATTCCGGGCGTCGATTTTGAGGCGGCATGGGAACGGCGCGTCGAAGGCGTGATCGACACCGCCTCCGGCCAGACGGCATACTTTATTTCGCGCGACGATTTGATAGCCGCAAAACTGGCGAGCGCCAGAGGGCAAGACCTTGCCGACGTTGAGGCGATCCGCAAGGCGGCAGAAAGCCAGCGGCTAGACACACGAAAAAAGACCCCGGAACCAAGCGGTCCTAGCCAGTAGCTGCCGTTGTTCTCAAAAAGGGTCCTTTGTGCAACGCGCCTGTGGCCAATAGGCCCTCACCATGCGTCGTGCTCACGTGGTACCATCTGCCCCAAACCAATGGCTGATCCCACCAACAATCCGGGCACTGAGGTTAAGAATGCCCCCCAAAACAGACCGGCAGAAGTGGCTTGGACAAATCCCGTCGTGATCGGCCTGTTAGCCGCCGCTATCGGTCTTGCCGGGAATCTTGCTGTAGCGCTGATCAACGCGCGGACCAATCAAGACTTGGAGCGTTACAAGGCGCGCGCGACCTTGATTAGTGAGATTGTGAAGACGGGCAACAGAGACCAAGCGTTGACGAATTTGAAGTTTTTTGTCGATAACGGACTTCTAGAAGATCCGGATGGTGCTCTCCATAGAGCTTTAAAAAACAAGGATGCGATTCCGGTGTTGCCAAGTGCGACCTCTTCAATCTACACCGAACGCTGCTATACGCTGGCCAATGCGACGAATCACGAAGTCATGGTGAAGTTTGCGTATCCCCCCGGCGAGGTGCCTGTCAATGCCGTGACCAGTACAACGTTTCTGCCAAACGGCAAGCAGAGGTATTGTCTATCGGTGGGTTCGGTGACAGCGAATATCGCGACGCCCCATAGTATCTGGGAGGGCAACCGTGCAATGGTTATGGGCAACGCACAAGGAGCGCTTCCGGCTGGCACATATCGGATGGTAGACGGGAAGTGAGCATAGCGTCTCATAACGGGTAAGTTTTGAGACACTCCGCCGCCCCGCGAAAATCAAGGACTTGCAAATCCCAAAAGTCTGTCTCACGTCAGCGCTCGGATGGCCACTATTTTGGCGGGGACGAAGAGTGTGTGCTCTCGTAACGCCATGCGTCATCCGCACAATCTCGTCCAACACCTCAGCTCAATGATGCGCTACGGCTTGAGCGTCACCAACGCCACGCCGAATCCGCCGAGGGCAAGCGTGTCGGCGGAGAGAGTTGCAGAAGATGCAGGACGTTCCCCCGTGCTCTCATCGACGAAGAGCTCGGTCGCGCCCGTCCCGCCGGGAACGTTCACATTCAACGCGCCATCGCGCTGGTTCACCAGCAACAGCACGCGCTTCCCGTCAGGCTTCAGAAATCCCTGCGCATAAAGGCTGCCGCCGGCGTCCGTGTGGACCAGCCTGTCGCCCGGACCAAGATTCTGGCGCAGCAGCTTGAGCGTCCAGAAGCGGGCATTGGGCTGGCCAGTATTCCAATTCACCATGGAGACGCTCGGAAACTGCGACGGGTAGCCGACGAGTTGCGACTCGCCCACCACCTCGACTCCAAGCTGGGCGAGTTCGCTGTAGAGATAGGCGTACATCGCGGAGCAGAGATTCCAGTAGGAGTCCGGGATCGGGCCGCGCGGCGTGGCGTTGTCATCGGCCAGAATCGCGCCCAGCTCGTCGATGTCAGTCGCGGTCGCAGGCGAGAGCCGCGCGCGGATGGATTGAATGTAGCGCACCAGGTCAACGAAGCGGCTGGCCTGATCGAAGAACGTGTAGGGCCAGGCTTCCGCAGGCTCATCATCGGCAGGGCTCGCATAGAAGTGATACGAGATCATGTCGAGCGGCGTGCCTGGTTTGTGATGGCGGGGGTCAAGGAAATACTCGAAGAACTGTGGGCTATGACCGGGCATCGCCAGCGCGAGGCCAACGAATTTGATGGCCGGATCGGCGCGGTGAATCGACGCGGTGATCGCGTCGTAGAGCGCGGTGTAGAATTCCGGGGTCATGTTGTGTTCGAAATCGATTTCGTTCAGCACCTCCCAGTAGTCGATCTTGTAGTGATGGCCCGAGGAGTGGAACTTCCCCGCCTCGTCCGTCAATCCTCCTTGCGTATACCAGCTCAATAGGCGTCCGTAGTAATCGGCGACTTCCTTCATGCTGGGGTCGCGCAATTCCGTGCCTTGCTCGTAGTCCCAGATCACCTGGTTCGCGTCCGGCGGATAGGGAATGGGCTTCGGGGTCTTGAACATCCACTGAGGAATGGTGCTGAAGTTGATGATCACCGAATGGCCGCGAGTGGCCTGCATAAAATCTTCCATCATGGGATCGATCTGCGAGAAGTCCCACGACGTCTTGCCGGCCTGCGGCGGATCGAGCTCAGCGACCGCAAGCTTGGGATAGGGCAGCCACGGAACGTAACGCACATCGTCTGCTCCAAGCGACGCCAAGGAATCAAACACGCGGTCGTGAATTGAGCTGCCGCGCCCGAGCGGAGGATTGACCACAACTTGCAGCGTCGGCGTTGCCTTGGAGACAGCGGTCACCTGGTCCCAGTGTACGGTCACGCGGACCCCTTCGACGCCGGAAGACGAAGCGAAGGATCGGGATGGCGTCCGCGTCCCGAAGGCGGCCAGGCAAAGCGCGGCTAGTGTCCGGACCCGCAAGCCTATCCTCCCGCTTCTGCTCATTTCAGCCCTCCCTCGCTTCGTTATAGTTCCGACATCGCCTGCTTGTGGTGCCGGTATTCTGCCGGCGATTCAGTTACCGCGCGCAGCCGTGGCGCTGCCCCGCCGCAGGCAGGATGCCTGCACCACAAGCGCCGTGAGAAGCCGATGCTATCATTATCCCTGTGAGCCTTCCGGAAGAAATCAAGCGCACCGCGTTGGCGACTGGCTTTGATCTCGCCGGAATCGCGCCGATCGGCGCCTGGCACGACCTCGAATTCGCCGCCGAATGGGTGGAGAAGGGTCATGGCGGCGAGATGGCGTATCTCAAGAATCCCAAGCGCCGCGATCCCCGGCTAATTCTTCCCTCGGCGCAGTCGGTGGTGTGTGTTGGACTCGTTTACAACGTGGCGCTGTCTTATTCCACGGAGGCGTGTAGTGGTCCAACGGACACTACAGAGGTTGACGACGATCCGCGAGGCTGGATCTCCCGGTACGCCTGGGGCGCGGAGTACCATGACCTGATGCGCGAACGCCTGGAGAGCTTGCGCGCCGCGATCGAGCGGCTCGCGCCCGGCGTCGAGACGCGCGTCTACGTGGACACGGGACCCATCGTGGAACGGGCCTTCGCGCGAATTTCCGGCATCGGCTGGGTCGGCAAGAACACATGCCTTATTAACCAAGAGAAGGGCTCCTGGATTTTTCTGGGCGTCATCATCACCAGCCTAGCGCTCGATGCAGACATGCCGGCGTTTGATCGCTGCGGCTCCTGCACGCGCTGTATCGAAGCATGTCCCACGGGAGCGCTCACCGCGCCGTACGTCATGGACGCGTCGCGCTGCATCGCCTATCTCAACATCGAGCTGAAGGGGTCGATCCCGGAGCAATTCCGTCCAGCGATCGGCGCCAACGTCTTCGGCTGCGACATTTGCCAGGACGTCTGCCCGTGGAACCGCGCCAGTCCGGCAGCCGAAACCCCGAGTCGCAGGCCCGCAACCACGACCGCGGCGGCGTTTCAGCCCTTGATGGTCGAGCCAGGGCACGCAGCCGGACCCGAGGCTGGTGCCGCGGCCGAATCCTCGGCTCCGGATTCCGATCCGCAGGCATTCTCACTCTTTCACCCTCGCCTCTCCGCTCTCGCGTCGCTCAGTGAGGGTGATTTCCGCCGCGTCTTCGCCCGTTCTCCCGTCAAGCGGGTCAAATATCGCGGGTGGCTTCGCAACTTGTGCGTGGTCATGGGCAATTCGGGCAACGCGCGATTCGTTCCCTGGCTGCGCGAGATGACCAGGCACGAAGACCCGGTAGTGAGCGAGCATGCCGAATGGGCGGCGCGGCGGTTGTATGAAACGCCGCGGCCCTGAAGACGTTCGGGTCGGCGTCGCATTGCAGGAAAAGGTGTACGCGCCCGCTCTAAATGCACCATAGTGGTGGAATTCGGCCAGTATCGACGCTCCAGCGCCAGGGTCAAAAGTCGATTCTTCAATAAGTTGGCGAGCGGCGGAATGGCTCGTCGATTGCAACGTGACGGTGCCGGCCTCTGGAGCGTTCTGCGAGGCGCGGAGGGACAAATATGAAAAACAAACTGATAATTCTTGCGATGGTGCTTGGTTTGGCGGCTGTGCCCGCCTTTGCTCAGCGTGGCGGCGGTGGACACGGTGGCGGTGGAGGGCACGGCGGTGGCGGTGGTCATGCGATGAGCGCCGGCGGCGGATTCCGTGGTGGAGCCGGTGGTTATCGCGGCGGCGGCGGATTCCGTGCCGGAGGCGCGTATCGTGGCGGCTACGGCTATGCGCGCGGCGGCTATGGTTATGGCCGTGGTGGTTATGGCTATGGCCGCGGATACGGCTACGGCGGCTATGGTCGCGGCTGGGGTTACGGCCGAGGCTGGGGTTGGGGTTGGGGCGGCTGGGGTTGGGGATATCCCGGGTGGGGTTACGGCTACGGTTATCCCTATTACGGCGCCTACTACAACCCGTACTACTGTGATCCCTATTGGGGTCCTTGCCCGTCCTATAACTACGGCTACGGGTATTGAATCCCCGCGATAGTGCCGGGCGGCGCCTGCAATAGGTGGGCGCCGTCAAGGCCGGTGGGTCCCAACTCGACGTCCCGCGCATAAGCCCTCACACCTGCAGCCGTCCCGCAGGCAGCATCGGCAATGACCGCAAGCGGACTCCGGTGGCCGCGAAGATCGCGTTGCCGATGGCGGGTGCGAGAGCGATGAGCGGCGTTTCACCGGCGCCGGCGCTCGGCACATCTTTCCGGTTCACGAGTACCACTTCAATCTGAGGGACGTCGCTGAAGCGCGGCACACGATACTGCGCGAAGTGATTGTTCAGAATGCGGCCCTTCTCAAACTGAATCGCCTCGAACAGCCCTCCTCCCAACCCCATCACGTTCGCGCCTATAACCTGATTCTTGAGGCCGTCGGGATTCACCACCGCGCCGCACTCGAAAGCCGTCACCACGCGCAGCACGCGCACGGCACGCGCCGCCCGATCGACGCTCACTTCGGCGCAGGTCGCGATGTATCCGCCTTTTTCCACTCCACCCGCGATCCCGAAACCATGTCCCGGCGCGGCCTTGCCCCGTCCCCAGCCGAATTTCTCCGCGGCCGCGGCGAATACATCCTTCAACCGTTCGTCGTTGAGATTCTTATAGCGAAACGCCAGCGGATCCATGCCCGCGGCCTGCGCGAGATCGTCCATGTGGGACTCGCGCGCGAAGTGATTGGCGGTTGCAGCGAGGCCCCGATAAGACCCTTGACGCAGCGGCGAATCGCAAGCGTGAAATTGAATGCGTTGATTCGCCACTGCGTAAGGCGTGCCGATGCCGGCACCGCCGGAATTGTAATTGTGGAACTCCCAGGCCGTCAGCGTCCCGTCCGGCGCCACGCCCGCCTTGATCTCGATCAGGCCGCCGGGACGGAAATAGGCCCAGGTGAACTCTTCTTCGCGCGTCCAGACGATTTTCACCGGCGCGTTCGCGGCTCGCGCCAGTCGCGCCGCCTCGACCGCCGCTTCTCCGGTATGCTTGCCGCCATACGCCGCGCCCGTGTCGGGAATAAGCACGCGCACGCGCTTGGCGGGAATGTGAAACGCATCCGCCAGGTCGTCGCGCACCGCAAAGGGACGCTGCGAGCCGGTGTGGACGGTGAGCTTGCCGTCTTTCCACTCCGCCACCGCCGCCCGGGGCTCGAGCGGAGCATGAGCAATGTAGGCTACTTCATAGGTCGCTTCCAGGCGATGCGCGGCCGACGCGAGTCCCTGGTCGACCGAGCCTTTCTCTTCGCTCGATCGGCCGTAGCCTTCGTCGCCTCCCTGTTGCAGGTGGGCTTTGAGGTACGCCGATAGATGCGCGCTCGAAGCGGTAGACGACGGCGCCGATCCGGGCGACGTTTCCGATCCTCCTCCGGCAGAGCTGGCTCCGGCGGCGCTCGGCGGCCGATTCGCAGGTTCATTCGCCGGTTCATTCCATTGGGCCTTGATCGCCGCCAGCGCCCGCGTCGCCGCTTCCACCGATGGCGCCGCCACGCCGACAAAGGCTCCGTCATGCACAGCAGTCACGCCCGGCATGGCCTGCGCCGGGCTCAGGTCCACGGATACCAACTCCGCGCCGAATGACGGCGGACGCAGCACCTTGCCGTGCAGCATTCCCGGCACGATCACGTCCGGGGTGTATTGGTGCCGGCCGGTCACGAAGTCGCGTCCGTCGACTTTGGGCAGTGGCTGCCCGGCGATCCGCCAATCCGCGGCCGGAGTGAGCGGATCGTTCTCGACCACCGCCTTCGAAAAGGTCTGGTCCTGGGCCAGTTTCGCGTACTCGATGCTGCGTCCGGAGTCGCGATCGCGCACCCGGCCGTCGCTCGCCACCAGACGCTTGCCGTCAACTTTCCAGGTTTTAGCCGCGAGATCAACCATCACGTCGCGCGCCACCGAGGCCACGCGCCGCAACTCCAGATTCATGGTGGGCGTGGTGCGGCTGCCGAACGTGCCCATGTCCCAGGGCACCAAATCGGTGTCGCCCATCACAAAGCTGATCCGCGCCGGGTCCACTCGCAGCTCCTCGGCTACGGCCTGCGTGAGCGAGGTGCGAATGTTCTGGCCCATCTCGACCTTGCCGGTGTAAACCGTCACCGCGCCCGTCTCGCCGATGTGCAGCCAGGCGCTGATCTCGTTCGGCAGCTCCTCGCCGCGGAATGCGCCGCCCTGTCCGCGTCCAGCGCCTCTCGCGCCGGCCGTTCCACCTGACTCCTGCGCGGCGCCGCTGCGCGCCACGAGGTACACGGCCACGCCGCAGCCCATCAACCTGAAGAAGTCGCGGCGGGCGAGCGAGAACCCGCCGAGCTGGAAGTCCCAAGCCGGCTCCTCGCGGAACTCGTAGCGCTCCGGCTCCAAGGTGTCGATAGCGGATTGGTGCAAATCGGCGCTCATCCTTGACCATCCAAAACTTTCATTACTGCGGCCGCTCCTCCCGACATGTCATTCTGAGGAGCCGAAGGCGACGAAGAATCCCGGTATTGAGAGCGAGACTCCTCGCCGCGCCCAGAATGAGTTGCCGCCCGGCGGACGGCGGCCACGATGCGCGGATACGTCCCGCAGCGGCATATGTTGCCGTTCATGCCGCGCACGATCTCATCGTCTGTGGGATGGGGATGCTCGCGGAGGAAAGACACCGCGGCCAGAATCATGCCGGACGTGCAATAGGCGCACTGGAACGCGCCCTCATCGAGAAACGCCTGCTGCACGGGATGGAGATGTCCGTTCGCGCCGCCTTCGCCTTTGCTCTCCAGGCCTTCAATCGTCACGATCTCGGCGCTCGCGACCGACGTGGCCGGCGTCAGGCAGGAACGGCGCGCCTTGCCGTCGATCAGCACCGTGCAGGCCCCGCACTGGCCCTCGCCGCAGCCATACTTGGTACCCGTCAGGCCGAGTTGGTCCCGCAACGCGCTCAGCAGAGTGGTGTCGGGCTCCGCTTGCACGGTCCGTTCAGTGCCGTTCACGCGAATTCTCAGGCTACCCACGTTCGCATCCCGCCAGCGAGATTCCATTCACCCGTTTGCCGTTTCCTGCTCGCCGTTTTTCGCCATCCAAACTCTGTTGCCTCAAACTGTTGATTCCACAGCACATTCCAGCTTCGTTCCGACTACATCTTTTGCTCTTTCGACGAGCGCCTTCAGCCGCCAGTGTCCCCGCAGACCGCGCTCGCCAGCCAGCGCCACTGGCAAACGGCCGCCGGCAATCCGCCTTCGGAGCGATATTCTCGTAAGCGTCCTGTTTTCTGAAACATTCCAGGTTCGTTCGTGTTCAGTCGGACTCGTGCCCCGCTTCCCGCCCCGTCTCGCGCTCAAGCGGAAGTCCCTCGTCAAGAGAGACCGGATGGCCGCGGTCCCAGACCAAACGGGCGCAACTGACGGCTGAGAACCGAAAACTGGCCGATAGGATCCTCGAATCTGCAATTGGACGCAGTACGAGACAGGCGTTTTGTTAAAAAACGGCCATTTTCGAGGCTTAACATGCTGAAAACAAGGGAGATAACCTCGTCGGGTTCGCTCACGTTCATTTCCGGGGTAAGTGTCTGAAATAACTAGGGTTAGATGCGTCGGGTTCGCTCGGGTTCGCTCGGCAAAACGAGGTCTGGGAAGTGGCGTCGAGCCACAGGAATGAGCGAAGCTCAATCCGGTTGTCATGTTAAGTGTCACAATTATCATGGTTCTGTGGAAAAGTCAAGCTCAAGAGGCGGAACGTGAAAGGTGAAGCTCCCAGGACGGCTTGAACTTAGCGACGAGGCGCAGGCGTTGTTGTCTCCCGACTTCCGGCCACCCGCCGGTTTCGACTTTGCCGCTCTGAAGACGGACCTGCTGGCAGTGGTGACTTGAGAACACGCCGCCATTTTGCGTCGAAGGGTGGGGCGGGAATGCTTGCGGTCTGGGCCAATCCGCCCATGTCGCCGGTTCTGGACTACATTCTGATGGTTTAGCCTTTGAGAACGGGCCTCTCCAGGCGGTCCTCGATCTTGTCGAGACGCGACTCGACCCTGGTGAGGCGATCTTCCAGAGCTTGAATGTGCGCCTCCAAGGCTTGAAAGCGAGCCTCGACCCAAAGGCGCATGTCGTCAAAGCGATGATCGATCTGCGAACGCAGGTCGTCGATGCGCTTGTTGAGGGAATGGGACTGGTAGAGCACGGCGCTCACGACAGCCACGATGATGGCGAGCACCTGTATCCAACTTTGGAGAACTGGAGACACGGCCGATCAACCTTTCCAAGGCAGGTCGATTAAATAGCTGTCGAACTCTTCGCGCTCTTGATCCGTTAAATTTCCCGACTCGGAGCGCTCCGCCAGTTGCTGCATCCGGTCGCGGTCGCTTTCGCCGAATCGGATCGACAGCAGATGTTCGGCAACTTCAGGAGACAAGGCGGCGGTCTGTGCCTGCATCAGCCGGGCCCAAATGGCCCCTTCGCGGTTGGGAGTGAGGAGTTGCGAGCCCATAATCGCACGCACCGTCGGCGAGCATAGTTTACCACAATGGGAAACTGCGGACCGGCTTGCGACAGGTGTCAGTCCGTGTCGACAGTTGACAGTCAACATTTCACAGGCCGATGATTAAGCACGGTCGGCGCACTGTCGACTGTCAAGCATCAACTGTCGACTTTTTGAAATGGGGGAACGAACCCACTATGTCATTTAGAATTTAGTGCAGCGAGGTTCAGATGAAAATTAGCATCGATCCCGTAATTGCGAGCCGGATCAAGACTGCCTGGAGCAAATTGGATTCGGACATACAAGCCAAGATCACACCGCTGCTGATGAAGGCCCATCAGCAGGCCGTAACAGCCAGTCAAGCCAAGGTAGCGCCGCCGACCGACCCCACGGTTGGGCATGCGCTTACGCTTGCTTTCAGCGCAATGTCGGGCGATCAGGACGCGGTGGTGAACAACCTGGACGCCGGCGTTATCATCGCCGTCGACGGCGGCGGCGAAATATGGGGCACCGGGAAGTATGAGCAGCTTGACCCCGGGTGGCTGGAGGCAGGCGCGGAGTGGCTCGAACATTTCATTGTGCCGAAGCACGCATTCAACCCGAACCCCGTCGTCCTTGCCATTGACGACGACGTGCAAATCGGGCTCGCCGGCGATTGGGGGACAGGCGATTGGAGAACGCAGGCAAACCCGGCGCCCAGCACCGACGTCCGCTGCCACATGGCGTTTCTCAAGCCGGATTTGACAATTCATCTCGGAGACGTCTACTACGCCGGCACCGGAAACGAGGAGCAGCACATCCTCACGAACTTGTGGCCCAAGGCTCCCAAGGGGTCCTTAGCGCTGAATTCGAACCACGAAATGTACTCGGGCGCAGGCGCCTACTTCCAGGCGATCTCGAATCCGCCGTTCGAGACTCAAAAAGGATGCAGTTTCTTCGCTCTGGAGAATGCCAATTGGGTAATCGTCGGGCTCGACTCGGCATATTACTCCGACGAGCTTTCACTCTACCGGGATGGAGCCCTGTTCTCGAACAACAGCGATCCCAACAACAGCGTTCAATTGAATTTCCTGAAAGCCCAGGTGGCCAAAGGTAAGAAGATCATCGTTCTGACCCACCACAATGGGCTGTCGCAGGATGGCACGAGCAAAACGACGCTGTGGAGTCAAGTGATGAGCGCCTTTCCGGCCAACGCCGGACCCGCGTACTGGTACTGGGGCCACGTGCACGCCGGCGTCGCCTACCAGCCCGTCGGTAACGGCGCCGCCAAGGTGCTCGCCCGTTGTTGCGGACACGGCGGGTTACCATGCGGCCAGGCTTCCGAGATGGTGGATAAGCAGGCTACAGTTCTTTGGTACGAGAACCGCCTCGCTCACGATCCGGATATCCAAGAACGCGTGCTTGACGGCTTTGCCATGCTGGATCTGCAAGGCCCCCAGTTGCAAGAAGTGTTCTATGACGAAAATGGCGGGGTCGCCTGGCCGTAGCGATTCGCGGGTCGAGCCTGTCGACCGCGAAGTTCGCCGGTGAGGACACCGGCGCCACAGCTCTTACTTGCGCGGCTCGCTGTGAGACGCGGGGACTGGCGCGGACAGGTCCGTGATAATCGCCGAGGTGGCTTCCTGGCTGAGGTTCACTTTGGCCGGCTCGGCCGCCACCCGCGTGGCGTGGCTGTATTTGAACAGCGCGACAAAGAACACTCCGCCGGCGGCGTTCCCGAAAGTGGTCCACAGCAGAAAGTGGAAGTAATCCTTCGCCCCAAGCCCCTGCTTCGCGAAGATTCCCGCCAGTACTTCAACGCTGCCCACGATGGCGTGGTGAAGATGCGCGATGCCGATGGACCAGGTGATGATTGCGACGATCAGGATCTGGCTGGTGGTGTCGCGCGCGGCGGAGACCAGCCACGAGACGAGGCCCATCAGCCAGCCGGCCAGGGTTGCGCTCAGGAAAATCACCCACCACGAATGATCTACAACTTGCCGGGCAACCTCGCCAAACAGCGACGTGCGGGTCACTCCGAGCGCAGGACCCACCATGGTCACGAGTCTGGCCAGAATGGCGGTCCCGGCAAGATTCGCGACATAGATCAGCCCCCAGAGCCGCAGCATGCGGACCAGCGATGCGCGGTGGTGCAAGACCGGGTAGACGGCGCGCGTGGTGTGCTCGGTGAAGAGCTCCGATCGGCCAAGGATCACCACGATGAAACCTACGCTGTACATGGCCGCGCTCAGGATGCTGACGATCGCGCCGTTGAGCTGGCCCTGCCCCAACGACATGACCACGATCATCAGAAAGAGGCTGATGCTGACGTCGAGTCCGGCCGATACGCCGGAGATCAGCAGTCCGTACGTGGGACGGTCGATCTCGCGCAGACCCTCGGTGATCTCGTGCTCCAGGATCGATTGATAGCTGGTCTGCGCAGTCTCTGGCTGCGCCTGAACGTTGGCCATGGCTTATTCGATTCCGCACGGAGAGCAAAGGAAGGCATCTTGCGTTCAGCGGCGGCGCGCAGGTGCGAGAGCGGATTGATACGCCTCCAGCAGCGATCCCTTCTCGCGGTCCCAATTGAGACTTTCTTCGATGCGACGTCGTCCGCGCCGGCCGAGGTCGCGACGGAGAGGCTCGGAGTCGAGCAGTTGCAGAATTTTGGCCGCAAAGTCGGCGGGTTCGTTCGGACGGGCGTAGAGCGCGGCATCGCCGGCAGCGCGGCGTCCTTCGGTGAGATCGAACAGGACCACGGGCCGTCCATAGGCCATGTACTGCAGCACCTTGTTCATGGTCGATTTGTCGTTCATCGGATTCTTGGGGTCGGGCGCCACGCAGATATCGGCCGTCGAGAGATAATCGGCGAGATCGGCGTCGGAGATGCGCCCGGTAAAGCGGACGCAGCTTTCCAGTCCGAGAGCCGAAGTCATACGCTTGAGCCGCGGCACTTCCGAGCCTTCGCCGATAATCACGAAGGCCGAGTCGTTACGCGCTTGCGCGATGGCGGCAGCGGCTTCGAGGAAGATGTCCACACCCTCCTGTGGTCCCATGGTTCCGAGGTAGAGCACAAGATGACTGCGGCCCTGCTTAAGCGCATCGCGCGGCGCGGCGACGACGATCTTGCGCAGGTCCGGGGCGCTGCGGACCACGAAGGCGCGCTCGGGCGGCATGCGTCCACGCTCGATGGCCACCTGCCGGTAGGAATCGTTGGTGGCGATCGACACGTCGGCAGTGCGGTAGGTCCATTTCTCAGCCAGACAAACCAGGCGGTAAAGCCATCCGCGGCGCCCGAACTTCACTTCGAACAGCTCGGGGTTCAGGTCGTGATGATCGAAGATGAATCGCACGCCAAAGAGCTTGAAAAACGCGCCTACCAGGAAAATGGTGTCGGGTGGATTGCAGGCATGAATCACGCGGAAGCGCGTGCGGCGGTAGGTCCGCAGGGCCAGGATGAATTGCGCCGCGAGAGCCTGCAGGTATTCCAGGACATACGTGAGCGGGCCCGAGCCTTCGCGCAGCGAGTGGCGGTAGATGTCGATGCCTTCCAGCGTCTCGCGTGCGGCGGTGAAGGCGTCGCGCTTGGGACCGATCACCGAAACGCCGTAGCCGGCCTCACCGAGCGCGCAGGCTTCCTGCCACACGCGCCGGTCGAACGGCACGGGAAGGTCTTCCACGATGATCAGGACGTTGGTCCTTGGCGCTTGGTCCTTCGTCCTTTGCTCCTCTTTTTGATCTTCGGCCATGACTCAGAGATCATCCTGTCCGGTCTTAGCTATCGCTTCATGACCAAGCCAAGGACAAAGGACCAAAAACCAAGGACCGACGACTAACTACGATTCAACTGCCTTTGCCACAATTCGAAATTGAGCAGCGCCCAGAGTTGCTTCTGCCGGTCGCGGGCGCCGTCCAGATGCTCGCGCACGAACTGCTCGATCGCGCGACGATTGAAATAGCCTCGGGCCAGCGCTTCAGGCGACAGCAGCAGGTCCGCGATCATCGGTCGCAGAGATTTGCGGAACCACACGCCTGCTGGAACCGCGAATCCCACCTTGCGGCGGCGCAGGGTTTCCTGGTCCAGATAAGGTTTCAGCGCGCGCTTGAGCAACGCCTTGGTGCGGAAGCCCCGTGTGAGCAGGCTGCCCGGAATACCCGCGGCCAGCTCCACCATTTTGTGGTCGAGAAAAGGGACGCGCTCTTCGATGCTGGCTGCCATGGTCATCTGATCACCGCGCAGCAGCAGATTGTCCGGCAGCCACAGCTTGAGGTCCGCATAGAGCAAACGTTTCACGGGCGATACCTGCAAGGCACGGGCGCGGGCACGCTGGAGGTATCCGGCGAGGACGCGCGCCGGATGGGCCGTGTCCACGTTGGCCAGAAAATCCGGCGCGAACAAGGCGAGGCGCTCCTCGCTGCTGAATGAGGCAAACCACGTGGCGGAGCGCTCGGCCTCGTCGGCGATGGACAGCGTCTCGAGAGCGAGACGCAGGCGACGTCCGGAGTAGGGAAGCAGTCCGGCCAGACTCCGCGTCAATTCGGCAGGCAGAGCAGAGACCAGACCGGCCAGGCGATCTGCCGCGTACTTCGGATAGCCCGCGAAAAGTTCGTCCCCGCCCTCGCCCGCCAGCACCACTTTCACGCTCCGGGCCGCCAGACGCGAGATCCGATACAGGGCTATGTCTGTAGGCTCGGCGATGGGTTCGTGGCGGAAGGCGATCAGAGGTTCGAGATCGTCGCCGAGGTCCTTGGCATGGACTACCAGTTCCTGATGCTCGGTGCCGAATGCATTCGCAGTCCGACGCGCGGCCGGCAATTCGCTGTAGCCGGGCTCATCGAAGCCGACGGAAAACGTACGCAGCGGCCGGGCGCCGAGGCCGGCGGCAAGGGCCAGCACGGCGCTCGAATCCGTTCCGCCGCTGAGAAAAATGCCGACCGGAACGTCAGCGATCAGGCGCAGCTTCACGGATTCGCGCAGGCATTCAATAATCTCCCGCTCGATCTGTTCGGGCGACGCCGGCGTTTGCTCTTCCGGTTCCTCGCCGGGGACATCCCACCAGCACGCCGTCCGCACGCCAGTGTCGTCGGCGAGCAGAAAATGGCCCGGCAATAGCTTGAGCACGTTCTTGAAGAACGTCCCGGGTGCCGGTACGTACCGGAATCCGAAGAAGTCGTAAATCGCCTGGGGGGCCGTCTCCGGTGAGCCATATCGGTCGCGGTTCAATTGGGCGAGCGCGCGCAGCTCCGAGGCAAATGTCAGGCTGCCGGCGCTCGATCGATAGAAAAGCGGCTTGACACCGAGCCGGTCGCGAGCCAGGAGCAATCGCCGCACGCGGCAGTCCCACAGCGCCAACGCAAACATGCCCCGCAGGTCCTCCAGGCAGGCCGGACCGCGCTCTTCGTAGAGATGGACGATAGTTTCGGTGTCGCTGGCCGTTCGGAATTGATGACCACGCGATTTCAGGTCCTGCTGCAGCTCGCGGTAGTTGTAGATCTCACCGTTGAAAGTGATCCACACGGTGCCGTCTTCATTGGAGATCGGTTGATGGCCGCCAGGCAGGTCGATGATGCTGAGGCGCCGGTTGCCGAGGCCCACGGCGCCGTCGAAATAGAAGCCTTCGTCGTCCGGACCACGATGCACCATGGCCGCCGTGGCGCGCGCAAGCGCCTCCCGGTCGGCCGGCGCCTCGGTTCCGAAGTTGAATATTCCTGCGATACCGCACATGGAGGGCTCAGAGTGAGTGTAGCAGCTTCGCCAGTTCCGCCGGAGCTAATCAGCGGGGCCGGTGCTCTTGCGGTTTTTAGAACCCTCTGACGAAAAGCCGCGCGGCACCTGTCGGGCTAGTGAGCCATTCCCGGTCCGTGCCCTTTCGGCTTCCTCATCACGAAGATCATGGGCAGCATCAGCAGGAACATGCCGCCCAGCAGGCGGAACACGTCGTTGTAGGAGAGCATAGCGGCTTGCTGCAGCACCATATCCCACATGGCGACGTAGGCCCGGTGCGCGGCGGTCACCGGATCGGAGCCAATCGCTATGAAGTATCCCTTGAGCTGCTGCATGGTGGCCAGCGATCCGACGTTCAGCGCGTTGACGTGCGCTCCCAGAATGCCGATATGCGTCTGCTCGCGGCGCAGTTGCATGGTGGCCACGGCCGAGATTCCAATGCTGCCGCCAAGATTGCGGACCAGGTTGAACAGACTGGTGGCGTTGCCCATGGATTCCTTGGGAATCGGGTCCATCGTGACGGTGGTCAGCGGCACGAAAATGAAGCCGAGCGACAACCCCATGATCAACAGGGGCCAGAAGAAGTCCCAGTAGCCCGCGTCGAGATTGAGCCTCGAGAACTCGAGCAAGGTGAGGGCGCAGACGGCCAGGCCGAGCGCCAGCAACCTTCGCGAGTCGAAGCGAGTCAGGATCAGTCCCACCACCGGCATCGCCAGAAACGATCCCAATCCGCGCGGCGCCATCGCGATCCCCGCCTGCAGCGCCGGATACCCGAGCAGGGTCTGCAGCACGAGCGGAATCAGCACCGTGCTGCCGTAAAGTCCGACGCCTAAAATCGCCATCATGAAGGTGCCCGTCGAGTAACTCCGGTCCTTGAAGACCCGAAGATTCACCACGGGATGCTCGGTCACGAGTTCGTAGATCACAAAGGCAGTCAACAGAACGGCGGCCAGCAGCGTGAGCGCAGTGATCCAGTGCGTGCCGAACCAATCTTTCTCCTGCCCCTTGTCGAGCACCACCTGCAGCGCCCCGATCCCGACCGCGAGCATGCCGATGCCCCAATAGTCGACGCGCGACGATGTGCGCCGGATGTAAGGCGGATCGAAGATGAAGAGCTTCGTCATGATGATGGACGCTATGCCGATGGGCACGTTGATGTAGAAGACCCAGCGCCAACTGTAGCTATCGGTTAGCCACCCGCCGAGGACCGGACCGAGCATGGGCGCGACCACAATGCCGAGACCCCAGAAGCCCATGGCCTTGCCGCGGTCCCGGGGAGGGAAAGATTCGAGCAGAACCGCCTGCGAGATCGGCTGAAGCCCTCCGCCGCACGCGCCCTGAATCACACGGAAAAACACCAGAAAGCCCAGATTGGGCGCGAGGCCGCAAAGAAACGAGGCGCTGGTGAAGCCGATGACGGAGAGCATCAGCAGGCGCTTGCGCCCGAAATGGTTGGACAGCCAGCCCGTGATGGGCAGGATGATGGCGTTCGAGACGAGATAAGAGGTAAGCGTCCAGGTGGATTCGTCGACCGTCGCCGACAGGCTCCCCGCGATGTGCGGGAGCGACACGTTCACCACGGTGGTGTCGAGCACCTCCATGAAGGTGCTCAGCATCACCGCCACCGCGATGATCCACGGATTTATGACGGGCGCCGCCGGCGCCTGTTCCTGAGCCGAAGCCATAAATAACCTATTCTAAGGGATGCCCGCCGAGGCTCAAAGTTTCCCCTTGATTATCGACAAGAACGGGAGTAGACTCTTGTCG
>JASHPE010000150.1 GCA_030038235.1 Terriglobia bacterium
GATCCGCACCTACAATTTCCCGCAAAATCGCGTCACCGATCACCGTATCGGGCTGAGCCTGCATCAGCTCGATCGCGTGATGGACGGCAAGATCGACGAGCTGATCGAGGCGCTGACCGCCTATTTCCGCGCCGAGCGCTTGAAGGGCGAAGGTGACAGCGCCGCTGCCTGAGGGATTTCCCCGTGGCCGACATCGCAACTCCCATCAAGACTCAGATGAGCTGGAAGGAGTTTCTCACCGCCGGTGAAGACTGGCAACGGTGGGAACTGGTCGATGGGGAGGTGGAGTTTATGTCTCCTGCGGGCACACGGCACGGCAAAGCCATTGCGAACCTGGACGCCGAATTGGCCACCTATTGCAGGGCGCACCGGGAATGGATTGCTTTTGGCGCGGATACGGCCTTTACGATTGCACCCGGCACCTGGCGCTGTCCCGATGCGGCCCTAGTGCGCGCCGAGCGATTTCCTGATAGGCGGCTTCCGGTGGGTCTGGCCGACTTCCCTCCCGATGTCGCGTTCGGGGTTCTCTCGCCCGGCGACACAGCGAGACGCGTAGCCCGGAAGCGACGCCAGTACCAGGAGAGCGGCGTCATCCAGGTTTGGATTGATTCTGACAAGCGTACCGGAGAGGTCGTGTATCCCGATCGTGCGTCTCAGTACTTCGATGAGGACCGGCCGTTGACTATCGATGGCGTGGACGGCTTTGCGCTCGACCTGAAGGTCCTCTTCGAGGTGTAGTCCCGTGCCGCCTCGCCTTGTGCCCAGCGTTGATTCTTCCGTCCAACTCCGCCAGGCGCTGCGAACTGCGATCGCCGACCTTCAGGCTGCTGATATTCCCTCCGCCGCGCTCGCCGCAGAACTGCTGCTGATGCATGTGCTCCGCTGCGACCGCGCTTACCTGTACACGAATCCGGAGACCGAACTTGCGCCTGAGACGGTCGAGCGCTACTTTGCGCTGATTGCCGAACGCGCGACCGGAAGACCCACACAATACATCACCGGCCGCCAGGAGTTCTGGGGTCTCGACTTTGAGGTGACCCCGGAGGTCTTGATCCCTCGCCCGGAAACCGAGCACCTGGTGGAAACGGCGCTTGAGTTGGCGCGCGCCGGTTCGAGCAAAGGCAGCGACAGGCCATTGCGCATCGTGGATGTCGGGACGGGGTCGGGTTGCATCGCGCTGGCACTGGCATCCGAGTTGCCGGAGGCGCTGATTGTTGGTTTTGACATCTCGCGTCCCGCCCTCGATGTAGCGCGGCGCAACGCGGGTCGTCTCGGCCTCAGCAGTCGCGTTTACTTCGTGCAGTCGGACCTATTGAACTGCCTCGGCTCTGCTTCCGCCCTGGACCTTGTGGTCTCGAACCCGCCTTATGTCGGCGGCGACGAACTCGATTGCGTGCAGCGCGAGGTGCGGGAATTCGAGCCGCGCATCGCCTGGTGCGGCGCTGGCCGCGGCGATGAGATCTACACGCGGCTGTTCGGCCAGGCACTGGAGTTGCTCCGTACGGGAGGGCATGTCGCGGTGGAGGTCGGATACAATCAAGCCGGGATCGTAGCGAAATTGCTGGGCGCTGGCTGGGCCGGAGTCGAACTCCGTCCTGATCTCGCGGGGATTCCGCGGGTGGCGATGGCGGAGAAAAGTCGACAGTAGACAATTTTCAGTTGCCAGTGCTCAAGTAGCCCGTTGATCTAGACTGACAACTGACAACTGAACACTGAAAATTGAGAAACCTCGATGCAGACTGTGCATCAAAGGCGAATTCTCCACGTCGACATGGACGCGTTCTACGTGTCGGTGGAGGAGCTTGAGAATCCGTCGCTGCGCGGCAAGGCCGTGATCGTGGGCGCCGATCCCAGCGGACGCGGCGTGGTGACGGCGGCGAGCTATGAGGCGCGCAAATTCGGCGTGCACTCGGCGCAACCCATCAGCAAAGCGAAGCAACTCTGCCCGCACGCCATTTTCCTGCGCGGGCACTACGAGAAGTACCATTACTACAGCGGAGTCGTCTCCAGGATTTTCGGCCAATTCACGCCGGAGGTCGAGCAGGTCTCGATTGACGAAGCTTATCTCGATCTGACGGGGTCGGAACGGTTGCAGGGCCCGACCATCTCCGCCGGTGATCGGTTGATCCGTACCGTCAAGGATAAGACGGGCCTTAATTGCTCGGTCGGCGCGGGTACCTCGCACGTGGTGGCCAAGATCGCGTCCGAACAGGCAAAGCCCCACGGACTGCTTTACGTTTTCCCGGGCTGCGAGCCCGCGTTTCTGGCTCCGCTGCCGGTGCGCCGCATGCCCGGCATCGGCAAGGTGACGGAACTGGAATTGGCGTCCCTGGGAATCTGGACCATCGGCGATCTGCAGGCGCTCGATGGCGAAAGCCTGACCCGTCGCTTCGGCAAGTACGGCCAATGGCTGCACGCGAAGTCGCTGGGGCGCGACATCGAGGCCTACCGGTTTGGCGAGGAGACGAAGTCGATCAGTCATGAGACCACTTTCGATCAAGACACGTCTGACACCGCTGAGCTCGAGCGTACGCTGTCTATGCTGGTGCAACGTGTGTGCCGCCGGCTTCGTGAGTACGGATTCTACGCGCGCACCGTCGGCCTGAAGATTCGCTTCGCGCCCTTCCGTACCCTGACGCGCGACGTCACGCTTGATGAGCCAACGCACCTCGATTCGGAGATCTTTCAGAACGCTCTCGGGCTTTTCGCCAAGACGTTCAAGCCGGAACATAAGGTGCGATTACTCGGCGTGCGAGCCTCAAATCTCGAACGCGCGGGATTCCAGAAGAATCTGCTGGAGGCTCCTCAGCGCGACCGTGAGGATCGTGTGGCGCGCGCCGCCGATCGGGTTCGTGATAAGTTCGGATTTGATGCCTTGCGCCTGGCGCGATCGCTGGAGCCCAATCCGAAGCCGCCTGGGCCGAGAAAGGCTTAAGAAAGGGGATGCCGCCGGTGCAAACTTCGTACAGGAGGAGT
Source organism: Terriglobia bacterium (assembly GCA_030038235.1). Taxonomy (GTDB): domain Bacteria; phylum Acidobacteriota; class Terriglobia; order UBA7540; family UBA7540; genus Gp13-AA77. Next base: position 2,977 of record JASHPE010000150.1, read on the forward strand.
TCATGGGCGCTCGAAAATCAGCCGGGAAAACCGTGAAAGCAAATCGGCCTGTGAAGCGAGCGAAGCCGGCGCGCCCGGCGGACGCTCGTGATCGGGTCCTGCGCGAGCACGTGCTCTACTTGCTTAAAGAGGGTGGCGCGCACGTGGGCTTCGAAAAGGCGCTAGCCGGTCTTCCGGAGAATCTTCGCGGCGCGAGGGTAGAAGGCCTGCCGTTCACGCCTTGGCGGCTGCTCGAGCACCTGCGCCTCGCGCAAGGGGATATCCTCGAGTTCAGCCGAAATCCGAAACACGTTTCGCCCGCATGGCCTGACGGATACTGGCCCGGAACGGATGCTCCGCAAGGGCCGGGGGATTGGGACCGCAGCGTGGCGAGTTTCCGTGCGGACCTTAAAGCCATGCAGCGGCTCGTCAGCAATCCCAAGACCGATCTCTACGCGCGTATTCCCCATGGAAACGGCCAGACGGTCCTGCGCGAGGCTCTCCTCATAGCCGACCACAACGCATATCACCTCGGACAGCTCGTCATGTTGCGCCGACTGCTCGGTTCGTGGCACGATTAGACTCACGGCCTCAGCAATCCATCGGCCGGAGCCGCACGGCGCCCGATCCGATCCCCGGGCTCCATTCGGAGCAGCATTTTCCCGGAGGCTTGATGCGCAAGGTGATTCGAACCGCCGAGGGGCCGCGTCCCCTCGGCGTGTACTCGCAGGCGATTGTGTGCGACGGATTCGTTTTTGTAGCTGGTCAGGGGCCGATCAATCCATCGACGAACGAAACGGACCTCGGTGACATCCGCTCGGAAACACGCCGGGCGCTGCGCAACATCGACGCCATCCTGCACGCAGCAGGCAGTTCGCTACAGGATGCCGTCCGCCTGGGAGTGTTTCTGGCTGATCTCGCTGACTTTCCCGCCATGAACGAAGTCTTCCGGGAATTCTTTCCCGAGAATCCCCCCGCTCGGACCACGGTGGGCTGCAACTTGCCCGGCATAAAGGTCGAGATTGACTGCATCGCGCGACTGCGCAGACGTCGGAGCGCGAAGGCGCGATGACATCCGCTCGACTACAAGCATAGATACCAGCGGCTCTGGGTCGGACCTTTGACTCATTCGCCATCCTCCAGCTTGCCGGGCTCGGGTTCGTCGTCTACGCCCATCTTGGAGAGGCGATAGCGCAGCGCGTTCCGTGAGAGGCCGAGCAGACGCGCCGCCTGGCTCTTGTTGCTGGCCGCGCGGCGCAGCGCCTCGCGAATCATCTCCTCCTCAAACTGATCCAGAGTCATCCCTTCCGGTGGGAACGGGATTCCGGTGACGGTTCCGCTCTCCGCGGCGCTGGGTCGCAGGGGGCCAACGTCGAGCTGTATGTCGCCAGCTTCGATGCGGCCGCCCGGCGACAAAGCGATAGCGCGCTCGATGATGTTTCGCAGCTCGCGCACATTTCCCGGCCAGTGGAAGTTGACGAGAATTCGCATGGCCTCCGGCGAGATCCCTGTGATTTCCTTGCCTGCTTCGGGGGACTGTTGTTTGATGAAGTGCTGAACCAGCGCCGGGATGTCTTCTTTATGCTCGCGCAACGCAGGGATGTTGATGGGGACCACGTTCAAACGATAGTAGAGGTCCTCGCGAAACGCGCCTTGTTCGAGGGCGGCGCGCAGATCGCGATTGGTCGCTGCCACCAAACGCACGTCCACCTTCAGCGTCTTAGTGCCGCCAAGGCGCTCGAATTCACGCTCCTGCAGCACCCGAAGCAACTTCACCTGTGTGACGGGAGGCACATCGCCGATCTCGTCCAGGAACAAGGTGCCTTTGTCGGCCAGTTCGAATTTGCCGGGCTTGGAGCCGGTGGCACCGGTAAAAGCGCCTCTTTCGTATCCGAAGAGCTCGCTCTCCAGCAGATTTTCCGGAATTGCGGTCGAGTTGATCTTGACGAAGGGACCGGAGGCGCGGCGCGAATGTTCGTGGATCGCGCGTGCCACCAGGTCCTTGCCCACGCCGCTTTCACCGCCCAGCAGCACCGTGGACGAGGTCGGAGCCACGCGCGCGACCATCGCCAGCACCTGCTGCATTCGCGGGCTCTGTGCCACGATGTTCTTGAACTCGTAGCGTTGGCCGAGAGCCTCGCGCAGCGAGCGATTCTCTTCACGCAGGCGATGTACGTCCAGCTCCTTGCGCACGATCAATTTCATCTCGTCGAGCGAAAACGGCTTGAGTACGTAATCGCTGGCGCCCGATTTCATGGCCTCTACGGCAGTGTTCACCGAGCCGTAAGCGGTCATCACTACAACCGGCAGCTCGCCATTCGTGCGCTTGACCGCCTGCAGGAACTCGAGTCCGCTCATGCCGGGCAGCTTCAGGTCGGTAACGATCAGGTCCACGGCTTCGGTGCGCAGCAACTTCAGGCCGCTTTCGGCGTCCCCGACGGCGTGTGCTGTGTAGCCTTCTTCGGACAGCGTAAGCGTGAGCAACCGCGACATTTTGGTTTCGTCTTCGACGATCAGAATCGTAGGCATACAGTTTCCCATCAAGCGCTCAATCGGCCGGTAGAAAAATACGGAAGCGCGCGCCTTCGCCCGGCTCACTCGCGAGGCGGATCGAGCCGCCGTGTTCATCGATGATCCTCGAAACGAGCGAAAGTCCAAGACCCACGCCATCCCGCTTCGTCGTGAAGAACGGGTTGAAGATCTGCTCGCGAAGCTCCGCAGGAACTCCAGGGCCGGTGTCGGCAAATTCAATCTCGACGCCCGGCCGCTCCGCGGAGTTGACCGGGCGTGCACTCACGCGCAGCGTCCCGCCCTTGTCGCCCATCGCCTGATAGGCATTGAGGATCAGATTCGTGAATACCTGCTCGCAGAGCTCGGCATCGAGGGGCACGGGAGTCAAGTCCGCACCGTATTGCCGCTCGACGTTCATCGCCTCGTGACTACCGCTGTCGCGGACAGCCTTCAGCGACCGCTCGAGCAGCGGAGGAATCTCTTCGGGCCGCCGATGGAGCTGAAGGGGCCGGGCGAAATCCAGAAAGCGGCTCACGATGCCATTCAAGCGGTCGACTTCGCTCGAAATGTAGCCGGCGAGCTCGGCCGCGAGCGCATCCGTGGCGGAAATCTTTTGGGCCAGCATCTCAGCCGATCCTTTGATCACGCCCAGCGGATTGCGAATCTCGTGCGCGACGCCGGCAGTCAGTTGGCCGAGCGCGGCCAGACGCTCGGAGCGCCGCACCTCGGCCTGGGCCTGCTGCAAACGACGGTTTGTGTCCGCCAGTTCTTCGGCAAGCCGGCGATAGCTTTCGGCCTGCCGACGGTTCTCCGTCGCAAACTGGTTGACGATAATAGCCGCGAGAAACAAAAAGAGCACGCGCAGCGCCAGTTCGGTCGCTCCGGCCGGCGTCAACTGATATTCCTGAAGCTCCGGGATAAGATACGAACAGTAAGCGGCAGAGGCAATCGCGGTCCACAGCAGCGTCCCGCGCGCCTCAAACAACGTGGCTGCCGAAATCACCGGGACGTAATAGATCAGCCAATATGGGCTCGTGCTGGGAGTTGGCGTTCCGGTGTGGCCGATCAGGATCGTCGCCAGCAGAATCTTGATGAGCACCGTGTAAACGTTTCGGCGTCTGACAGGCAGAGGAGCCAGCAGCCTGCGGTCAAATATCTGGAAGAGTCCGATGGCCAGCAGTGTGAGTTGCTTGTGAATCTCCAGGCGCGGATTAAGGATCGCCAGGAAGCCGAGCAGCGCGAGCCAAACAAGGTCCATCCAGCGAAAGGCCTGTTCACGACTTCCCATATCCGACACGATAGCACGGCGCGACCAAATGGAAGTGCTGGTCTTCTGCCCTGGACGCCCCTGACGGTCGCTTGCGCCGACTCGCAGGTTGGGCGTAACCTCGGATTCCTTGACTGCGAAGCGGCGTCCCAAACTCGGCCAGCACTTCCTGACCAGCGACGCGTACCGGCGACGCATCGCTGAGGCTCTGCCTGTGCGTCCCGACGACCTGGTGATCGAGATCGGTCCAGGTCAAGGAGCCATGACCGGATTGCTGGCCGAGCGAGCCGCGCAGATCGTCGCAGTGGAGCTCGATTCCGTTCTCGCCCGCAACCTGGCTGGGCAATTCGCGGACACTCGCAACGTCGAGGTTTTGAGAGCCGACGTTCTCGATGTGGATATGGCGGCAATCTGCCGCTCTCATGATGCAGCGGCCGCATTCGTTTTCGGCAATCTGCCTTACTACATCACCTCGCCGATCCTGCATCATCTGCTGGAAGCGCCTGATTGCATCCGCGCTTTGGCTTGCGTGGTGCAGCTAGAAGTTGCCGAGCGGATCGCGGCCAAGCCGGGCACACGCGCCTACGGCTACTTGAGCGTCGCCGCACAGTTTCACTCGCTTCCACGGCTTCGCTTCCGGATTCCGCCTGGAGCATTCTCACCAGCGCCCGCGGTAATGTCCGCGCTCGTCACGTTTGACATGCTGAGCAACCGCGCGTCTCGGGAAGAGTCGCGCCGCCGAGCGTTTCTCGACTTCGCCAAAGAGAGCTTCGCACAGAAGCGCAAGACCCTCGCCAATAACCTGGCCGCGAAGTACGGTTCCGACCGCGTACGCGATACGTTACGCGCTCTCGGCGTCAAGGAGGACGCGCGCGCCGAGGAACTGGGCGTAGCCGACATCACTAAGCTCTTCCGTGAACTGGCTTAAAAGGGAGTAAAGGCTCGAAACGGGGCCTTCACAGAGTGTCTGGGGCCACATCTCATTGACTAAGCGCGACTTATTATGAAACTGCGCGCCCGGAGAGACACTCAAACCACTCGTTCCAACGACTCTGCACTTCATTCGGTCTTAAATCTAGATGTAGAAGTGTTGGCAATAGCAGTCGATAGTACCAAGTAATTAGATCGTGAGGGCTTACTTCGGGTTGGGCGAACAGCCGAAATCGGCCAGCGGCTGAATTCCTCGAATGCGATACCGGAGCCAGCTTTGTAAAACCCCACGTTCTCGAGGTCCCAGTGATCCGTCTTGAGAGGCGAGAGGTACAGCGAGGCTTAGTGACCCAAATGCCGAAAGGCCAGCTTGGCGGTCCGCTTGAGTTCCGCCTTCGTCGATCCATTCGCTGCCTGGATGGACAGACCGGCGAGGATCGATGAGAGATACCGGGTGTAGTCGGCCACATTGATGTCCTTCGACAACTCTCCACTTTTCCGTGCTTTGAGAAGGCGTTTCCTCAGAGCGAGTTCATTCTGTTTCCGTATTGCCGTCATGAGATCTCGTGCCGGCGTAGCGTCTAGGCTGCAGCCCACCGCCCCCGCCAGCGTCATGCAGGTCGGCGGATGACCGGGCCTGGTGAGGAATGCAACGGTGTTTGAGAAGAGCGCACGAATGAACTTTTCGAGTGTCGGTTCCTCCAGGGCCTTAGCTGCGTAGATCGCCCGCTTTTCCATATAGCGCTTTGCCGCGAGCTGGAACAAGGCATGTTTATCGCCGAAGGCCGCGTAGATGCTCGAGGGGTTGAGACCCATCGCCTGAGTAAGATGGGCCATGGATGTTCCCTCGTACCCGCGTTCCCAAAAAAGCAGCATCGCCGCCTCCAGAGCTGCTTCCCTGTCAAAGCTGATCGGTCGCCCTATCTTTCCGTTCCCTGTTTTCATACGTTTGCTCGCCACTCTCGATATTGGAGCAAAATCTTGCAACCAATGTTCCTCGCTCCACATCTGTAGTAAGTGTTTCACAATTGCCCGGGCCACGCAAGGTTAAAATCCCGGTGCAATGGCAATTTTGAGTCGACGCGGAGCGTGTCTGTTCAGCGATTACGGGCGCGGGATCATCACGAAGGGAGAAGTTATGGGAAAGCTCGAGGGTAAGGTTGCAGTCATCACGGGTGGATCGAGCGGCATGGCGCTGGCGAGCGCCAAGCGATTCGTTGAGGAAGGCGCCTATGTGTTCATCACGGGCCGGAGGCAGGAGGCGCTCGATGAGGCCGTCGAGCTGATTGGCCGGAACGTGACCGGCGTGCGCGGCGACGCGGCCAATCTCGATGACCTCGACCGCCTGTTCGAAACAGTCAAACGGGAAAAGGGCAAGATCGACATCCTGTTCGCGAGCGCTGGCACGGGCGAAGCCGTCCCCCTGGGCAAGATTACCGAGCAGCACTTCGATGCGGCCTTCGGCCTGAATGTGCGCGGCACGCTATTTACGGTTCAGAAGGCGTTACCGCTGTTCAACGATGGCGGATCGATCATCATGACCGGGTCAAATGCTTCGGCGAAAGGTTTTGCTGGTTGGGGCGTGTATGCGGCGAGCAAGTTGGCGTTGCGCTCATTCGCACGCACGTGGCTCAACGAACTGAAGGGCAGGAATATCCGGGTGAACGTGCTGGTCCCCGGGGCTATCGCCACACCGATGCAGGAAGAAGTTCTCTCCAAGGAGGCGAAGGAGATGTTCGAATCCATGATCCCGCGGGGAAAGATGGGTCAACCTGAGGAAGTCGCCACCGTCGCGCTGTTTCTTGCTTCGGACGATTCGAGCTTCGTGAACGGGGGGGAGTTGTTCGTCGACGGCGGCATGTCGGCAATCTGAATCGGGCCAGATGGACCGTGAAGCTGACAAGGAGCATACAATGGGCGCACTTGAAGGCAAGGTAGCAGTAATCACGGGAGGCAATGGCGGGATCGGCCTGGCCACAGCCAGGCGCTTCGTGAAAGAAGGGGCCTATGTGTTTATCACCGGGCGCCGACAAGCGGAGTTGGATAAGGCGGTCTCGCTGATCGGGAAGAATGTAACGGCCGTTCGGGGAGATGTCTCGAAGCTCGAGGACCTCGATCACCTTTACGATGTGGTGCGAAAGGAAAAGGGACGTGTCGACGTCGTCTTCGCAAATGCCGGGCTGGTAGATCCCGTCTTGCTGACAGACTCAACGCCAGACACCTATGACAAGCAGTTCAACCTGAACGCACGCGGGGTGTACTTTACGGTGCAGAAGGCGCTGCCGCTGCTGGCCGACAATGCGTCGATCATCCTTTCCGGATCGGCGGCATGGCAGATGGGCATACCGGCCCTTGGCGCGTATTCGGCGACGAAAGCGGCGTTGGTCTCCTTTGTCCGAACCTGGACCGCAGAATTGGCCAGCCGTGGCATTCGCGCGAACGTGATCAGTCCTGGACCGACGGAAACGCCCATGGTGCATGTCGGCGCCAAAGCGTCTGACGAGGGTACAAGCGATTACTTCAAGAAAATGATCCCCATGGGACGGCTTGGAACAGCGGATGAGCTTGCGTCGGCAGCCGTGTTCCTCGCTTCCGACGAGAGCAGCTTCATCACTGGAATCGATTTGCCGGTCGACGGCGGCACGGCTTCCAGATAATGCGCGAACTGTGCAATTCCGCTTGACGCACGAGACCATTCGTCTCGCGTGCCGTGAGATTACATAGCCTCGAAAAATGTTCAGCATCGGCTGAGAGATCGGAGAGTCTTTATGAAGTACGCAATTATCGGTTCCGGTAAAATTGGTACTGCGTTGGCCCGCATCTTCGCCGGCAAGAAAATCGAAGTTGCGATCGCGAACTTCCGCGGACCTGCGACACTCGCGTCTTTAACGAAAGAACTCGGCTCGAGCGTCGTTCCGCAATCCCTCCAAGACGCTTATAACGCTGAGATAATCTTTCTCGCCGTTCCTTTTTCTGCTCACAAAAATGTTGCGAAGGAATTCAAGCAGTGGAACGGCAAGATCGTTGTCGATGTTACGAATGCCCTTCATGTGGCTCCGGAAGAGCTAGGAGATCTCCTCTCTTCTGAAGTGGTTTCCCAAGCATTTGCTGGAGCACGCCTGGTAAAGGCTTTCAATCATTTGCCTGCGGCACAGCTTGGAACGAATCCGTCCTTGGGGCTGCGGCAGGTGGTGTTCGTATCGAGCAACGACGTGGATGCCAGCGCGACTATCGCGACCGTAGCAAGTGAGCTTGGCTTCGCTCCAGTCGAACTCGGAAGGCTTGACCAGGGCGGCGTACCCCTTCATGTTGTGGGCGGACGGCCTGGCGGGCTTCTGTTTCAGAACCTGGAAAAGCTCGGCTGATCGCAGCAATCGTAATCTGGAACTGGCTGCGGGGAGGACTCGCTCCGCGGCCCGCAGCGCGAAGGATGGGCACACCGCCGTAGTTGTTTTGGAGCACAAGGTCCGTTGACTACGCGTGATTTGCGCGAGCGAAGGGCGCCCCTTCGCTCGGGATGACAACCGGACGGGCGGGCCTCACGGCGTCAGCCTGAAGACGACCCCCTGAGCATACGAGCGTTGCGGGGCCTTGCCATAACACTGGGTCAGTCCCCAGAACGCGCCATTCTTCGCCGAGATCAGATCCATCGGGCATTCTCCTACCGAAGCCGTCGGAGAGAAGGGTGAGAGGGTCTGGGATCACGCTCCCATTGGTCGGCGAAATGGTGAGAATTTCTCCATCTCCAAAGGGTGCATCATATCGCATGATCCACAAGTTGCCGTCGCTGCCGAGAACGAGCGGGCTGAAATCGAACTCAAAGATGGGAAAATTCGGAATGTAAGGAAAAAGCTGCAGATTCGCGCCGTCGGGTTGGACCTCGAACAAGCCGACGCCTTCCAGAATATCTTCATAGAAACCGTATAGGTTTCCGTCCGCGCCGAAGACCGGTAAGACCGTGTACGCGTCCAGGTCAAGTTCGGTCGTTTGAAGTTCGCCCGTGGTCTCGTTGTAGTTGAACAGCGTTGATCCGCTATTGGTCCCGTAGAACGTGCCATCGGGTCCCACTGCCATCCTGGTCGGGGTACCCGCGATACACGCGACCGCGCTGTAGGTTGCCGCTGCGGTGCCAATCTGAAAAATGACGCCACCGCCGCAGGCGCCGCCATAGAACGTGGTGCCGTAGACGTTGCCATCCGTTCCCGCCACCATTCCTAAGGGGTTATAGCCGTCAGAACAGTCCACGCAAAACGAATGAATGGTCTGGAATCCGGACCCGTCTCTGTTCAGGCGAAACAGAGTTCCGACGTTATTGGCCCCGCCAACGCCGGTCTCGCCATAGAGCTTGCCATCGGGACCTTCGACCATCTCGCCCGGATCTTCCCCGTTTGGATAGTTGCCTCCCTGTCCCGGCGTAAATGTGTACAACACGGTAAACTTGCCCGACGGTGTCAGCGAGAATACCACGCCGCCGGCTTCTCCGTGGGCTTCGGTTGAGTAGGCCGCAGTGCCATAGAAATTGCCGTCCGATCCCTGGATGATCGAAGTGGGCGTAGCGCCTTTGGGACAATTGCCTTGTCCATCCGGCCCCTGGCACACGAAGGTGTGCACTGCGACCGGCTGTTGCCCGTTAGCATACCCGGAGACAGCGAGCAGCACGGCGAAAACGGCGAGAGAGGCTATGGGCTTCATGGCATTCCTCCTTTGCACAACCAGCTATACTCAAACGCGGTCCTTCGGTTGTCGTAAAGAAGTAAACAGAATGTAAATTCTAATGCCACTGCACCGTGAAGCTGGTTCCGTCGGGGGTTAGCGCCGAGGGAACCGCAAACCAGTTGTACTTCGTCAATCCACCCAAAAAGATGGCGTGGTAGGTGTGGAACCCTCCAATCGGCTTGGTCTCCCCGGAGACCGTCGCCTCGCAGGTCGCCGTCACGCCGGTTCCGTCCTCCCCGAAGGCCACCGTGCCGAAGTCGGTAAACACGAACGAGTTGTCTTCCGCGATCCACTCCGCCGAATCGCGCTTGGCCATGGGAAACTCCTTCGAGATGGTGAATGTCTGGTTCGTGCGCTCATCCGAGATGGTCAATGTGAACTCGGTTCCGTCATAGGTCACGGAGGCGGTCATCACGTCCCCCGGCTCTACGTCGATGGTCGTGATCGTGACGCCCCCCAACGGCGCAAATTCATACCAGGCGTAATAGGTGGGAGCGCCCTTCGAACAATCCGAATCCGTGCCCGTCTGCTCCACGGTCGGCGACGTGTACCCGTCAATTCCGACCCAGAATGACGCTCCAGTATTCGCTTCCCCATTGCCGGCGCAAGTCGCAGTGGGAACCACCCACGAGCCCGCCGCCTCGGTGACCGAATCTTCGGGGCCGGTCACCGCATATCCGCTCCAGTTGCCGCTGACCACGGATCCGAACGCGCCCTGTTCAAGCATACGCATCGTGTCATGTTGCCTTACGTTCCCATGCGCGCTCGCCATCGCGGGCAACGCCATAGCTCCCAACAAAAAACAACACAAAATGAAACGATTCATAGTGTCAGTCCCCATCGTCAACGGTGTCAGGCCTGGGGTAGGGTTACATGCTGCTGGTGCTGGGGTCAAGTCAACAGTTAACGGTCGACCGTTGACAGTAACCCCGGTCCGAAATCGCAGAGCTTTCCTCTGCGCCAACCGCGGCGGCGGGCGTCCGGACTCCCGGGCAATTAGAGCCTAGATACGTTGCCTATCATGCCGCAAACTCCCGGCGGGATGCCGCGCTCTGTGCGGCCGTCGTCGCCTCTTATCCGCCTTGACATTACGACATCATGGGTCCTCGTGCCGCAGCGCTAGCTGCGCTGCTCGGACCTGAATATCGCGGAGCTTTTCACTACCCTGGCGGCGAGACAGATCCAGCGCGGCATCTGCCGCAGCCCGCAAAGAGGCGGCAGGATGTGGACCGGAACGTGCCCGTAGGTAGCGCTGATCGGTGCGCCGGCCGATTGCCAAAATCGCGGGTAGCCGTCCTCGGGGTCTCATCGTTTGCGGCCCCCGTGGGTGCGACGAGGTTTTTTGCTGAGGAAATACAAAGTGGTTTCGATTCGCGGCTCATCGCTCTTACTGATGGCTGCTGGAGTGTAACCCATTTATATCTGACCACTTATTCGCTGGCGCGCACGCGCGAGTTCGCAGTCGGAAGCGACCATGTTGCTTTCCCGACCCTGAGTCAGGGGCCTTGAGCCTCAGCAGCCACAACACGATTATGGGGCGGGGGATTGGGCTGACAGTTGTGCACTGGGGAGCAAGCCTATCAAGAATAGGTTACACGTTTACAGTTTGCCGCGTCCGCTTTCGTTCTCCATGAGTGGTGCGCCACCTGGTGTGCTCAGCGCGCGCAGACCCGGGGAGGGTCGGTATGGGGTTCTTCAAACTCAAATTTAAGCCACGGTCGCAGCCCTCGCCAACCAAAACCGCTGCCGAGCGGATTAGCAGGCTGCTCGATGCACCCCAGGCGGCCATCGGTCCTGAGGAACCCCCGGCGCTCCTCCCCCAGTCCGATGCGGTCCCGGCTTCGTCCGGAGCGCCGCTGGACCCTCATTTCAGCGCGCTTGTAACGATCACCGATCCCGAAGAGCACGGGGCCCTGCCGCGGCAGGACGCAGCCCAGCCTGTTTTGGGTTCTCCATCTGATTTCACGGCTCCCGCAGTGAGTTCTTTAGAGGAGCCCCCGTCGCTGCCACGGTACGACGCAGTGCCGGACGCCTTCGCTGCTCCGCCTCACCTCGCGTCCGAAGGCACCAGCGGTCCCGAGAAGTCCGGGTCTTTGCAGCAGGCGGACGCACTTCCAGCTCCCGCGGTTTCTCCGTTGGAAATTTACCCTGCGGCCGTTAGTTCCGAAGAGCGCCCGTCACTATGGCGGGCAGACGCGGTCCCAGCTCCCGCCACTCCCCCCATGGAGCCTGACGTCACCGCGCCCGAGACCAGCACCGGTCCTGAACTACACTGGGCGGAGCCGCAGCAGGACGCAGCACAGCCTGCTTTGCGTTCACCATTTGATTTCAGCGCGCCCCCGACGGTCAGTTCTTCCGAGGAGCCCCCGTCGCTGCCGCAGCACGAGGCAGTGCCGGACGCCTTGGCTTTTCCGGCGGCGCCTCACCTCGAGTCCGAAGGCGCCAGCGGTCCAGAGAAGTTCGGGTTTTTGGGGCAGGAGGACGCACTTCCAGCTCCCGCGGTTTCTTCGTTGGAAATTCCCCCTACTGCCGTCGATCCCGAAGTGTGCCCGCCACTATCGCGTTCAGACGCGGTCCTAGCTCTCGCGGTTCCTCCCGCGGCGCCTCGCTTCACCTATGGGAGCCAGCGCCCACGCCTGTTTCCAGAACGTGGGTTCCTGTATTCGTGCGTCGCTCACCTAATCGCCATTCCGCTTCTGTTGCTCTGGCCGAAACACGTATCGCCCATCTACGACCCGCCCAAGCAATGGGAACTGACCATGGTTCCCAAAGATGCGCTGTACTTGCCCGCTCTGGGGGGAGGCGATTCCGGCGGCGCACAAAAAGGGACTGCAGCGAAGTCTCCCAGCGTTCCGAGCTTGTCAGTGGCAGCGCTAAGCAAGTCAGGCGTGAGTTATCCGGGAGCTCAAGCGATCGTTTCCAATCCGCCTCGGCCCACGAATCGAGTGCAAACCATTCTGCAGCCGGAGCTTCCTAATCCGCCGGAACTTACGAAGTTCGTGCACCTACCCAACGTCGTCCGGCTGGCGGAGAACACTCCGACTTCCCGGCCGGACACTGCGCCTGACGCAGCGAAGGCCGAGCCCTCTGTGGAACCGCCAACGCCGCACAGCGGGCCGACCGCCCCCACCACTCCTCAACTTCGAGCTTTGGCGCCTGTGTTGATCGCTGCACCGAAGCTTGCGCTGCCCGTGGTGGCTCCTACGAACAGCCCTACGATGCAAGCGGCAACAGTGCCACCGGTCGCTCCGGCGCCGGCCAATCCCGAGCGAGCACGTGTACTGCCTGGCTCGCCCGGCGCTCAGGACCGGGCGCTGATTGCGCTCAGCGTAATGCCGGCTCCGCCTGACCCGGCGCCCAAGGTTCCCAACGGCGAGGCGCACGGCCAGTTTGCCGTTGTGACTTTGCCGAATCTGGCGATATCTCAGATCGGAATTGGCTCCGCCGTTGAGACGGCCACGCCGTCGCCCGTCGGCGCTGGCGCGAATCCTAAATCGAACGCGCACGATGCCACCGGCGCGGGGACGGTGGCTGTGGGTCGGAGCACCGGGACCTCGAGCGCTGGAAAAGGAGCCATTGCTGGTCCGGGGTCTGGCTCCGCCAATAGCGGCGCAGGACACAATGCCGCCGACGTCGCAGGGGGCGGCATGACCATTCGGGGCTCGGCCTACGGTTCCGGTCCGGGCGCCGGCAGCGCCAGCGGTGAGGGAAAGGGCTCCGGTCCGGCGCCTGGGGCTTTCGCCGGAATGACGATTCAGGGTGGGGAGGGGTCGAGCGGCATGACCGCGAGCGTGGCGACGCGTCCGTCCGCGAGCCAGCAGAAACTGGGCAGCTACGGAATCACGGTCGTTTCCACCGGCGTCAGCGGCGGCGGTCTTGCAGATTTGGGCATCTTTCATAATGAGCCGGTCTTCACGGTTTATATCAACATGGCCACTTCTTCGGACCCGACCGCTCCATCCTGGACCCTGGAATATGCCGCGCAGCACGCAGGCGATTCGAACGGCGCGCTCATCGCGCCGCCCTTCCCTTCAAAGAAGGTGACTCCAGTTTGGCCGGGTGACCTGGCCGAGCGTTATCGCAGTCAGATGGCCGTAATTTTCGTGGTAATCGATGAGGCAGGCAAGGTGCAGCTCGCAAAGACCATGCAGAGCCCGAGCATGGGCCTCAATCCGCCGCTGCTTGCGGCACTCGAAGCCTGGGAGTTCCATCCTGCCAGCCAGGACGGCAAACCGATCGCCGTGCGGGCGCTCGTCGGTGTGCCCATCCGGGCTCCTGATGAAACGGCTGCAAGCGTCCGGGCTGTGCGGTAAACAGCGGCGATTCCCGTTGCCGGTTCTCCGTCTTCAACCCCGTTGAATGTCCACTGGCTAACCAACTTGTCTTGAGCCTTGAAGGCCATGCCCTAAATCAGACAGGCGGGACCGGACCGGCTTCTTGTCATCTAAGACGTCCTTGGACGACTTGATAGCCATCGACCGCGTGGCAGCACGCCGCGCTCACACTTTAGGCGTGGGAGTGCTGTCGGGAGGGTACGGCGAGGATGAACTCGATCGGGCCGGCGCCTATCGGGTGTACCAGGACCCTGCGGACCTGCTGCGGCATCTCGATGAACTCGGCGTGCGCTCGGACTTGTTGCCGCCCCGCTCAGCGCGACGCCTGTGCCGCTTCCTGCTCGCGATCCTGTGCGGCCGAGCGGCTGCCAAATACCTGGGTGACGGTGACTCCGAGGCAGACAATCAGTACGCCGGAAAAAGTGAAGAGATTCAGCGCCTCGTGCAGAAAAAAGCGGGCGAAAAGTGTGGCGGCGAGCGGCGTCAGCGAGGAGACGGCATAGACCCGGGCGACTTCCACCATCCGGAGCGCGGTGAAGATGCAGTAGATTGCGATCACCCCGGAAGCGAGTCCGCTGCCGAGAAAGTCAGCAAGACTCCCGATGGGCAGGGCCGCGAGCGCGCGTCCGTGGCCCGAGACTACGAGTCCGATCAGCCCCACCCCCACGCTCGCGATGAACTGAAGCGTAATGGCCGTGGATTGATGGGCTCCGCGCAATTGGCCGTCGCGCCAGAGTACGCCGGAAACGCCGTACGTGACTGCGGCAAGAACCGCGAGCGGCAACGCCCAGTACCACGACGACGAGAGCGGCTGACCACGAAGCTGTCCGAGGATCAACGATCCCAGGCCGAGAGCGATAAGTCCCCAGCCGATCAGCAGGAATCCGCGCAGCCTTTCGCCCAGCATCGCCCAGGCAGCCAGCGTTCCCCAAATGACCCAGGTTTCGAGAATGGGAATCGTCAGAATGACACCGCCCAGGCGTATGGCAAAGTAATAGAGGAACAGGCCCAGGGTGGACAGCACGCCGGCCCAGATGAAGGGCATGATGGCGCGCCGGCCGATGAATCGCTCGGACCGGGGACGGATTTCGCCCCAGGTGCCCTGCTTCCACATCAGAATCAGGCCGAGGGCGAGGCTGGGGAGGCCACGCAGGAAGGGTCCGACGAGCGGGTCGCCGCTCTGCACCGCCAGGCGATCGAATATGTTGGCGGAGGACCAGCCCAGCACGGAGCCGAGAGCCCAGAGTTCGCCGCGAGTATGATGATCTTTGGCCACGAAGTTTCATCATCGCACGATCCGCGAAACTGCGAAGGCCGTTTGATGGTGATTTCCGGCGCCACATGCACAGGAGGCTTTGATGGATCGCGCTCACTTTTACGAGATTATGAATGGGGCAGGGACGTTCGACTATGAAACCTATTTAAACACCCCAAAGTTGCTCTCCTGCCAGAAGGATTTCACGGACTTCTGCAACGCCGACGAGCTGCAGTTCCAGATCGTCCATCAGGTCGAGGAACTCTGGATGAAACTGATGGGCTACACGCTGCTCGACATCGACGATTACCTGCAGCAGGAGAACACCAACCGCGTGCTGACGCTCTTCAAGCGCGTCCACATGGTCGAGCGGCTCATGATCGACCAGTTGCCGCTGCTCGAAACCATGTCGCCCAAGGAGTATCAGGAGATTCGCCTGCAACTGGGAAACGGCAGCGGCCAGGAGTCTCCGGGATTCCGCACCTTGCTGAAGATGCCTCACCTTCTATGGCAATCGTTCAAGAACTGCTATCTCGATCGCCACGGGCTGACCGTGGAGAAGATCTACAGGTCCGAGTACTCGCACTCCGACGCCTACGTGGTCGCCGAAGCGCTGGTGGAATTCGACGAGCTCTTTCAGAAATTCCGATTCCATCACATTCAGTTGATCCATCGCTCAATCGGGCTCGGCGCCAAGTCGCTCAAGGGCCGGTCCGTGGAGCTGCTCAACGAAGGCCTGCACACGAAGTTTTTCCACGAGCTCTGGGACATTCGGAATCGAATGACGGATGAGTGGGGCGGACACTATGGTGTGGTGCGCGATTCCATCACGGGACACTGACGGCAGTCGAAACTCGAAAATCGAAATCCGAAACTCGAAATCCGAAACTCGCGCAGAATCGAATGCGGCTTTAGCGGCCGAGTTTTCGGTTTTCGAATTTCGATTTTCGGCCTTCTGACGACGGTTGATGCGCTTTGGCGCACCATGCTATTCTCATTTCGCGCACTAATCACCAGGCCGAAGTGGCGGAACTGGCAGACGCAGCAGACTCAAAATCTGCCGCTGTTTAACAGCGTGGGGGTTCGACTCCCCCCTTCGGCACCAGCGGACCACGCACTTTCATCCTTCCTGCGCAATTCTGAAGGCTTCACTCGCGGCGGCGATCGTCGCTTCGATGTCCGCGCTGCTGTGCGCTGCGGAGAGCATCGCGCATTCAAACTGCGAAGGCGGCCAGTAGATGCCCTGATCCAGTAAGGCGCGGAAGAATCGGGCGAATTTCGCGGTATCGCAGCGACGCGCCCCGTCGTAGTCCTCGACGGGTCCAGATGCGAAGAACGCGGTGAGCATCGATCCTGCGCGGTTTACCGTGAGCGTTACGCCTGCGTCCTGGCTGGCGCGGAGCAATCCCGTCTTGAGTTGCTGTGACAATCCTTCCAGATGCTGGTAGAAACCCGGCCGAGAGATGATCTCCAGCGTCTTGAGTCCGGCAGCCATGGCCAGCGGATTTCCCGAAAGCGTTCCAGCCTGGTAGACCGGGCCGGCCGGTGCGACGAGATTCATCAGCTCCGCTCTGCCGCCGTAAGCGCCCACGGGCAGGCCGCCGCCGATGATCTTCCCGAGCGTCGTCAGGTCCGGCTTGATTCCGTACAGCTCTTGCGCGCCTCCGCGAGCTACGCGAAAGCCGGTGATGACCTCGTCAAAGATCAAAACGCTGCCGTGTTCGGAAGTGAGTTCGCGGAGCTTTTGCAGAAAGCCGGCTCGCGGCGGGACGCAGCCCATGTTGCCCGCGACCGGCTCGACGATCACCGCCGCGAGTTCCTGCCGGTGCCCCGCGAAAGCGCGGTCGAGAGCGTCCAGATCGTTGTAAGGAACGGTGATCGTAAGTTGGGCCAAGGCTCGCGGCACTCCGGGGCTGTCCGGAAGTCCGAGCGTGGCCACGCCGGAACCGGCCTTGACGAGCAGACTGTCGGCGTGACCGTGATAACAGCCGTCGAACTTCAGAATCTTATCGCGGCCCGTGGCGGCACGAGCCAACCGCAAGGCAGACATCGTGGCTTCGGTGCCGGAACTGGTCAGACGGACGCGGTCGATCGAGGGGAACGCGTCCGCGATTCGCTCGGCCAACCGGACCTCGGCTTCAGTGCAGGCGCCGAAGCTGGTCCCGCCGCGTGCCACTCGCGTGATCTCTTCGATCACTTCGGGATGCGCATGGCCGAGAATCAGCGGGCCCCACGACATCACATAGTCGATGTAGCTCTGGCCGTCGACGCTGACAAACCGCGAGCCTTCGCCATGATCGATGAAGATGGGGTCGCCGCCCACCGCGCGGAACGCGCGCACGGGCGAGTTCACACCACCCGGTATCCGCGCGAGAGCTTGCTGAAAGAGCTGCTGTGATCTGGTCATGACACCGGGATTCTGAATGCTGTCATTCTGAGCGGAGCGAAGAATCGGTTCTCGCTGTTCCTAAAGGGCCAGGCCCGCCGAACGAGTTCAGAGCCATTTCGCCGAGGGCGCGCACGAAAGTCCAGCAAACGCGCGGCGCAAGCGTCCGGTACGACACCACGCCGTCGATGAGGTCCTGAAGCAGATGCCGGAAAGCCGTGGTGCGGCGCGCCAGTTGGATCATGCGCGTGGTGCAAGGCTCACCAAGGAAATTGCCCAGGTAGAAGCGATGCGTAAGCAGAGCGCCGAAGGCGAGTCGGCTGCCAAAGTCGCTCCAGACGCGCCTGGGATAAGTGTACGGCGCGCCTTCAGCCAGCGCCTCGGCCAGCAATTCTCCCGATCGCATGGCGAAATAGATCCCCTCGCCGGTGATTGGATCCGCCAGGCCGGCAGCATCGCCGATCAGTGACCATCCCGGGCCGGCGAGCTTCATCTGCTTCCAGCTATGGCGGCTCAGCACCGGCAGCACGTGGCTGAAGATCGGCGCCTCTTTGCCATCGTAGCCGTACTGCTCCATGAAGCTGTGCAACCGCTGCTTCAGGTCCGCCATGGACGATCGGCGCGCGTTGGCGGCAATGCCGACGGAGAGATGATCGGGGCGGGGAAACGCCCAAGCGTAGCCTTCGAAGCCGTCAAAGAATTGGACACGCAGCAGGTCAGCGGAACCGGGCACGTAATAGCCGAAGGTCAGCAGCAGGTCGTCGGGTGTGAACTGCGGCGCCAGTTGACGCCGCAGCGTAGTCCGTCCTCCGGCGGCGATCACGACGAGATCGCAGGCGAATCGGCCGCCTTGCGGCGTCCGCAGCTCCCACTCGCCGCCGGGCCGCTCGCTCGTTCGGTGCAGATCAACCACTCGATCTACTACCAGCTCGGCACCGGCCTGGCGCGCTCGATCGAGCAGCAGTCCGTTCAGCACGCGCCGCGAATAGATCGCGAGTGGACGCCGCATGGTGAATCGCGCGGCGTCGCCGTTGCCGGCCACGAACTCACAGTCGCGGGTCAAGAAGTGCGGCTCGGCGGCTTCGAGCAGAAACGGGTAGCGCTCCAGAACCTTGTAAGGCAGGCCGCCGCCGCACGGCTTCTCCCAGTACGGACGCTCCTCGAAAACGAGGACACGCACATCTGTGCGGCTTCGAAGCAGACGCTCCGCCGCCGTGGCGCCCGCAGGACCGCCCCCGACAATGGCAATCGTCTTCAGGTGAACCACCTCGGAAGAACTCAGGATAACACGGCGCTGACCGTGCTCTGTCAGGATTGCCCGCTCCCTCAACTTCATATGCACTTATCGGCCAGACTGGAGGAATTCCGAGCTGGCGAAGTGGCGGCCGTAGGCTCGCTAACATCGTGATGACCGCTTCCGCGCACTGCCGGCCGAATACCCAGCGGCTTGCGGCCGTTGAGGTGGTGCTCCTACCTCCTCTCGCATTGTGGCATGGCCGTCCGCGGTCTTCTCGACTCTTTCACGTCGTTACTTCATATGTACAGTCTTGCAGTGTCCGATGCCGTTGGTGGGTATGTTATAGTCCACAATCTGCTGAGTAACAGACGCCATGGGAAAGCTTGCCATCACAGGCGGACGGCCAATCCGGCGGAAGCGGTTCCCGCCTTGGCCCGTTTACGGCCGCCAAGACGCGCTCGCCTTGCAGCAGGTGTTGGAGTCGCGCAATTGGGGCGGCTATCCTTTTCCCAACGAGCGTGCGGACCGTTTTGCTCAGGCTTTTGCGCGCCTCCAGGGCGCGAAATACGGCCTTGCTGTTGCCAACGGCACCATCGCGATTGAGGTCGCGCTGAAAGCCGCCGGAATCGCGCCGGGCGACGAGGTGATCGTTCCGGCTTACACTTGGGAAGGTACCGTCGGCCCAATTCTGCTGCTGAACGCCGTGCCCGTGTTCGTGGATGTCGATCCGGACACATACTGTATGGACCCGCAGCAGATCGAGGCGGTGATCACGCCTCGCACTCGCGCGCTGCTGCCCGTGCATCTCGGGATGTGCTTTGCCGACCTGGACGCGATCGGGCGCATCGCGCGCAAGCACAAGCTCGCCGTGATCGAGGATTGCGCTCACGCGCATGGCGGACGTTGGCGCAAGAAGGGCGCGGGCGCTTCGGGCGATCTTGGCTGCTTCAGCTTCCAGTCGAGCAAGTTGATGACGTGCGGCGAAGGCGGCGCCGTGATCACGAACAAGCTCGAATACTTCGAGCGCGCCCAGTCCTATACGAACTGCGGGCGGGCCAGCGACTCAGACCACTTCCGGCATCGACTGATCGGGTTCAATTACCGCCTTACGGAGTTCCAGGCCGCGCTGCTCGAAGGCCAGTTGCAACGGCTGCCCGCCCAGGCGGAGATCCGTCAGGCTAATATGGAGCGCTTCGAGCGCCGGATCGGCGTCGTCGCAGGTCTCGGGACCCTGAGGCGGGATGCAAGGATCACGGCGGTGGCGGCATACCAGTACGTCTTCAAGTATCTGCCCGAGCAGTTGGGGGGCGTGCCGCGCGCGGCGTTTCTGGGTGCGATCGAGACGGAAGGCATTCCTTGCGACGGGTTGTTCTACGAGCCGGTCTACCGCAGCGCTTTGTTCCCGGTCGAACCGGCGGATTTTCCGGCCTTGAGCTGGGGCCGCCAGCCGATCGATTTCAAATCGGTGCGCTGCCCTGTCAGCGAGCGTGCGGCTTACCAAGAGGCCGCCTGGCTGCCGCACCATATTTTTCTCGGAACCCGCGCCGACACGGACGATATCGCAGACGCCATCGAGAAGGTGCTTGAGAATATCTCGGAGCTGCGCGGCCTGCGCCATGCGACGATCGAGCGACAAGCGATGAGCCGCGTCGAGCGTCCGCGAGTGGAGAAACGACAGTGGTGAATTGACGAATATTCGATTGACGATTGGGCGATTGAAGATCGAAACTCGAAATTCGAGGCTCGAAAGTCGAAAGTGGTTGGCGTCAAGCCTGGTTCGATTCGGAAGGCGAGTTTCGAATTTCGTTTTTCGAGTTTCAAATTTCGCCTTACAATCACCAATCGTCAATCGTCAATCGCTCAATCACCAATTCTATGGTTCTTCCCCTTACTCCCGTCCGGTTCAAACTGCACGCGGCCCGTATCTTCGGCCGCAAAACGGCCGTGGTCTGCGGCGAGCATCGCTTCACTTACGCCGAATTCAACGAGCGCTGCGACCGGCTTTCGGCCGCGCTCACAAAGCTCGGACTTCAATCGGGTGACCGCGTCGCCTATCTGAGCTTCAATTGCCACCGGCTGCTCGAGGCGTACTATGGCGTGCCCCAGCTTGGCGCCATCCTGCTGCCGTTGAACATCCGGCTGTCTTGTGAAGAGCTGGCTTACATTCTGAACGATTCAGCGCCGTGCGTGCTCTGCTTCGATCCCGAATTCCTGCCGCTCGTCGAAGCCCTGCGAAGTCAGGCGCCGGCGGTGCAGCGTTGGATCGTCTTGCGAGGACAAGCCCCGTCGTGGGCGCATCCTCAAAACTACGACGAGCTCGTGACCGGAGCGGAACCGGGTGATTATGACTACCGGCAGATCGACGAAAACTCGGTCGCCGAGCTTTTCTACACCAGCGGCACCACGGCGCATCCCAAGGGCGTGATGCTGACGCATCGCAATCTGTATCTTCATGCCCTCTACACGGCCCTGGCCCTGGCTGGCCGCGATGACGAGTCGCACTTGTACACTGTGCCGCTGTTTCATGTCAACAGTTGGGGCGCGCCTCATATTCTGGCGCTCAGCGGTGGACGCCATGTGATGATTCAGAAGTTCGATCCGCGCGTCGTAATGGAACTGGTGAGCCGCGAACGGATAACGCGGCTGCAGGTGGTCCCCACCATGCTCGTCGCCATGCTCAATCACCCCGATTTCGCCAGGTACGACCTCTCCAGCGTGCGGGAAGTCATGATGGGCGGCGCGCCGACCAACACGGCGCTGGTGGAGGAAACCGAGCGTAAGCTTCCAGGATGCGTCGCGATGGGTGGGTACGGCTTGACGGAGACTTCGCCCGTGTTGACCATGGCCCGCATCAAGGATCATCTCAAAGATGATCCCTCCGCGCTCCAATTGCGCCGCAAGGCGACAGCCGGCTGGGCGCAGGCCACCTCGGAGATTCGTGTGGTCGATCCCAATGGCCGCGATGTGAAGCCGGACGGAGGCGAAATCGGCGAGGTGATCGTTCGCAGCGATCTGGTGATGGCGGGATATTGGAAGCAGCCCGAGGAGACCGCACGCGTGATCCGCGACGACTGGTTCTGGACCGGCGATCTGGCCACGATTGATGAAGAAGGTTACGTGTTGATCGTCGATCGTGTGAAGGACATGGTGCTGAGCGGCGGCGAGAACATCGCTACGGCGGAGATCGAGCGCGTGCTTAACCAGCATCCGGCCGTGCTGGAATGCGCCGTGGTCGCCGTGCCGGACGACACTTGGGGTGAGGTGCCGAAAGCGCTGGTGGTGCTGCGCCCGGGTTCTGAAGCTGACGAATCTGAGCTTCTGAGCCACTGCTGCCGGCATCTCGCGAAGTTCAAGGTGCCGAAGTCGGTCGACTTTCTGCCCGAGTTGCCCAAGGGCGGAACCGGCAAAATCCTGAAGCGGGTGCTGCGTGAAAAATACTGGGAGGGCAGGGAGCGGCATGTTCATTGAACTTGGTCCTTGGTCCTTAGTCCCTCGTCATTCGTGCCGGCTGCAATGAGCGTGACCAATGACTCAGGACCAAGGCCGAATGACCCTTTGTAAGCCATGAGTTTGGAAATCCAGCAAGACGTCCCGCTGAAACCCTACACCACTTTCAAAATCGGCGGCCCCGCGCGCTACCTGTGCACTGTGACCGCGCCGGAGCAGGCTCGAGACGCTATCGCGCTCGCCCGCTCTCAATCGCTGCCGATGTTTGTGCTCGGCGGCGGGAGCAACATCCTGGTGAGCGACGCCGGATTTCACGGAGTCGTGCTGCACCCGGCGCACCTTGGAGTCGAGGTCGAAGGCCAAGAGGCTGCGCGCCATCCGGAGACGAGCGTCCGCCTCCACATCAAGGCTGGCGAACCGTGGGACCGTGTGGTGGGTCGCACGGTGGAACAGGGCTGGTGGGGAATTGAGAACCTTTCACACATACCGGGGCAAAGCGGCGCAGCGCTGGTGCAGAACATCGGGGCTTACGGCCAGCAACTGAGCGACGTGTTAGAACACGCGGAGGTGTTGAGATTATCGAGCGGCGAACTCCAGACGCTTGCCGCCGGGGAGTGCCGGCTTGCCTATCGCCGCAGCATCTTCAACAGCACACGGCGCGGCGAATTTTTGATTTCGAGTATCACTTTAAGTCTCAGCGCCAAGCCTAAGCCGCAACTTGGCTACCGCGATGTACAAGCTTATTTCGCGGATCGTGGAAATCGCCAGCCGAGCCAGCGCGACATCCGCGAGGCTATCATTCAGATCCGCGACCGCAAATTCCCCTATCCGCGCGAGGAACGCGGCGGCAACGCGGGCTCGTTCTTCAAGAATCCCACGCTCAGCGCGGGCGAAGGGCAGTCGCTCGAGGCGAGAGTTGGCGCGCGTTTTGGCCATCCGGCGCGTGACCGGCTGACGGCCTCGCGCTCGCGTTCGGGCGCAGCTGGTTCAAGCGCGAGCGATTCAGTAAAGGTTCCGGCGGCGCTGCTGATCGACCTTTGCGGCCTCAAAGGCTTCGAAGCGGGGCGCGCGCAGGTGAATCCGTCGCAGCCGCTGGTGATTCTGAACCAGGGCGGAGCCACCGCCGATGATGTATTGTGCGTTGCCGGGCATGTCCGGCGGACAGTCTATCGTGAGACCGGGGTAGTGCTGGAACTGGAACCGGAACTGGTTGGCTTCAGCCGGCGAGAGGTGAACCGGTATCTTGGGATCGGGTCGTGACTCAATTTGATGTGGCACGGGCAGGCTAGATGCCTGCGCCACAGGACGCCTCACTGCGATTGCTGCTGCGTTGCGCTCAAATACGTCTGGATGTTGTGCGAGTTGAGGACCATCGTTCCCGTGTCCACGATGTCGGGCAGCGGCGAAACCGGCGCCGTACGCCAGTCGGGGAATTCGTGAACGCGGTTGTGATGGAGATCGTCCAGGAACTGCAGGCCGAAGTAACCCATGGTGTAAGGCTTCTGCGCCACCGTCGCCGCCACCATTCCCTGATTAATGAGCGTTAGCGTCTTCGGATCCGCGTCCATGGCCACAATCGGAATCTTGCCGGCCATGCCCAGTTGATCGAGCGCGCCGGCCACCCCGGGTCCGCAGGTCGCCTCCAGGCAGATGATTCCGGCCGGATGCCCGCCCCGGCGGATCATGTCCGTCACCTGGCTTCCGGCCATGTCGGGCGAGCCTGAGTCGTTCACCTCGGCGCCGATTGCCATTTCGGGGTCCTCCTTGATGGCATCGCGCACGCCGCGCGCGCGCTCCTCCTGGTTGTTCTGCCCGGCGATCTTCACCACCACGATCCCGCCGTGTCCATAGAGCAGCGTCGCCAGCGTCTTGCCGCTTTCAAACCCGGCGCGATAGTTGTTGGTGCCGATGAACAGAAGGCGATGTGAGCCCGGCGAGTCGGAATCAACGCAGATCACGGGGATGCCGGCGGACACGGCCGTATTGATCGCGTCGTTGAACAGGTCGGCCTGCGCCGGCGAAATCAGAATGCCGCTGGGCGCGCTCGCCACCACGTCCTGGAAAGCCTTAAGCTCGTCATTGGGCGCGTAAGAAGCAGGGCCAATGAACTCCGCCTTGGCGCCCTTCAGCGCCTTGGCGCTGTCCAGAAAACCGGCTTTAGCGCTCTGCCAGTAGGGTATGTTGATGTTGGCGGCTACGAACACGTAGCGCTCGTTGGAATGCGCTGCCGGTCCGCAGGAAGTGATGACCAGCAGCAACGGCAATGCGATGGCTTGCAGGATTCTTGTGGCACGGGACACGATCCACCTCCTGGGCCGCCTCGTCGGCGCTTCTTCAGTCTTATAGTACTCCTTGCTGAGCTTTGCAATACCGTGTTCGTTGTCACGGTTTGAAGTGACGTTCGAGAGACCGGAGACGAGGGACGGGAGACGAGACGCGAGAGGTGAGACGAAGACAAGCGTGTGAGCGTAAGCGAGCCCGTCTCTATTTCTTGTCTCTCGCCTCGCGTCTCTCCCTGCTGATGTACAATTCTCCGGCGCGATGAAAAGACATTCTGCCAGCGCGGCCCTCTTTGGCGAGGCCTGCGAAGTGATTCCGGGCGGCGTGACTAGCGCCGCACGCAAGGTCACGCCGCCTATCGTCTTTCGCGACGGCGAAGGCGCTTACCTGACCGATGCCGACGGCAATCGATACCTCGATTATCACGCTGCGTTCGGCCCCGTTCTGCTCGGTCACAACCATCCGGAAGTGAACCGCCGCGTAGCCAAAGCGCTGCGGCGCGCGCCGCTTTCGGGCGCCGGCGTCAGCGAGCTTGAAATCGAGGTAGCACGAAGAATTCACCGGCTTGTGCCCTGCGCCGAGAAAGTGCAGCTCTGTGGGAGTGGTTCCGAAGCCGTATTCAATGCCGTGCGCATCGCGCGCGCCTTCACCGGCCGGCCCAAGATTATCAAGTTCGACGGCTGCTATCACGGCACCTACGATTCGGTCCTGGCCAATTCTTCCCGCGCGTCACCGATGGCCTCGCAGGCCCGGACGGATGGTTCCAAAGACCAGCTATGTAGGCTCCAGCCGGGCTCCGCCGGTATTTTGCCCGAAGCTCTCACTCACACGCTGGTGTGCGCCTACAACAGCCTGGATGAGGTGCAAGAAGCGCTTGACGCGAACCGCGATCAGGTGGCGGCGATTATCGTCGAGCCGGTGGCGCACAACATGGGGTGCGTGCTGCCGCGCCCCGGATTCCTGGAAGGATTGCGCGCTCTGGCCGCCTCGCACGGTGCGCTGCTCATGTTCGACGAGGTGATCACCGGTTTCCGTCACCACCTGGGTGGGTACCAGACGCTGTGCGGCGTCCGGCCCGACCTCGCCACGTTCGGCAAGGCGATCGCCAACGGGTTCCCGCTGGCCGCGATCGCCGGACGCGCCGGGATTATGGACCACTTCAGCACCCGCGAGGGCGGCGATACTTATTTTGCCGGCACATATCACGGCCATCCAGCGGCACTGGCGGCGGCGTTGGCCACCATGGATATTTTGGAGAACCAGCCCGTGCATGAGCGGATTTTCGCGCTGGGAGACCGGCTTCGTCGCGGCTTGGCAGAGATCCACGCGCGCCTCGCGACCGGCGCCACGGTGGCGGGCTTCGGATCGGTGTTTATCACGTACTTCATGCCCGGTCCAATCGAGAACTACACCGACGCGCTGCGGAACGACGCTGGACGATTTCTCCACTATCGCCGCCGCATGATCGAACGAGGCGTTTTTCTGATGCCAACGAATCTGAAGCGCGGCCATATCGGATTCGGCCACACGGAAGAGGATATCGATCTGACCTTACAGATTGCCGAGGACGTCCTCAAAGAGATGTGAGTCTGGGGTGCAGGGGCGATCCCTGCGGCCGCCGGATTGGGGCTTTTAAATTAGAACACGTTTCCATTGAGCACCAAGAAAGCTACCCATGGGGAATACCACTGCCAGCGTCCATATCCGGTGGAGCGGTCATTTAGACCTTGCGCTTAAGGCGATCAGCCGAAGCTATAACAAGCTTGGATACCAGCGGGTAAAGAAAGCGGCGGTCGAGGGCGGCAAGCACGTGGTCCTATTGGCGCGCGCCGGGCAGGGCTACGTCTCCGTCTATGACGGCACGAACGCCCAACTCGACAATGGCGAATTGAAAGAGCTGGCGCGTGTGGCGTCCAAAGCATTGGGGCCCGCAGTATTCACCAGCCTCTACGACAGTGATCGTTACGAGTTCATCGTTTTCGCGGGCGGCCGGCAAGTGGATCTACTGATGACCGACGCCGAAAGCTATGAAGGGCCGATGAAACAACTGTCCAACAAATCGCGCTCGACCAAATGGAGCGGTTTGTTCGGGCGCACGCTCGGCGCCGGGGAGATTGAACAAGCGGCTGCCGTGCAAACCGCTTTCGCCGACGAAATCGTTGCCGGACTGTCGAGCCTGATCGGCCTTGGCAGCGGCCAGCCGCAGATGAATTACAGCGATTTCGCGGATGGCGAGGAAGCGGCTA
This sequence comes from Terriglobia bacterium, assembly GCA_030038235.1. GTDB lineage: Bacteria > Acidobacteriota > Terriglobia > UBA7540 > UBA7540 > Gp13-AA77. The sequence continues at coordinate 29,565 of JASHPE010000150.1, forward strand.
CCGCCGAGTTGTACTTTAAGAGGAAGCCTAAAGCGCTCGACGAGGCGCCGTCGGGTGAGATCAGGCTCGGCGATTATTTCGATTCCGATAATTGCCGTATGCGCTCGGTCTATCCCGCAAGCTGGCCGATTCCGGTCGGCAGTAAGCGGCTGGCGACATGGCTGATCTTGAGCCAGGGCGCGGGCTTCAGCGGAGGCACGGTAACCGTTCGCCGAACGGGGCCCGATACACTGAGACTTCCCAAAGCTATCGTCGCCGGCTGTAAATTCCATAACGGTCAGATCGCGGGATCGCTCGAACCGCCGCCGCCGAATCTCACCATGGAGGAGTTAGAGAAACTCGTCGAGGCGAAGCGTTTCCCGCTCTTGCCGGTGGAGGCGCCTTCGGCGCAGGCGGCTTTGCTCCGGGGGGAAATCCGCCAGCTTGTTATTCCTTCGATGACTCCGGAGCGAACTACCCAGATTCTGCTGATCCTTCAGGTGCATTTGGAGCCCCAGGCGGCTGGAGAGTGGACAATCGATGTCACCATGCAGCCGGGAGCGCAAACCGAATACCGTCACGAGCTGCCGCCGTTGCGCATCGCCGCACTCGAACAGACGTGGTTGCCCGTGGTATCGGGGCTCAATCTCAAGACGCGGTACGACAAAACCAATCTCGACGCGACTCACCTGAACGAGCTGAACTATAAACAATCCCGAATCCCGTTAGGGCGCGAGCTCGATCATCCTGCCGTTGCCTCCAGCGTCTCCATTCTCGAGGACGAAGGGCAAGCGACGCTCGATGCCGGCAGGAGCTGGCTGGAGGCCTGGCTCGGCCCGCTCGCGTCGAGGACGGAAGGCGAGATTGCGATCCACACCGAGAAGCACATGTCCGGAGCGTTCTATGTAGGTAAGACAAAGAAGAGACTGCCGGTATCCGGGTTCCTAAGCGACAAGCTGTGGCCTAAGTTCTTCGAGGACTCCAATAACTACCAGACCGTGCTGCTGAGCTTCACTCCACAAGGCGCCGAACGCCCGATTGCGGGCATCGGGCTGCAACACGGCTTTAAGCAGCGCGTGGAGAACCCTAAAGAAAGTTGGGAGAAGCACCTGGCCCCGACGCTGGCGGTCATGCGCGGACGGCCGTTCGAGGGATTGGCGACGGGCGGCACTTGGCACGTTTTCAAATGGGTGGTGAATCATGAGGATTGCTATAAATACTTGGGAACTACCGCCCGGGATATGGAGCATCAACTCGATAGTTTTGCCGCCGAGCGCCGGCCGTTGCAGGCTTGGAGCAGCTACGCTACGTGGATCCCGGAGTTCGATCGCGCCGACCGATACGAGTGTACGGTCTACGAGGAAGTGAGCGTCTTGAACTGGTTCCGCGGCATTCTGAACGACGGTGGGTTGAATACCGACAAAATGACCGCCGCATGGTGCGGCAACGTTTTGCGGATGGTGAGCCCGCACATGTGGCTTTGCCGCCAGTTGATCGATCAGGTGGACCGGGCCCGCCTGGAACAGGTGGCGCAGGTCGAGGAAATTAACGGCGTTTATCGAGTTGCGCTGCGCTGTGGCTGCGCACTAGACGAGCTGGAGCTCGCGCTATTGCCAATTCTGCCTGTCGAAAGCGCCAGAATATCGATGTTATGAGCGGCCGCAGTTTTTCACCGCCTTGCGAAGTCATGCCTGCCCCAAAGGTTTCGTGAAGAATCCGGCCTTATGCGTTGGGCGCCACAGGGCCGCCTTTGCGAGGCGACTCGGCACAGGGATCTTGGCTAACCTTTTGGCCCCAATTCCAGTCCAATTACGCGAGTCCTGGAGTTATTATGATCAGGTAAGCGTGCGGCGCTTCGAACGGGTTTCGATTTTTTTCGACCTTAGTGCTTGGTTCCGGCCAAGCAGGGTTGGGGGACTCATCAGCCTCATCCACAATCGCGTTATCACTGAACCACAGATCGAGCGTGAAGCTCCGCCCATTTTGCCGCCGGAGCCTGCGCTACGGCGAGAGCCGCCGAGTCGCGGTCCCAAGTTCGTTATCTTGATCTTGGCCGTGCTGGTCTGCGCCGCCGTTGCACTCTGGCTCTGGCGCGCCCGCGTCTCATCGCCCGTGAGCGCCGCCGTTCACACTGCTGTAGTCGTCCGCAAAGACTTCGTCAGCACGCTGCGCTTGTCCGGAACCGTCGCTGCCGTGCAAGCGATCTCGATCGGCGCGCCGCGCATCGCTGGCAGCACCATCGAGCAGCTGACCATCACCAAGTTGCTGCCCGCCGGCACCAAAGTCCATAAAGGCGACGTGCTCGTGGAATTCGACGCCCAGCCCCAGATCAAGGCCTTTCTCGACAAACAGGCAGAGTACAAGGATCTGGTGGACCAGATCGCCCACAAGCAGGCCGACGCCGCCGCGGCGCAGGCCAAGGATCAGGCCGACCTGCGGCAGGCCCAGGACGCGCTTGATAAGGCCCAGCTCGAAGTGCAGAAGAACGAAATCGTGTCCCGGATCGACGCCGAAAAGAACAACGAGGCACTCCAGGAGGCTCAGGCCAATCTGAAGCAGCTTCGCACCACTTTTGACCTGAAGCGGCTCGCGGCCGAGGCCGATATCCACGATTTCGAGATCCAGCGCGATCGCGCGCAGGAAATCATGACGCACGCCCAGGACAACCAGCAGCGGATGCGCGTCGTCTCGCCCATCGACGGCACCGTGGTCCTCAACACCATCTGGAAGGGCGGCAGCATGGGCCGCGTGGAGGAGGGCGACCAGGTTTATCCGTGGTTCGCTTTCATGCAGGTTGTGGACCCTTCAGCCATGGAAGTTCGCATTAAGGTCAATCAGGAAGACGTGCTGGCGCTCGATCCTGCTGACCCTGCCACGGTGCATCTCGACGCCTATCCCGACCTTTCCTTTCCGGCCAAGCTCACGGAATTGGCGCCGGTCAGCGAGACCGGCGACTTCTCCGATAAGGTCAAGACCTTCGACGCCACTTACCGGATTGCCGGAAGTGAGCCCAGACTCACGCCCGATCTGAGCGCCGCCGTCGACGTGGAGATCGCCCATGTGCCGAACGCCCTGGTCGTCCCGCGAGACAGCGTAGCGATAGAGGGCGGCAAGGCGTACGCCTGGGTCAAAGCGGGCATGGGATTCGAGAAGCGAACCATCCAGATCGGCGCCGAGAGCGATCTCGAAACGGTGGTAGTCTCCGGGCTGAAGGAGAACGACACTGTGCTGCGGGGCAAGGCATAAGGGGAGGTATCGCGAACGAAGCCAGAACGTTGTTGATTCTGGGAGGGTTATAGGAATATCTCTCCGAATCCGGAATTGGTGCTACGGATGGTGTTGAGGCGCCAGACCGAAAATGACGGTAAGTCCCACGATGTTATTGAAAACAAAGGACCGGCGCTTGGACCGTGCTGGTAAGTCCCACGATATTGTTGAAAACACAAGAACTTGACCATTCAGTTTGTCGTGCGCCATGTAGCCCCCGCTTGACGACGAAAAAGCTCGGTCTGAGTCTCGCGGACTCGCTATGAGATTGACGCAATCCATTTCGACTCGAACTCGCTGGCTGGCTGTAGCCGTTGCGGCGCTCGTGCTTGGAGTCGGCGGCTTTGCGGCGGTGCACTTTGCAAATTCCAAACCCTCGGTCCCGACGGCCGAGGTCCAGCGGGGCGAGTTTGTGGACTATCTGGAACTGCGCGGCCGCTTGAAAGCCATCCGATCGGTGGCCGTGAACGCTCCTTCCGACGCCCAGGACCTCCAGATTCTGCACCTGGCGCACACGGGGTCGCACGTGAAGGCCGGAGACGTGGTCGTGCAATTTGACGCCACCAAGCTCGAGCAGGAGTTGGCTGAGGATAAATCGGCGTTGAAGGCTGCCGAAGCCGAAATCGGTCAGACCCAGGCCCAGTCGAAGCTGACCCAGGAACAGGATCGCACCGACTTGTTGAAGGCTGGCTACGACGTGGACTCCGCCAGGCTCGACGCTACCAAGGGCGAGATCGTCTCCAAGATCGAGGGTGAAGAAGCCACGCTTGCAGTGACGGATTCGGAAAGCAAGCGGGATCAGGCCGACCAGAAGCTTAAATCTGACGAGGCCGCCGCCAACGCTGACGTCGAGGGGAAGAAGCAAAAGTACGATAAGGCGCTTTACGACGTTCACGAGGCCGAGCACCGCATCGCCGGGCTCACCTTGCGATCTCCGATCGACGGCGTGGTTACGGTGCTCACCAACTGGCGGGCAGGCAATGACTTTTTCTATGGCGGCGGTCAGGAATTCAAAGAGGGAGACCGCGCGTGGCCCGGGGCCGCCATTCTGGAAATTCCCGATCTCAAAACCTTGCGCCTGGGGGTTCGCGTGGACGAGACCGACCGTGCTCGCATCGCGCAGGGCCAGACTGCCTCGATTCACGTCGATGCCGTTCCCGATCGCGAGTTCACCGGGCGCCTGATGGATATCAGCACGATGGCGACCATCGATTTCAGCGGCGGCTGGCCGTTTTCGCGGAATTTCGAAGTCGAGGTCGGGGTCGATCAGCTCGATGACAGATTGCGCCCGGGCATCAACGCCACGGCTCGCATCGCCGTGGATCGCGTCCCGAACGCGGTGTTGATTCCGCCGGAGGCGGTGTTTCAAAAGTCGGGTGAAAGCGTGGCCTACGTCCTGCGGGGCACGCACTTTGACGAGCGTCCCGTCGAAGTCGGACGCCGCAGCGAAACGTCGCTGCTGATTTCGCAGGGGCTGAGGCCAGGCGAGCGCGTGGCGCTCAAGGATCCGACGGAGAAGCCATAAGAGCTGTCAGCCATCAGCTTTCAGCGATCGGCCACTGGCTGTCAGCCAATGAGGCTTCTCTGCTGAGGGTTGCGGCTGAAGCCTGATGGCTGACGGCTGATTGCTGAAAGCTGACTGCTGAAACCTATGAGTCTCAAACGCACAATCCGCTGGTTGATTATCGTGCTGGTGCCGGCGGCCGGAATTGTCGCTGCAAGAGTCTCGCTCCGCGGCGTGGCAGCGGATGGGCCTGGGCTGCCGGTCGCCGAGGTGGTCCGCGGCAGCTTGAATTTGAACGCTTATGCGACCGGCGAGATGCGGGCCAAGCGCAGCACCATGCTGATCGCTCCGCCGATCGGCGGCGGATCGCTTCAGATTCTCCATGTGCTTCCTTCCGGGACGCGCGTGAAAGCCGGCGACGTGGTGGTCGAGTTCGACCCGAGCGAGCAGGAGTATAACCTGGCGCAGGCCCATTCCGACGTCGCCCAGGCGGAACAAGAAATCGCCAAAGCCAAGGCTGATGCCGCCGTGCTCGCGGCGCAGGACCAGGTGGCGCTGCTCAAGGCGCGCTTTGATGTGCGTCAGGCCGAGCTGGACGTCAGCGGCAACGAGCTGGTGAGCGCTATTGACGGCAAGAAGAACGTCCTGAAACTCGAAGAGGCCAAACGCGTGCTGGCCCAACTGGAACAGGACGCGCACTCGCATGCGGCCTCGAGCCAGGCCGCACTGGCGGTGACCGAAGAGAAGCGTCACAAGGCGCAGCTCGCGATTGAGGAAGCACAGCGCAACATCGACAGCATGAAAGTACGTGCCACGCTTGAGGGCTTCGTGCGCGTACGGGGAAATCAGCGCGCCAGCGGCGGCTTCTTTGCCCCCGGAATGACTATTCCCGATTATCGCGACGGCGACCAGGTATCGCCGGGCAACGGTATCGCCGAAGTGCTCGACAGCGGCCAGATGGAGATTTCGGCCAAGATACGCGAATCCGACCGGTCCAATCTCAAAGCCGGCCAGCCGGTTGACGTGCAGGTGGACGCGCTCTCGGGAGTGCCCTTACACGCGACGGTGAAGGAGGTTGCGGCCTCCGCCTCGAGCGACGATTTCTTCTCCAGCGATTCGGAGCAGACCTTCAATGCCACCTTTGAACTGGATCACGCTGACCCGCGCCTGCGTCCGGGCTTCACCGTCCGGCTGACGATTTTGAGCGGCCAGATGAAGGGCGTGATGCTGGTGCCACGTCAGGCCGTGTTCCGTAAGGCAGGGAAGACCGTGGTGTACGTCCGCAGCGGCAAGTCTTTTCTGCCCCGCGACGTGCACGTGCGCGGCGTCAATGAGAGCCAGGCGGCCGTCGATGGTCTTGCCGACGGCACCGAGGTTGCGTTGGTGAATCCCGACGAGAAAAGCTCGGGCGGAAAGCCGGCCGCCGGCGCCTTCACCCTCCCCGGAGGCGCGCCATGAGCACCGCAGCCGTCATCGGCAATAACGAGCGCCGGCGCAGCTTCAGCCAATTGTTGCCGGACCTGCGCCTCGGTCTCGATAATCTGCTAGTCCGCAAGCTCCGTTCGCTGCTCACCATGCTGGGCATGATTTTCGGCGTGGCGGCGGTGCTCGCCATGCTTTCCATCGGCGCCGGCGCGCAGCAGAAAGTGCTGGCGTTCATCGAGCAGTTGGGCGTGCGCAACCTCATCGTCGAAGCGAAGGAGACAACCGACGAGCAGCAGCATCAGAAGATCCGCCGGCTCTCCCAAGGCCTGAGCTTCCAGGACTACCGAGTGATCAACTCGAACGTAAGCGGCATCGTTGCTTCCACGCCGCGCAAGCGTTTCACGCCCACCAAGATGACGCCCAAACCGCAGGGTGCTCTGCCCGTGATTTATGGCGTCGAACCGTCGTATCGCGAGATTGCCGGGCTCGCGGTGACAGAGGGCAGATTCTTCGATTCCGGCGAGACCGCGCGCGGCGCGCCTGTCTGCGTATTGGGCGAAGCTGCCAAGAACGAACTGTTCGGTCCTGGCGACGTGGTGGGCCGCTACGTGAAGGTGAACGAGCAATGGTTCCACGTCGTAGGCGTGGTCGGACCCCAGCTCACCGCAGGCACTGATGCATCCGGCTTGCCGAATGAGGATCTTAACAATCTGATTTACATCCCGCTGAACGCCGCCATTTTCCGCCTCGAGGACAACTATAGCTGGATGCGCGACGAAATCGACGGCATCTACCTCCACCTGAAGCCGTCAACTGACAGTCTTGAGGCCGCAACCCTGGTGCGCGGAATCCTGAACGCGTCGCACCATCACGCCGGAGACTTCAGTGTGGTTGTTCCTGCCGAACTTCTCGCCGAGCAGCAGCGCACCGAGCGACTGTTCAGCGTGGTGATGGTGGCGATCGCGTCGATCTCGCTGCTGGTCGGCGGTATCGGCATCATGAACATCATGCTGGCGAGCATCCTGGAGCGCACGCGTGAGATCGGAGTGCGGCGCGCGGTCGGCGCGCGGCGCGGCGACATTGTGCGGCAGTTCGTGCTCGAAGCCGTGATGATTTCGTTTGTGGGCGGAGCGCTGGGCATCGGCTTTGGTTTCGGCATCTCACGGCTCATCGCCTGGCTTGCCGGATGGTCGACGATTGTGACCGTGGGCTCGATCCTGCTGGCGTTTCTCGTATCGGTTTCGGTGGGCTTGATCTTCGGGACCTATCCCGCGGTCAAGGCAGCGCGGCTGGATCCGGTGGAGGCGATCCGGTACGAATAAAGCAGTGGCAAGTGACAAGTGGCGTGTGGCAAGCGAGCCAGAAGCCAAAAGCAAGACGCAAGAAGCAAGGAGTATCCGGAGTCGAGAAATCCGGGGTCCGGAATCCAGAATCTGAAATCCAGAATTGCTCGTCTTAGTGTCCTCGGTGTTTCGTCTTTGCTTCTGGGCGCCGCGAGTAGCGAGCGGACGGGGGGTTGAATAATGGGACGTCTTCATCGCCAGGCCAAGTACGGAATCCTGCTGCTGATTTTCGCGACGAGTAGCTTCAGGTGGGCGCGCGCGGCGGACGATTCCGCGCAAACCGCACGAATCGCAACTCCCGGTACGCTGCCGCCGCCTTCGGCGCTGCGCGATCATGTGGTGGATGGCAAGCTGCGCCTTACGCTCGAGGACGCCATCCGTCTGACGCTGCTCAACAACACCGACGTCCGCATCTCGCGCACCCCTGTCGACCAGGCGCGCTATAGCGTGCTCGGCGCTTATCGCGCTTTCGATCCTTTCCTCACCGCCAACGGCAGCGATCAGCGCAGCATTTCGCAAGCGGACAATCTGCTGCAGGGCGTGGGCGTTACGCCCGTGACCAATCAAACCTTGAACACGCTCTCCCAGTTGGGCACGGTTGCTTACAACCAGACGTTTGAAACCGGCACCAACGTTCAGGTGAGTTTTTCGGGGACCAAGGGCGACACCAACAGCTCCTTTTACTTCATCAATCCGTTTCTTACTGCGGGATTGAACTTTCAAGTGACTCAGCCGCTGATCCGCAATCGTGGATTCTTTCCCAACATGGCGCCCCTGCGAATCGCGCAGCGCGGCCTGCAATCATCCCAGGACACGTTCGAGGCGCAGGTCAACACATCGATACAGCAGGCCATCAACCAGTATTGGGCGGTCGTGCTGGCGCGCGAAAGCCTGCACGTTGCCCAGGAGTCGGTGAAGCAGGCGCAGGCCACCTACGATCACGACAAGCGCGCGCTCGAACTCGGCGCGCTGCCTCCGCTCAACATTTACCGCTCTGAATCGACCGTGGCGCAGCGGCGCGTGAGCGAGATTCAGGCGGAGTATGCCCTCAAGCAGGCGGAAGACGCGTTCCGGCAGGTCATCGGCGCCGATCTTGACCCGAACATCGCCGCTCTGGATCTCGATCTGGTCGAGGATCCCTCGCCTCCGGAGCCGCTTTTTAGCATTGACGACGCCACCGCCATGGCCGAAGCGCGCCAGCACCGGCCGGAGTTTGCGAGCCTCAACGAGCAATTGGCAGCCGACGACATAAACATCCGCCTCGCCCATAACTCGCTGCTTCCCGATCTCGAGCTGCAGGGAATCTATTCTTCGTCGGGCATCGGCGGCATCCAGTACAATACGCTGGTCACACCAGCCGTCGTGATTCCGGGCGGCTTTGGTGACGCGCTCTCGCAGGTCTTCCACTTCAGCTATCCAACCTATAGCATCGGCCTCACGCTGAATCTTCCCATTCGCAATCGCGGCGCGCGCGCGGCGCTCGGACAGGCCGCGGTTACCAAACGCAACGACCTTTACCAAATGCGCCGCGAAGATCAGACGGTCAATTTGGAAGTGAAGAATGCTGTGCACAGCCTGGAGCAGGCCAAGCTCTCGATGTCGGCCGCGAAGATCGCCCGCGACCTGGCGCAGAAGACCGCCGAGTCCGAGCAGCGCAAGTACGATTTGGGTTCGAGCGAAATTTATCTTGTGCTTGAAGCGCAAGCCGATCTCGCCACAGCGGAAGTCTCCCTCGTGCAGGCTCAGGTGAATTATCAGATGGCGCTGGCGGCGGTCGATCACGCCACGGGCACGCTGCTCGAACGTCATCAGGTGGAGATTGAGAACACGTTGCGGCAACCGTGACTTGGCAATTGCCGATTTGCGATTGCCTGCTCGCCGGCGCGGAGCCACTAACGTCCGCTGTAGCGCCGGTGTCCTCACCGGCGACTTTTCGGCTATGGCGCGCCGGTGGGGACACCGGCGCTACAGCGCTGGAATTAGGGCCAGCCTAGGGAGTGCGGAAGTGCGGGCTCGATGGACTCAGCAGCACATTCAGCCGCCGCGGCAGAACCTCGATCGCGATCGGCAGCCGGCCGAGCGGCTCGCCGTCCACTTCCACCCACGTCGGCTGATCGGCGCGCGCTCCGAGAGTGCGCGCTTCGAAGCGATGGACCTTGGGAAGGCGATACACGTTGTCGGAGTAGAGTGCGCGAATGTCGCGGAGCACTTCGAGCGGATTCATGTACTCGATCACGGTCACATCGAGCAGGCCGTCATTCAGCTTCGCCCGCGGGCAAGGCTGCATGCCGCCGCCGTGATACCGCCCGTTGCCCACGGCTACGTTGCTGACGAAGAATCGCTGCGGCGAGCCGGTTCCGTCCAGGTCGATCTCGACCTCGCGCCCGCGAAACGTCATCATGCCTTTCAGCGTCGCCCAGAGAAATGCCGTTTGGCCTCCGAGCACGGTCAGCGGATTTTTCGCTGCGGCCGCCACATCGCCGCCCAATCCGAAGCTCGCGAGATTCACAAAGTAGCGCTGCAACGTGGAACCATCGGGCGCGACGAGCGACGCCTTGCCAACGTCGATGGCGAGGGATTCACCTTGGGCGATGAGTTCGATTGCCTGGCCCACGTCGGTTGGAATCCCGAGCGAACGCCGCATGTCGCCTCCCGTACCGACGGGCAGAATTCCGAGCCGGAGGTCATCGCGCCATGGCTTCTCGTCGCACAGGAATCCGTTGGCGACTTCGCTGATGGTTCCGTCACCGCCCACGGCAATGATCACGTCGAAGCCGCTTTCAATGAGCTCCCGCGCGATGTCCGTAGCGTGTCCAGGCGAGTCCGTCAGGCGAAGGGTCACGTCGCCGAGGCGCCGCCGCAGACGCTCGGCGAGCTCAGGCCACAACCGGCCGACGCGTCCGTTGGCGGCTTGAGGATTGGCGATGGCTGCGATTCTTCGCTGCATGTCTGCGCCGGCGCAATTCAGACGTACGGGCGGCCCTTGTGGCTGCCCCATTACAGCCCATTTCTTGCGAGTGCGAGCGCTCGGGCGGCCACAAGGGCCGCCCGTACGTGTGAATTTAGGACGCTACCGAGTGTATCGCGACCTTGCCGCGCAGTGGGCAATAGACTCACAATAGCCTTGTCCATGACGGATGCCGTTGGACCTTGAACTATGATCGCAACGCGTAGCGTCCGCGCTGCGGCTGCGACCGTCGCAGGAGACCAGCACGATGCCATCACCCACAGCCGTGCAGCAGAAATCGATCGTCTACCCCGAGCCCCTGCCTGCGAACCCGAACGACGCGCTGAGTCTCGACGTGTGGGGATTTGCCGACACGCGCTTCGCGGTCAACGAAAAAGGCAATGCCGTGCTGCTCGGCAATCGGTACGAATTGAGCGGCGTGGAGCTTCCGGCCTTGATTCCCTGGGTTCGCGACGTGCTGGGTATTGGTTTCGACCCCAAGGACCTCGATCCCGGGCACTATCCGAGTTACATCGCGCCGGCAATCGAGAACGCTGCATTCGACGCCGAAGTCCGGCAGTTCCTGAAGCCGGACCAGATCACCGCAGACGGACCGTTACGCCTGCGCCATGGCCACGGCCAGACCCAGGACGAGATGTTCGCGATCAAGTACGATCGGCTGCCGCGGATTCCCGACCTGGTGGTGTTTCCCGAGTCCGACGAACAGGTGTCGAAGCTCGTTGCGGCGGCAAAGAAGCACAACGTGGTGCTGATTCCGTTCGGCGGCGGCACCAACGTCACGGACGCGTTGCGATGCGCCGAAAACGAAAAGCGGATGATCGTCTCGGTCGACATGGAGCGCATGAGCCGCATCCTGTGGATCGACACCGCGAATCAGATGGCCTGCATCCAGGCCGGCGCCGTCGGACGCAACATTGCCGCGCAGCTCCAAAACTACGGCTACACCATGGGCCACGAGCCCGACAGCGTGGAGTTCTCGACCCTGGGCGGTTGGATCGCGACCAATGCCAGCGGGATGAAGAAGAACAAGTACGGCAACATCGAAGACCTGGTGCTTGACATCGCTGTGGTGACGGCGAGCGGCAAGATCGAACGCGCCACCTGCGTTCCACGCGAGTCCGTCGGGTCCGATTTGCGGCGTCTGCTGTTCGGTTCGGAAGGGACGCTCGGCATCATCACATCCGCGGTAATGAAGATTTTTCCCCTGCCCGAAGTTCAATCGTACGGTTCGGTGATCTTTCCGACTTTCGAAGATGGATTCGCCTTCGTGCGCGAGCTGGCGCGCGAGCCGGCGGCGCCGTCGAGCGTTCGCCTCATCGACAACGCCCAGTTCAAATTCGGCATGGCGTTGAAACCTGCGAGCCAGGGCCTCGGAACGCTCAAGAGCCGCGCGGAAAAATTCTTCGTGACCAGGCTGAAGGGATTTGATCCTGACAAGATGGTGGTTTGCACGATCGTGTTCGAAGGCGCGGCGCGCGAGGTGATGGACCAGGAACGTACGGTCTATAAGCTCGCCGCGCGGCACGGCGGTATGAAAGCGGGCGCGGAGAACGGCCGGCGCGGATATCAACTCACGTTCAGCATCGCTTATATCCGCGACTTCCTGATGAACTATTACATTCTCGCCGAGTCCTTTGAGACGTCGGCTGCTTGGAGCGACGTTCTGCCCCTGATCGAAAACGTATCGAAGCGGGTGCAGGCGGAATACAAAGCGAGGAGTCTGCCGAACAAGGTCTTCGTCACAGCGCGCGTGACGCAGCTTTATCAGACGGGCGCGGCGATTTACTTCTATTTTGGTTTCTATTTCAAAGGCGTGCCGCACCCTTCGCGCGTTTACCACGAACTTGAAAACATGGCCCGCGAAGAGATCCTGCGCAGCGGCGGATCGCTCTCGCATCATCACGGCGTGGGCAAAATCCGCCAGGACTTTCTGCCCGCCGTGATGTCGCCCGCCGCTCTCGAGTGGAAACGCGAGTTGAAGCGCAGCCTTGATCCGGGAAACATCTTCGGCGCGGGTAACCAAAGCCTGTAGCCGCGGCGTACCTTGGCAGTTTTGCTTAAAAAGCTCCCTCCCTGTCATTCTGAACGAAGCGAAGAATCTGCTTTTGGTCTTAAGTTCCTGGAAAACAATAAAAGCAGATTCTTCGCTTCGCTCAGAATGACAGGTCGGCGGAGTCTTCAGGGAATTGGATTTGGCCAATACTGACCCGAACAATCGTGACAAATGGGCGCTCATCACCGGCGCGTCTTCGGGTATCGGCAGGGCGCTCGCGTACGAATTCGCGGCCGAGGGCTATCATCTCTTCCTCACCGCGCGCAACCGGCAGGCGCTCGAAGCGGTGGCGTCTGATTGCGCCGCGAAGTTCACCGTTCAAACTCAAATCCATCTGGCCGACCTGACTCGTCATGACGAGATCGATTCGCTCATCCGCGCGCTGTCCGCCGCACCGTTGGCTTTCGGAGTGCTCGTCAATAACGCGGGCTTCGGCGTGAAAGGGACATTCCTCGGGACTGATCTCGGTCAGGAGCTTGGGATGGTCAGCGTGCAGGTTGACGCCATACTGAAGCTCACCAAGGCAGTCGCGCCCGGTATGGTCGCGCGCAAGCAGGGGCACATTCTAAACGTCGCTTCCGTTTACTCGTTCGCGCCGGTGCCGTATCAGACGGTGTACGGTGCGTGCAAATCGTTCCTGTGGTCGTTCTCAGCGGCGCTGCGCGCGGAGTTGAACGGCACAGGCGTCACGGTGACGGTTCTCTGTCCGGGCGTGACGCAAACCGAGTTTCGCGCGCGCGCCGGAATCCCCGAGCGCAACAAGAGTGCTGGCGCGAGTCCTGAAGACATTGCGCGGATCGCGGTGCGGCGCACGCTTCGCGGCGACATCCTCATTGTGCCCGGGCTTCCCAACAAGCTTTTCGTGTTCATGGCGCGCCATCTGCCGATTTCCGTCTTTCATCACTTCATTACGCTCGTTAACAATTTGCGCGGTGTGAATCGCTGATCTGCACCGCCGCTACAGCGATGCTACGCCGCCGCAAAGAGCTTCCGTAAATTGCCGTGATGGCGCGCGAAAAGAAAAATGGTCATCAGCGCGGCGTAAATCGCATCGACGCGGCCCACGTAGATGATCATGAGCATCGTGAATACGACCCATGTGCCCAGGGACGCCGACGCGCCGGCCTCAGGCCATTTCAGCTTGCCGAACGCGATGCGGCTGATCACAAAATAGCCGAGCGCGATGGCCGCCCAGAAGGGATAGAGCACTAGCATCACGCCGCCTGAGGTCGCGACGCCTTTGCCGCCGTTGAATCGCAGCAGCGGCGAATAGCAATGACCGAGCACCGCGGCAAATCCGCAGACCCATCCCCAACCGATCGCGCTCGGCCACGGATGTGCGACGGGCCATATTTTGAGCACCAGCCAGACGGCGAGATAGCCTTTGCCCATGTCGCCGATGAGCGCGAGCACGGCGCGTCCTTTGCTCACGCGCAGCACATTATTAAAGCCGGGATTTCCGGAGCCGATCTTGCGAATGTCGATTCCGGAACCTGCCATCGAAATAACGGCGAAAGGAATCGAGCCGATGGCGAAGCAGGCCAGCAGGCGTACCACGATCGAGAGCATAAGCGATTGAAACGCAGGAGTCACAATTTAGGCGTCCGCCAATCGGACGTCAAGGGCTGGCTGCTGATGGTCCTCTCACGGCCCTGCTGATGACGCCGGCGGCTATAGATCACCGAATTACATTTGTTCCGCTCTCCCTAGAAGATCACCGAGAATCATTCAGGCTTCGCGCGCTGGCAACCGGAGTCGTGGGGAGGCCCAGCGTCATTGCGACCCGCTGAAACTTCAATCCGGAAATGGGACACTCTTTCGCGCTTCTGTCTGTCAACGCCCCGACTCTGGACTGCGGCCTCTCCGGCACCGGCAATGTCGGCTTGGGGTCTACTCGCGAAATTCGGGCTAACGAAAACATCACAACCCCGCTGAGCGTGCACGGGCAGTACGACGAATTTGAGCGATATCGGCATCTTGGGTACCCTTGTCGCCAATGAGCCGAATACGAATCTTAGGACCATTCCGGTAGTAGTAGATTCGGTAGTCATATCCGGCTTTGGCTTCATAAACCGTCGGAGCGGTGCCGGAAATCGAATCGCGATAAACTGCTTGGCCGGCGTTCATTAGGCCGAGCTTTTCATCGATTTGCGAGTTTGCACCCATTTTCGCAAGGTGTTCAAGCCGCTCGAGGGCCTCGGGATCAAATTCGAGGTTTCGCAGTAGGCGCGAGTAGTCTTTCATCCGTCGCGAAATGGCGCCTTGGGCTTTCCAGTCCTGCCTCTTGGCCGCACGCTGGGCGGCTTGCTCACGCTTCCTCTGTTTTCGGGCTTCCTTCCGCTCTGCGACCGCGCGCAGCTTCGCGAGGCGCTTTTCCTCCGTTTCCGTCTGTTCACGCTCCGCTTTCAGGTCACGAATCGCCTGTTGGTCCTCATCTCGCAAATCGAGGAAGTACGTCTGCGGAAAAAACTCTTCGGCGATCTGGCATAGCGGACGATTCTCTGGACGCAGCTGGAATGTAGTCTTTTCTGCTCTTGAGTGATGCCGAACTTGTGGTGGTGGCGCGGGCGTTGGCGATGACGTCGGTCTCGGCAACGATTCAATGATAACGGTCGCCGCAGTCCGATTCGCGCTCGGGGCTAACATTGCTGATGGTATCGCGGCGGCTCCGCCAGCTCGGTGCGAAGCGATGAGAATAACGACAGGTAGGAGTTTTTTATAATTTGGCGCGCCCAGCTTTTTGATAGTGTACAGTCCGAGCGCCGCCCAGCCAAGCGGTCCGATCGCAATCGAGATGGCCGAGGATAGGCCGGTAAAGGCACCAAATCCAAGACCCAGCCCCAGAGCATAATTCAAGGCGCCGAGGAGCGTGGAGCCCAAGAGGTAAACGCCGAAGCCTGACATTTGTGCCGCTGCAAGCCCTGCAAAACCGGCCATCTCCTTCTTTGCCGACGGTCCATATTGCGCTGCAACCGCCTCGACCTTTGCGAGCAGCGCTTCACGCTCTTCGGGACCCAAGCGAGACAACGTGTCGGTCCACAGCTTCTGCAGGAGCTTAGTCTCGACTTCAGGCGTACTCATCGATGGGGAGATCGGAACATCGATCTGCGCGGCCACATCGGCGACGATCTGCTGGTAACCTTTTGCATTCCCCAAGGCATAGGAGAAAATAGGCGTCCCTACCCAAGAGATATGCCGTTCTACTTCGGCTCGGTGCTGGTCCAGCCAAGTCAATCGCTCCTTGGAATCGGACTGCGACAAGAGCAAGGCTGGAGAACTTGATACGACAGGATCCCACTTCAGGTACTTAGTAATCTGATCGAGGACTTCAGGAGCGAGGACCTGAAAGACCGGATCTGATAGCATTTTTTCTCCCGTTTTACACTCTTAGCCGTACACGCAGCACGACATCCTCGTTACCCACCAGATTCATGTACATGAGGCCGCTACCCGTCTTTTGCCAAGCCTCGGCGGCCACCTTGTTCATTTGATCTCCAGCCGAAACCACTTGCCCGCCGACAACGGCGACCCACTTGCCTGCATAACGCTCTAGTAGCGCGTCGCGCTGATTCCAGTACGCGCGCTCCTCTTCGTCGAACCGTTTCTGTGCTTCGCTGCTTGTGGGCAAAGGCACTCCCCTGAAACCGAAAACCGAAGAGCGAAACTCGCAAAGCGAAATCTGAAAATCGTCACCTTGAGAGCCGGTCACCGCCAACCGATCACCGACAACCAGCAACCGCCAACCAACTACCGGCATAGCTCTGCAATCTCGCCCCTCACTCGTTCCCGCAACTCGACAATCTCGCGCTCGGCGCACGACCCCGGCTTGATGGCGCGGCCGATCTTGATGACCGCACGATGATGCATTCCGCGATGCCGTGGATCGAGCACGTGCGAGGTTCCGCGGACCCCCACAGGCACCAGGGGCACGCCGGTGACCTCGGCGGCATGGAAAGCGTCCAGGCGGAAGCGGCTCAGGCTCGGCGGCGCGCCGGCAGCGCTCTCCGAAAGCACCAGCACGGACTGGCGCTCGGCGAGCGCCTGCTTGATTCGCTCGCGCAGCCGCCCGCCCGGCGGATACGTCTCGCTCGCGACAGGCGCGAGGACAATGTGGCGCAGAAGCCGTGAAATCCGCGGCGGCATGAATCTCACGTCGCCCGTATCGGCGAGGAGAACGAGGCGAGGCAGGGCGGCGGCCACGATAATGGCGTCGAGAGTGCCGGCGCGATTCGCCACCAGGATGGCTGGATTAGGATTCGGTAGCGGCGCGGCGAGTTCGAGCTTCACGGGCTGGCCGGTCAGGCTCAGGATGCCCCGAAGAGCGAGCCGCGCCACGCGAGCGCGGCGGCGTGCTCCAGGCAGAATCGAGGCGAGCCCGCCCCCGGCCCATGAAAGCGCGGCCCAGACCGCGGCGCTGTAGCCGCGATAGAGCACCAGCAGCGCCTTCATGGTGCGGCGATAAGTCCAGTTGCCCAGATTGCCCAGCGCGAGGGTGGCGATCTGGACCCATGCCGGACGCTGCGTACCGCCGAGCTTGCCGGATTCGTACAGGCGCTTGGTTTCGTGGCGCCGGATTTTGCCGCTCGACGTCTTGGGAATGGCGCCCGGCGGCGCCAGCACGATGCGATCGGGCGGCACACCGGCGGCGGCCACGCGATGCCCGATCTCCGCCTTGATCCGCCTGCGGTCCTGCGCATGCGTCTCGCGCGTTTCGGCCACCACCACCACACGTTCGGTACCCGATCGAGGATCGCGGCTGCCGAATGCGGCCACGCAGCCGCGCCGGACGCCCTTCACCTCGGCCGTCACCGCTTCGATCTCCTGCGGCACAATGTTGTGCCCGGCGCGGATGATCAGGTCCTTGGCGCGCCCGGTGACAAACAGCTCGCCGCCCGCCCAATAACCAAGGTCGCCGGAGTCCATCCAACCCTCGGCATCGATCACGGAGTTCGTTGCTTTGGGATTGCGATAGTAGCCCGGCGTGCGCGACGGGCCGCGGAAGCGGATACGCCCCTGAACGCGTTCGCCGACCACGTGCCCTCCGTCATCCACGAGCTGAACTTCATGATCGGGCAGAGGGGTGCCATTGGCGACAAACCGGAGGACGTCCGGATCGTTAGTTGATCCATTATTGTTCGCAACTACCGAAGCCGGCTCGGCGTGACCCTCACGTGAGTAGGCGCGACGCTCGATGGTATCGATGATCGGCTTGCGATCGACCGCGGGAAAGGTCAGCGCCACTGACGACTCGGCGAGGCCGTAGCACGGCACGTAAGCCTCGGGCCGGAATCCGTAGGGAGCGAAACGCCCGGCAAATCGCGCCAGCGTTTCCGGTAGCACCGCTTCGCCAGCGTTGATCGCCACGCGCCACCGGCTCAAATCGAGACCGGCCAGCGCCTCGTCGCGAATCTTGCGCGCGCAGAGCTCGTAGGCGAAGTTCGGGGCAGGGCACAGCGACCCGCCGGAATCGTGCAGCGCCCAGAGCCAGCGCTCCGGCCGCGCCAGAAAATCGAGCGGAGAGAGCACGGTGATGGGCGCGCCGTAATAAACGCTGAAGAGCCACGAGCCGATCAGGCCCATGTCATGGTAAAGCGGCAGCCAGGTGACCACCACGTCGTCGGGGCGGAACTTGACCGCCCAGCCGATGCCGCGCACGTTCGCCAAAACGTTTGATTGCGTAAGCACTACGCCCTTGGGATCGCCGGTCGAGCCGGAGGTGTACTGGATGAACGCGATATCGGACGCCTGAACATCGGCGGGGCGTGGACGCGTCGAGCTGTCGCGCCCGATGCGCTCGAGTTCGCCGACCGAGGTCACGCCGCTCAGGCTCGGCAAGCTCAGGCCCATCAAGTTGGACACGGAGCGCGCCCGGTCCCAGGTAATCAGGAAGCGTACCTCGGCGTTGTGCAGGATCTTAACCTGCCGCCGGACGTACTCTTCGATCTTGTCGGGACGCGCGGGCGGATAAATGGGCACGGCGACGCCGCCCGCCAGCATCACCCCGAAAAACGAGTAGAAGAAGTCGGACGACGTGGGCAGCATGATGGCCACGGTCTCGTTTGGCCCGAGACCGCGCGCTTGCAGGCCGGCCGCCACTCTCAGCGAAACCTCCAGGAGCTCGGCATAGGTGATGTCCTGGCCGGAGTCGCCTTCGAGCAGATGTATCTGGACGCGGTCGGGCTCTACCTCGGCGTGGCGCCACAAGACCTCGGTCCAGGTGCGGGCGGAGTCGGGCGCCGCGGGCGCGTCGCGCTCCGGCTGCTCGATGCGATAGCGCTGGCGCTCGTTCCCATTGTTCTGCCCGACGAGCAGCGCTCGCACCCAATCGGCCGGCGTCTCCGCGCTCTGCGCGAGCGTGTCCGGCAACTGGCGTGCGAAGCGCTTCTCGCATCGCACCAGCAGCTCGACGCGCTCCAGGCTGCCGAGTCCAAGCTCGCGCTCCAGCGCAGAGTTGAGCTTCGCGTTGCGCGCCGCTTGATCCGATCCCAGCTCGTGCAGGATCTCGCGGATAATGTCGAGGACCTGTTCCTCAACAGTAGCGGGGTCGAATTGTGTGGTGGTTGCCATCGGTCAGTCGGTCAGGCGTAGGCGGACCGTATCAGCGTCCGCTGCGAGAACGGCAGAAACGCCAGCGCCGCCACGAACAGCAGCGTCAGCTCACCCCAGCGTGCGAACAGGAACAGGGGCGACGCCGCCCAGAGGACGTCAATCGCCAGGATGCCGGGAAAAATCTGCCGGAACAGTCGGCCCGAGCCCGGATAGTTGAACGCCACAGCCGCAGTCAGGTAAAGGTGCATCGCCGCGCCGAGGAGTCCCGCGATCAACGTAAACGCCGGCGTCGATGCCGGCAGCCTCAAGCCTCGGATTTGCGTCACATGCGCGAAAGCCACGCCGTAGAGCGTCAGGTATCCTGCCTGAATCACCAGGAACAAAGCCCGCGCCAGCCGGGGATCGACGACCGCGGCCGGCGGCCCGGAAGAGGCGGCGCTCGGGCCCGACAATCCCACCGCAGGAGCCTCTGGTAGGGTCTGGGAAGCCTGCACTGGCTCGGCAGCCTGGGCGTCACCCGCCGACGCGACGCTCACAATCGGCGCTACCAGACGGTAGCCCTTGCCGACGACGGTCAGCAGCACCCGCGGATCGTCAGGATCGTCCCTGAGCGCCAGCCGGATCTTGCGGATGGCAGTGTTGATGCCCTGCCGCCTGTCGACGTATACATTATCACCCCAAAGCCGCTGCATGATCTCGTCGCGACTGACAAGCTGCCCCTGGCGCTCGGCCAGCAGGATCAGCAGTTCCATGGGGATCTTTTCGAGTTTTAGAGGCTGGCCCTGCCGCCGCAACTCATAGCGCCCGAGGTCAAGCTCGAACTCATCGAATTTGATGATTTCCGCTTGCACTTTCCTCCGGTCTTGCAGATGCGCCGCTTTCAAAAGTATGCCTGTTTCGAGCGGGTTAGGTCAATCGCAGTCGTCAGTTGCAGGTTGTCGGTTTACGGTTGTCGGTTGCCGGTCTCGGGTGATGCTCTCCGAACAGTCCCCACGTTCGCCGTGTCATCCTCAGCTCTGTTCTTCCAGTGCACGCGCTTGCGAATCGCGCCGACACTGCTTATACTAGGCACTGATCGAGGGCGGCGTTCTCAGCCGCCCGAACACTCCGCGGGCCTGTAGCTCAGGTGGCTAGAGCGCACCCCTGATAAGGGTGAGGTCGGTAGTTCAACTCTACCCAGGCCCACCAAGCCTCTCCTTCAGCTCGCAATCGGCGCTGTTCGCCATTCGGTTTGGTTTGCCATTTTGGGTGGTCACTCGTGAATGTGCGAGTCTGTGGGGGCAGGGCTCGCCAGGCGGGAGGATCTCCAAAGTCATGTCGCCAGTTCCAAAACGTAGATCACCCAGGGAGCAATCTTCGTTTCGCTCACCTAGGGATAAGGTTCGCCGCCCTTTGCGAGCGGACTGAGCGTTCGAGTCGCCTCCAGACCGGCCTGTCGGTACGCCTCTTGATACGACTCGGCGGTGCAGAGTATGTCCTCGACCGCCCTTGGGCGGCCACAAGGGCCGCCCCTACGTCTGAAACCAGGACGCAAGTCTTATTTCCTTGACGAGCCTGCCGGTACTCGTGGTATATTAAAGCTTACCTAAACGTGGGGGCAGTGATCCGCTTGCGCCCGGCTGGTAGGGGCTGGCTGGCGCCTGGAGGTGAATTAGGTCTCTGCGAAAACATTCCGTCCGCGCTGTCCGGAGTCTCACAGCCAACCAGTCTTGCTCTAGCCTCCTCAGATCGACCTACATCGCGAAGAGCACCCCCAAAATGCAGTGGGGCGCGCCCCGCCAAACCCGGAATATAACGTGGAATCGGGAGGATGGCAGGATTTTCAGAAAATGTGCCATAATGGGCGCGCCGCGTGTTTGCAAAATCTGAGTTTTTGAAACTTCTCAACCCGCTGATTCTCCGCCGCTTGAAGGAACATCTAGCCCACACGCCTCAACCTACAATCCGAAAAACAAGCAAAAACGCCCCCGCTCTAACATCCACGAATCAAAGTGCACTTCTGTTTAGAATCAACAACATTCCCGGAATTGGCCGGCTAGGACCATCGCGGGAATGTCCTTTAGAGTCAGTAAAACGGGGCTACATGGCGAACAATGTTTACAAAAAAACCGAAACGGGAATGTCGTTTGGAATCAGCGAGATGACCTTAATTCGAGAAACGTCGAAATATGAAAAAAGCGCCCCGAGCAGAACGGGAATCTCACGTAGAATCAATAACATGACTTTTCGACATTCAGGACCGAAACGGTTATTTTACTCATCAGTAACGAGCACGGCGAGGGCGCGTGCAAGCGACGTGCTATGCCAATTTCCCGGTAAAATCGCGGTTTTTCAGACGGTGCCATTGCGCTTGCCGAGACGAGTCCCACGCCGCGATCCGCTCGTCCGCTGTAAGCTGTTTATTCTAAATGACATTCCCGGTTTCTTCGATCGACCTGGGCAAGCGAACTTAGGTGGCGACGGCAGCAGTCGGGGCCGAGGACATGCCCCTGCTATAGTTGAAGTGACCGCGGATGCGCCCGCCGCGATGCCTGGCGCACCGAACCCGAGATCGACCATGATCCAACTTTCTTCGGCCGGAAAGCACTTCGGCTCCAAAGTATTGTTCGAGGACCTTGACTGGCTGCTGACGCCCGGCGACCGCATCGGTGTGGTGGGCGGAAACGGCACCGGCAAATCGACCTTGCTGAAGCTGCTCGCTGGACTTGAGTCGCTTGACGACGGGTCGATCTCCGCCGCCAAGGGCATCACGCGGGGATATCTTCCGCAGGACGGTCTTACGCTCTCCGGGCGCAGCGTGCTCGCAGAGTGCCTTTCCGTGTTCGAAAACCTGCGCGAGATGGAAAGGGAGATGGAAGCTCTGACCCACCAGATGGCCGACCTCGACCCCGCCGGCGAGGAATACGAGCGCGTGACCAATCGCTATCACAACCTGGAGACGGAGTTTCAGCACCGCGATGGATATTCGATGGAAGCGCAGGCGGGCGCCGTGCTCAACGGCCTGGGATTCTCGCGCGAGGATCAGGCGCGTCGCACGGAGGAGTTTTCGGGCGGCTGGCAGATGCGGGTGGCGCTGGCCAAGCTGCTGCTCATCAAGCCCAATCTTCTGCTGCTCGATGAGCCCACCAATCACCTCGATCTCGAGGCGCGGAACTGGCTGGAACAGTATCTGGAAAGCTATCCCCAC
Organism: Terriglobia bacterium; assembly: GCA_030038235.1. GTDB lineage: Bacteria > Acidobacteriota > Terriglobia > UBA7540 > UBA7540 > Gp13-AA77. Next base: position 51,840 of record JASHPE010000150.1, read on the forward strand.
GCCTTCGTCCTGGTGTCGCACGACCGGTATTTTCTGGACGTGACGGTGCACAAAATCCTGGAGATCTGGAACCGGCGCGCCTACTTCTACACGGGCAACTACGACCGGTATCTGGCGCAGAAAGACGAACGCAAGACGCAGCTTGAGGCCGCCTATAACAATCAGCAGGAGCGCATCCACCATCTGGAAGTATTCATCAACCGCTTTCGCTATCAGGCCACCAAAGCGCGGCAAGTGCAAAGCCGGATCAAGGAGCTGGAGAAGATCGAGCGAATCGAGCTGCCGCCCGAGGAGAAGACCATCCACTTCTCGTTCCCCCAGCCCCCGGCCAGCGGACGCCTGGTGGCGGAGTTTCGAGGCGTGGCCAAGAGCTATGGGCCTAAGCAGGTCTTCGCGGGCGTGAACTTCATCATCAACCGCGCGGATCGCGTGGGGCTGGTAGGGGTGAACGGGGCGGGGAAGTCGACTTTGATCAAGCTGCTGGCGGGCGCGGAAAAAGCCACGGCGGGCGAGACTCGTCT
>JASHPE010000151.1 GCA_030038235.1 Terriglobia bacterium
AGGCGCGCCACCGCCAGCAGGATGATGAGTTCCAGCGATCCGAGAAGTTCACCGCGCTTCATTTCTCTTACAAGATAGAACAAATGAGGTAACCCATCAAGCCCTGTCGGTCCGTGTCCGCCGTCTCTCCGGCGACCCTGAAACGAGATTCCGCTGCCTCCTACAGGATTCTCGCTTGTCGCGCCAACCACAGCGCAACAGGCGGGGGATGCGCAGGCCAGCATAAGCCTGTCCTGGGTGCAAGACGACCGTCGGAGGCAGGTCTTACCAGCTATCCAGGTTATGGGTTAGAAGCAACGGCCGAGACGAGTGCCTGCTCTTATTCACGGTTGAGGCTAATGAGGTAAGCGCAAAACATGTCGGCCATCGCCCGGCCGTAGGCCTTTATCTCGGCAGCTGTTCTCGGACGTTGCGAAAACCGCTTTCCCCCCGCGCTTAGCGCGGTCATGATCAGATCGGCAGCCAAAGCGCGTGTCGCCGGCGACGCCTTTAGGTAGCGCCTCCCGCATGAAAGATCTGAACTGTGCGAGGTCCCGACGCCTTCGCCTCCTTGGCCTCCGGAGCGTCGCGATAGAACGGTGCGGCGTCATTGAGTGCCAATCGCATCCTGGCTTCATCGCATTCCGACCGAATAAACGCGTGGACAAGGGCGCGCAGACGCTCAAGCGGCGGCTTTTTGACATCTCCATCGTCGAATTTGGAACCTCGTTTCGCGTATCCACTCTGCATCTCGCCGCTGCTCTCCGGGACAGCGGCGGCGGGCGCGTGATCACCAGCGAGTTTGAGCCATCCAAGGGGCGCGGGCACGGGACAATCTGACCGTAGCGGGGCTTCTCGACCTGGTCGAGATCCGCGAAGGCGACGCCCTGCAGACGCTCCGGGTCAATCTCCCGGAAACAATCGACCTCCTCCTGCTTGACGGCGCCAAGGCACTCTATCTGGACGTGTTGAGCCTCGTCGAGGGCAGTCTCGGGCCTGGCGCCCTTGTGGTCGGGGATGACGTCGACCAGCCGCGAGTACTTGGCGCATGTGCGCTCGACAGCAAACGGTTACCTGTCCGTGCCGTTCGCCAGCGGCGTGGAGCTCTCGATGAGGACCATTTGACCGGTCCGCTTGCCATTTCTGATAAGTGCTGTATTATCCGGTACTTGGATAGGAGCCCAGCAAGTCTCCCGGTTTTTAAGGATCGTCCCCCAGGCTCAGTCAGGATTGCTGTTGTTGCCCGTGCGCGGAGTCGTGTAACTTTGCGCCCCGCAAAATCAAAGCGAGGCCCTCCTTGTAACGGCGATCAAACTTGTCAAACAGAATCGCGCCAGCCTGTCGAAGAAGCGGAAGCTCTCTTTCGTCGAGCTTGGCGTTCCGCTCGGCAATGCTGTAGTGCGGGGATCGCTCGCCCGGTCGCGGAAAAACCGCCTGTTCCTCCATCACGAAGCTCAGGGTGTAGTTGTAGATCGTGCTCAGCAGGACCACCGTCTGACGAACCGTAAAGCCGGACTCGACCAGCTTGGCCCCGATTCGCTCCGCGGTCTTCATGTACTCGGTGTTGGTAAGCCGGCTCCCGGCGACCATCCGAGCACCGTCGCGGTAGGCTAACAGGGTCGTTCGCAGGCCTGTTCCGAACGAAGCTGCCCAGACGCTCCAATCTGAAGATTCCTTTGCTGGCACCAGTTGCCGGGCTCCCTCCGCAAGAACCAGCGTCGCCATCTCGTCGATCAGTTCTTCCTTGGTCTTGAAATGCCAATAGATAGCGGTTGCCTGAACCTTCAGCTCGGCGCCCAAGCGGCGGAGGGTCAATTGCTCGAGTCCTACTTCGTTAAGGAGCTTCAGAGCCCCGCGGGTCAGAATTTCACGATTGACTTTCATGCAACCAGCATATCACGCCGCGCATCTCATTATTGAACGCTGTTCAAGTTGTCGTACGATGTTCAATTCAGGCCACGGTGGGGAACCCCTAAGACCGTGGCCGACCAACCCAGGAGGAACACGTTCGATGAAAGCAGCCGTGGTCAAAGCACCAAAGACTAACCCTGTTTACGGAGATTTCCGCGAACCCGTCGCCCAGAGCGGGCAAACCATCATCACCGTTCGCGCCTCTGCGCTTAGCCAGAACACCAAGTCCCGCGCATCGGGCTCACACTACAGTTCCGACAACCTGTTTCCGGCGGTCCCTGGCGTCGACGGGGTTGGAACGACAGCCGAAGGGCAGCGAGCATACTTTGTACTCCCGGAGTCCCCCTTCGGCGCGCTTGCGGAAAGGTCCCTGGTCAAAACGAGGTATACCATTCCACTGCCCGATGCGTTGGATGACATTACGGCAGCGGCAATTGCCAACCCCGGTATGTCCGCGTGGGCGGCAATGATGGAACGCGCGCAACTCAAGACCGGCGAGACGGTGTTGGTGAATGGCGCCACCGGCAGTGCAGGCCGTTTGGCGGTGCAACTGGCGAAGTACCTCGGAGCGGCCAGGGTGATTGCAACCGGACGCAATCAGGACGAGCTCGAGGAAGTGAAGGAGCTGGGGGCAGACGTGACGATTCCGTTCGCGTTGGGAAACGCCCATCCCTCCGGGGCGAAGCAGTACGAGGAAGCCCTGATCCAGGAGTTCGCAGACGGCATCGATGTGGCTGTTGACTACGTCTGGGGCGAAAGCGCAAGGACGATCATTGTTGCGATCGCAAAGAGCGTCGAGGATGCGAAACCTGTTCGCTTTGTTCACGTCGGCGGCGTGAGCGGAGAGGAGAGCATTGACCTGCCTGGTGCGGCTTTACGTTCTTCGGCGATTGTGCTGATGGGGAGCGGGTTGAAGGGCGTGGGTTGGCCCGCTCTGCTGGGCGCCATTAGGAGCATATTCGAAGCCACCATCCGGGCCGGATTGAAGATCGCAACGAAAACCGTCCCCCTTTCGGAAGTGGAGACCTACTGGGGCGCACCCGGCAAGCCACGGGTTGTCTTCACGATTGGTTGAACAACGTACTCACGCATTTGACGGTAGCGCTTACCTGGAAACTGCTTCTTCCCGGTTCAGGAGGCCAATGAAAATCGTGGCTGTCGTCCAACGGGTTCTGCTCGGAGCGATCTTTGTCGTGTATGGACTCAACGGATTTGTTCGTTTCACAGGTCCACCGTCCTTCGAGGCTCCAATTGCACGGCAATATATGTCGGTAATGCAGGCGACTCCGTATGCTCACGCGCTGTCGGACTACAGATCGCTTGCGGCTTGCTGCTGATCGCTGGTTTCTTTGTTCCCGCCGCCCTGACGATCCTCGCCGGCTACATCTTC